>NZ_JAAVTF010000029.1:0-2090 GCF_012102665.1 Haematospirillum sp. 15-248 | reverse complement strand
TGTCCTGTACGCTGCTCATTGCTGTTGTCCTTTCCTGGATACAGTGCGGGGGCGTGCAACCAGATACCCCAGCCTTCACAGCTAGCGACAACACTATGAAATGTCAATGCAGGTATAGAAAGTAAAAGCCATGTAAAGTGGAAATAGACAGTATGTATAACTGCGAACAGGGGTGCAAATGAAATTGGCAAGTATCTAAGTGGTATTCTACGAGTTTCTACGAGTTTCCAAAAGTTTCTACGTCGTACCCACCGGCAGGATAGAGGAGGTGGGCCCACCTCCTGTCCTCATTCCATGAGGATGCTTATTCGCACGGCCGGGCCGTGCTCAACGCAAGCGTGAGAAAGGGGGAATTTTTTAACCGTTTCCGTCTCAGAAAACGGAAAATAAAGCACGCCAAGCCGACGTCGGTAACCACGGCGACGGTACCCGGAGACGACAGGGTTCGGGTTCGGGCGTGGGCTGAAAGGCAGGCTTCAACAGGTTTTGCGAAAAACATGCTCACTTGGTTGCGTGGACGTGATGCCGCAAATGGAGCATCCGTTCTACTCGCTCTCGAAGAAGCCAGAGACAAGCATCCGGCGCTATGAGCACAATGGTCAGTGGCTACAGGTGACGCCGAGCGTCAAAGGGCTCGCCACGATCTACGACAAGGACATTCTGATCTACTGCATTTCGCAGATCATGGCGAAACTGAAGAACAACGAACCTGTCTCCAAGCGGGTGCGCATCAACAGCCGGGACTTGCTGATCTTCACAAATCGTGGCACGGCAGGGAAGGACTACGAGGCGCTGCAAGATGCTATCGAGCGTATTCGCGGCACGACGATCTCGACCAACATTCGCACAGGCGATGAAGAGCAGACTGACACGTTTGGCCTGATCGACGCTTCATCCATCCGCCGCAAGCATGGCCTCGATGGCCGCCTGATCTCCTGCGAAATCACCCTCTCAGATTGGGTGTTCAACGCGATACGGCACAATGAAGTGCTGACCCTGCACCGTGATTATTTCCGGCTGCGGAGACCGATTGAGCGGCGGATTTACGAGCTGGCGCGTAAGCACTGCGGCCAGCAGGCTTCCTGGAAGGTTTCGCCCGCAGTCTTGTTCAATAAATCGGGATCGAAGTCCTCGGTGAAAGAGTTCCGGCGCTCGCTGCGGGAACTGTCGATAACCGATCACCTGCCGGACTACCATGTAACCTTTGATGAGAAGGAGGGCATGGTCACGTTCAAGAACCGGGGCACGATGAAGGCGGCGTTGGCACCAGTCGAGCCGTGGGCGGGAGGGCTCGATGCCGATGTGTTCGGCGATGCCCGCAACGCCGCGCCGGGTTGGGATATTCACTATCTGGAGCAGGAATGGCGCTCATGGCTTGGCGAGAACGAAATCATACCAAAGTGCCCGGAGCGCCACTTCGTGAAGTTCTGCCAAAGCTGGTTTGAGAAGCGCGGCTATCCCTGATTGTGCAGACACGGCCCCCCTGTGTTTCGCGCTGGGAGCGATGCCCCATTTATGGTGGTATTTTACTGGCGTCTTCCCCGTTTAATTAATAGGATTCAAGTAACTATTAATATCAAGTCACGAAGCCTGTTTTCTGGCAGTTGGGAATCCAGCAACGCCTTCTCCAGATTTTTCCTGTCAGGCATTCCATTTCTCTGAATATAGGCAATTTCAAATATCGGATCTCTACCTGTCTTTTTCCATTTGCCGTTCATACTTTTTCTTATGAACCTCAGGGCTTCTGACGACCTGGTAAGGTTCATGGCGTAAGTATGAAAAGCGTCCAGTACTGCATTGAGAAGTTCTGCTTTGTTTTTGGCTTTGTCCTGGCACTGCCATGTTTTTAGCGAACAGAATGCAATTGCAGCTATAAACACCGAGGCGCCTGCGTTAAGTGCGCTGATTATTGTGTCCATTGAATTTCCCGTATCCAGATTCAGGCGAAATACCGTCATGCCATGGCCGTGGTTGGTAGCTTGGTGCTGCGCAATGGTTTTTACGGCAGTCCCCGGATGGTCGCCAGAGGCAGGAACAGCATGCGCGGCGCGTCAGGCAGCACTATGAAGCCATGGTGCTGGTAGAATGAA
>NZ_JAAVTF010000028.1:0-2160 GCF_012102665.1 Haematospirillum sp. 15-248 | reverse complement strand
GCGGCCCTCGACCATGGCTCGGGGATCAGGTCCCATGGCATGATGGCGGTGTTGAGCTTCAGCAGTTCAGGCACGTTGATATCAGCCGTGCACCAGAGGCGGACCGGCTCGTCATCGGCATTGCGTTCCACATGAACAAACAGCCGGTTGATACAGGTGCGCACAAGAACTGTGGACAGACCGTCGGACGGATCGTGCTTCAGGCGGGCCAGAAGGCGTTTCCAGCGGTTCAGGCTTTCGTTGGCAAGGTCGGTGCGGAAAATCAGCTTGTCCAGTTCCCGCTGGTGCGTATAGAGCTGAAGGCGTGCGTTGGTGATCTGCTTTTCCTTGTCGTCCAGAAAGGACCGGATGACGGGGCGGTTGGTCCGGTTTCCGAGATCGGACAGCAGTGCCTTGACCTCATCTGTTGCCTGGTCGATCTGTTGTTGCAGCCGTTCAATGGCGCTTTCGTGGCGTTGCCGGTCCGGTGAAAGCGTCTCCTGGAAGGTGCGGATGGTGTCCAGATCGACCGTATTCAGCGCTTCCAGACCTTGGACAATGATGGTTTCACGCGGGATCATCCACAAGGCGGTCCGGCGTGATCCGTAATAACCCGGCGGGGCGGCAGTCAACGTGTGGCCGGTTTCGGCGCACCGCAAGCGGCGCGTGAAGAACCAGCTTCCGGTCTGGCCGGTCTTCATCTGGAGCGAGCGGGCCTTGCGCTGGCGTTCCATCGCCCGCTCCCGGCTGCGGGCCTTGGCATCGGCGGCGCGGATATGACGCATGGAAGACCGGTCTTCAATCATGCGCTGGACCGCATCGAACAGGTCCTCGTCCACAATCGCGAGCTCCGGAACCGGTATCCGCAGCCATTCACTTTGAGGCCGTACGACACAGTTCCGTTTTCCGGTTTCGGGATTGACCCGGTATTCCTGCCGGTTCCAGGTGATCCAGCCTTTGTACAGCGTATGGCGCAGGACGCCGGTTTGCCGGGATGCCGTTCCGACCAGAGCGGATATGGACCACGTTCCGCCGCGCGGCGACGCAATGCCGTCGTCGTTCAGGCCTTCACAGATTTCACTCAGAATGGCCCCGTCATGGTACTCGCTGTAGATACGCCGGATGACCTCCGCCTCCGCCGGATGAATCTCGCGCTCGCCACGGACCAGTTCGCCTTTCTCATCCAGGCGGTGTTTGGTGCGATAGCCATAGCACAAGCCGCCGGGGATTTTCCCGCGCAGCGTGATGGCCCGCAACCCGCGCCGGGTCTTGTCGGCAAGGTCCCGCAGGTACAGCGCGTTCATCGTGCCTTTCAGGCCGATATGCAGCTCGTTGATGGTTCCGTCCGCGATGGTCTCAATATCGATCCCCATGAAGCGCAGTTTCTCGTACAGCGCGGCAATATCGGACTGGCTGCGGGACAGGCGTGACAAGTCCTCGCTCAACACTTTCTCGAATTCACCGGCCAGGGCGGCGGCAACCAGCGCCTTGGCATTCTCGCGGTGGGACATGGTGGCTCCTGACAACGCCTCGTCGGCGAAAATGTGGGATACAGTCCACCCCCTGTCTGCGCAAAACTGGACACACCGGGCCACCTGATCGGCGCTGGATGTGTCCTGTTTGTCGGTGCTGTGGCGCGCGTAAATGGCGACCAGCATGACGTTTCCTCCGGTCTGTGTCGTATGTATACACGACATTTAACCGGTTGACGGGCAACGGGGAAAGAGCGGATGACGATCAGGGGGCGTTGGCGGCCTGTGCAGCGGCTTCGGCTTCACGGCGGCGTTTGACCCGGATAATCTTGCGGGCGATGCGGTAAACATCTTCCCAGATCTCGTCAACAGAGACCGCAGGATCGGTGTCACGACCGTCCCAGCCCATGGCAACCGCTGTCCCGACATCAACGCGTGGCGGCAGAAGTTCAGGCGGAATATGGGCGATGATCTCATCCATGCTTGGCACAATGTCGTCATAGTCATCGGCGTCTTCCGGTGAAACGGTCAGCCAGTCCACGCCATGAAAGATACCGTTGCCTATGAAAGGCAGGGCTTCGTTGTCCTGTACGCTGCTCATTGCTGTTGTCCTTTCCTGGATACAGTGCGGGGGCGTGCAACCAGATACCCCAGCCTTCACAGCTAGCGACAACACTATGAAATGTCAATGCAGGTATAGAAAGTAAAA
>NZ_JAAVTF010000027.1:0-2465 GCF_012102665.1 Haematospirillum sp. 15-248 | reverse complement strand
CCCCAGGCACCGACTACGCGGTGTACGTCTGCGCCGATGGATCCGTGCGCGCCGATGCCAACTTCAAGGCCCCGGTCGGCTATACGGCAGCCAACGCGCGCAAGATCGGCGGCTTCCACTATGCGCCCGGCGGCAACGCGACGGCACAGGCGGGCGGCGACACCAGCCCGGCGATCAACCCGTACGCGCTGTGGGATCTGAAGTTCCGCCCGGCGAGCAAGGACCCGCGCGGCATGACTCTGGTGGCGGACAGCTTCTGGGCCGATATCTATCTGCTGGGTGTCAACCACAATACGGACGGCACCAGCAAGTATGGCGTCACCATTGCCGATGGTGCAAGCCCACCGAAAATTCCGGCCCAGTTTGCAGGCGATGTCTCCCTGACATATAGCTCGCTCAACTGGTGGGAAGCTGCCGAGGTGATGCAGGCGCATGGCAAGCAGCTGCCCTCGTACGCCGAATTTTCGGCACTGGCCTATGGCACTACCGAGAACGAATCGATGGGGTCTGATCCACGCACCACGGGCCTTCAGGCCAAGTATACCTCGAGGTGGGGCGTGATCCAGGCGACCGGATGTATGTATGTGTGGGGGCGTGATTTTGGCGGTTCGCATGGTTCGTCCTCGTGGGCGGCGAACACGGGAGGGCGTGGCAGTACATACCAATTGTCGAATGCCGTGATCTTGGGTGGTGCCTGGAACGACAGGTCTTATTCAGGTTCTCGTTGCTCGGGCTGGAACAACGCCCCGGTGTACGTGGCGAGCCACACCAGCGCCCGTGGCGTCTGTGCCCACCGGATTCTTCCCTGACCTTCCCAACGGAGTTTTTAACGGATGACCATCATCAACACCCGTGCCGATCTGGACGCCATCAAGGGCACCCCGGCCCACGCTGAATTCATGCGCCTGCTGCGTGGCACCATGACCACCATGACCGACACCCGGACGTACCCGGAAAACTACGGAAAACCCGAATACAAGGGGCCGAAACTGGACCCGGTCTGGGTCGAGGTCGAAAGCCTGGAAACCATCACCCGCTTCGGCTTCACAAAAGAAGACCTGATGCAGGAAAGCCCCGATATGGGTGGCGAGGTCAGTGCGCAAGAAAGCTGATAGCAAGTCCTGGACGCACGCTAGCGGGCTGAGTTCATATCCAGCCAACAAACCCAACATCGTTGGATAAGGACACCATGCCCGTTCGGGAAAATCTGAACCGCTGTTCCCGATACCATCAGGAACAGCGGCTAGCTTTATGTCAGAACATTACGAGAAAATAAAATCTGATGCAGATACAGAAGAGGTGTTCTCTAACAGGATTGAGAAGTCGGAAGTATCGTCACCTGTAGCTTCAATACGCAAAAACAGGTCTTTTTTGCCAAGTGGCTCTGCCCAGACAGCGTTTCTGGCTGGTCCCGTGTTGCTGAAATGATTAACTAACAGGCCTTGGCTCAGATGAGAGAGATCAATCCGGTCGCCTTCAGCGGCATTGAAATCCAGTATCTGGTGCCAACCTCCTATGATCGTACCAGAAGTAGATGATCCATTGTAACTGAATGTATCCGCACCCGCACCGCCGGACAGGGTTGATGTCAGTTGCTCTACACGCAATCTGTCATCGCCGCTGCCAGCAACAAAGATTTCAATAGAGTGAAGATAATCTTTCTCGCCGGTACCAATAGACACGGTTCCCCAAGTTTCGCCACGCAACTTTACATCAAGTGAGTCCGTATAGCTGGCATAGCTGACAGAGTCTTTTCCTGCCCCCCCTGCCAGAAAGTCATTGCCGGATCCTCCATCCAAATGATCATCACCATCGCCACCATGCAGGGCATCATCACCTGCACCGCCCTTCAGGATATCATTGCCTGCGTTACCCAACAGGATATTGTTACCGTCATTGCCCGTTATTCTGTCATCTCCAGCCCCACCAATGACGGCCTCAATATTCCTCAAGGTATCTTTGTCAATACCATTGACACGAACGACGGAATCCCGGCCACCATCAGCCAGTGTCACGACGATATGGTCCTGTTCTGCATTATAGTCCATATAGTCGCAGCCCCCTTGGCCATCGATGGTGTCATGGCCACCGCTGGAATGGAATATGTTGTTAAGGTCATTACCTGTCAGGTGATCGTCAAAAGCGCCCCCATCCAAGTGATTATAATCAATGATCTCAGCAACCTGGACGCCATTAACAAGAACAGGAGATGGCTCGTTCATACCCAGTGTTATCGTCACCGGTCCAGTGGCAAAGCTACTTTTATAAACAGCGCCTTCAGCACCTTCATTATGAGGTATAGTATCCTCTCTTACGGGGTTGTCAGGGAGTATTGCGGCAACCCTCGTTGTGTCCAGAATGAGGTTTTGGGCGGATAGTGTGGTTACGCCGTTCAGGCGCACGGAGAAATCCTCTTTCGTGTCCCCGGACGTATCGGCAAAGACTGTCAACCCGGATGCATCGGG
>NZ_JAAVTF010000026.1:0-2929 GCF_012102665.1 Haematospirillum sp. 15-248 | reverse complement strand
CACGGTCGAGGTGAAAGACATACCAAAACCGGCAAAAGCAAAGGCAAAGGCAAAGGCAAAACAGAAAAAGCAAACGGTCTGAATCAGAACGCCATGCCGGGTGGTATCGGCATGGCGTCAGAAATGCATTCAGCGCAGAAACGTTATTTTTTTTCTGCTTCTTCAAGGAGGTGAACAACATAGTCCCACAAGCCGATGTTCATCTTCTTGGCAGACAAAAGGAATTTATTGAGGTCATTGTGTTCATGAACAAGCAAGTATGACTCAAGGCTTCTTGTGCAGATTTCAGGCAGGGTCTTCTTCTGCATTATACCGTGTACACGTACCTTGTTCCAAAGATGTCTCGGTGCGATAACCCGAGCGATAATGACATCTTCATCATTATCTGCCTCTTTCTTGCAAAGCGTTCCAGCTGCTTTTGCCATACTACCACTGTCTCCATCTCGTTCAGGTTATGCCGTCGTAACAAAGCTTAACAAATCCAGAACAACCAACACGATAAATACATTGCTGATGGCAGCTTTCCAGCCGCACAAAGGATCATGTTATTTGACCCTGCTCCTCCCGCTCCAGTTTTTCGGCTATCGCCTCAAGAATCCATGTATGGCGGGGAATGCGGACAGCACGCTTTTTGAGTCTGCTGTCTATGCCACCAAGCATGTTCACAGGGATACGCAAAGCCACCTGCTTTTCAGCAGGTAACGTCACATCTGATACGGGTTGACTGATTTGGGCAACACTGCCCCCTTTGTTAATAAGAGCATCCACATCAACGCCTGACCCGACCTCTGTTTTCTGCGGCTTTCTGGCGATAGCCATGACTACACCTCCATAGCTTCTTGATTTGTTTTTGATGCTATTTTGATATCAAAAACAAATCGGTGTAGTTTCATGATTTCTTCTACTGCCTTCTGGTCTGCTGGCTTCAACTCCACAACAGAAAGCCCATGAGCAGCAGCATTGCTATATGCTTTTCGCCCGCCAAGGGGCGTATCAATAAAGATGAGCGCCCCCGTTTCCTGCAATACCTCGGCAGCTGCATCATTATCTTGCCCACGAGGATCGGCTCTGTTCAGGAAGGTATAGGCGACAAGGGTCGGATTAGCCGCCCGCATTTCTTCGACAAGCTGCCCAATGCGCTCAAGTGTCCATACATCAAAGGAACGGGGAACAAATGGCACAAGCACCGTATCCGCTACAGTGAGGGCTGCGCGTTGGCTTGTCGTGTCTCTCCCGCCTGTGTCAATGATGATATCATCGTACTTGTTGGCCAGCCTCTGGATTTCCGTTCTGACGGCTGCACCCGTTAATTTGATGCTGGTATAGCCTGCACCCTTTTCTAGGGATTCATTTCGCAAAGCGGTGAAGTCCGTCGATGTCTCTTGATCATCTGCGTCAACCAGAAGCACGTCCTTACCAGCTGCGGCACGAATAATTGCAAGATTTGTGGCAACAGTCGTTTTACCTGACCCGCCTTTTATCCCTCCAACCACAACAATCATTCTGAAATCCTCCTGATATCAATGCGGCTATAAGATATAGTCCTGATTTCCAAAAAAGATCAATGGGAAATGATTTTGATATCAGATAAGAATCACGCTAGTTTCTAATAGATATATATGGGGGCTTATAAGGAAGTACGGGAATATCGATTTCTTGAGTTCCGGCACCCAGGGCTGGGGCTGTAATCCTATTTGGCACCCAAAACATTTCCCCCGTCGTAAAAACGGCCGTTTTTACGACGTGTGTATTTACTCATAAGACGTAGATAATCAAAAAATGCTTTTACTTAATTAATCATCTTGCCATACGTTAATAGAGTAATTACTTTTAAACTCACCAACTCACGAGGCGCACATGTATGTTATCGCCGTACTGAACCAAAAAGGCGGGGCAGGTAAAACAACGATTGCCACCCATCTTGCCCGTACCCTTCAGCTTGGGGGGGCAGATGTCCTTCTCGTTGACTCTGATCCGCAGGGCAGCGCACGGGACTGGGCAGCGGTACGTGATGATCAGCCTCTTCCTGTCGTTGGTATTGATCGCCCTACAATCGAACGGGATCTCAAAAGTGTCGCCCGCAAGGACTACGTTGTTATTGATGGCGCACCGCAGGCTCATGATCTGGCTGTTTCAGCCATGAAGGCAGCTGACTTTGTTCTTGTTCCTGTCCAGCCATCGCCTTACGACATATGGGCAACCTCTGACCTTGTTGACTTGGTTAAGCAGCGCATCGAAATAACAGATGGCAGGCTCAAGGCCGCCTTCGTGATATCGCGTGCGATCAAGGGAACGCGTATCGGTGCAGAAGTTACGGATATTCTTTTGGGTTACGAGCTACCGGTTCTTGAATCACGTATTACACAGCGTGTGATTTATCCCGGCAGCGCGGCAAGTGGCATGACGGCTCTTGATCAGGATCCAAACGGTGAGGCCGCTGAAGAAATGCGGGCGCTGACAGCAGAGGTGCGGGCGCTCATCGAAACCCCGGTTCCGGCGATATAAGGAAGAAATCAGATAAGGAGGAGATGATATGAGTAAATCAAGATTGGGTATCGTCGCCGGGCGTCCCAGTGCAACAAAGGCGGGACCAACCCTGTCCGACCTTGCGGAAAGAACAGACACCGTTCGGGTCAACTTTGAGCTTGACCGCATCGAGCATACTAAGCTGAAAATTCACGCAGCAAGGACTGGGCGCAGCGTTTCGGATATCCTTCGTGAAATGGTCGCATCAATTGATGATATGAGCTGATGATAATTTGAGTATATGAAAATCTGCTTAAATACGTACTGCCGGATCACCGCCATTTCTACAAAAGAACCAAGGGCCACAACGTGTGTGGCCCTTCTGTTTTGCGGCTTATCTCAGGCCGTTTGCTTTTTCTGTTTTGCCTTTGCCGGTTTTGGTATGTCTTTCACCTCGACCGTA
>NZ_JAAVTF010000025.1:0-3402 GCF_012102665.1 Haematospirillum sp. 15-248 | reverse complement strand
GCCGTCGTCCTGGATTTTTTTTCCGGGTCCGGAACAACCGCCCATGCAGTCATGCGTCTAAATAGACAGGACAGTGGGTGCCGCCAGTCGATTTCCATTACAAACAACGAAGTTGCTGCTGACGAACACGCTGCGCTCCGAAGAAACGGCTTACGCCCCGGCGATCCCGAGTGGGAACGGTGGGGCATTTGCGACTACATCACCAAGCCCCGTATCGCCGCTGCGATCACCGGGAAGACGCCAGACGGCGAACCAATCAAGGGGGGCTACAAGTTCACCGATGAGTTCCCCATGGCCGAGGGCTTCGAGGAGAACGCCGAGTTCTTCACCCTGACCTATGAAACGCCGGTTGCGGTCAGCCACAATCGCGCGTTCGCGCATGTTGCGCCGCTCCTGTGGATGCGAGCCGGCAGTGAAGGCAGGCGGATCGACGCAATCCCCGCCGACGGGTGGGAAATGGCGGATACCTACGGCCTGCTGACCGACTTGGACAAGGCGACCGCCTTTTGCAAAGCGGTGGAAGCCAAGGGCACCATTCGAATTGCCTATATCGTGACAGATGACGACCGGCGCTTCCAGGCGGTCACGCGCCATTTGCCCGATGCCGTCGAGCCGGTACGGCTCTACGAGTCGTACCTGACAAATTTCCGATTCTCGATGGGGCGCTGAGTCATGAAGTTTACGTTGAAGGATTATCAGGACGAGGCCGTCAAAGAGGTTCTGGACCGGCTGAAGAAAGCCCGCAAACGCTGGCATGAAGACCGTGACAAGCACGCTTTCTCGCTGACTGCGACGACCGGCGCGGGCAAGACCGTCATGGCGGCAGCAGTCTTTGAATCCCTTTTCTATGGTAACGACGATTTCGACTTCGAGGCTGATCCAGGTGCTGTGGTGATCTGGTTCAGCGATGACCCGTCTCTGAACGAGCAATCCCGCTGGCGGCTTCAGGAAGCGTCCGACAAGCTCACCATCTCCGATCTGGTCAGCGTCGGGAACAGTTTCGCTGGAGAGAAATTCCGGCCCGGCAAAATCTACTTCCTGAACACGCAGAAACTGTCCAAGAACAGCCTTCTGGTGCGCGGGCACGATCCCAACGACCCCACGCTGGAAACGGCAGACGGCCAACGCATTATGCCGGACATGCGGTCGCATACGATCTGGGATACGATCCAGAACACCATCGAAGATCCCGACCTAACCCTGTACCTGATCCTCGATGAAGCCCATCGAGGTATGAAAGAGGGTGGTCGGTCCAACGGCGACGGCAAA
The DNA here is from genome assembly GCF_012102665.1 of Haematospirillum sp. 15-248. Classification (NCBI taxonomy): domain Bacteria; kingdom Pseudomonadati; phylum Pseudomonadota; class Alphaproteobacteria; order Rhodospirillales; family Novispirillaceae; genus Haematospirillum; species Haematospirillum sp. 15-248. Next base: position 2,133 of record NZ_JAAVTF010000025.1, on the reverse strand, counting down.
CCGACAATCGTCAAGCAGCTCATCAACGGTTCGGGCGCAGTGCCCGGTATCCCGATTGTCTGGGGTATCTCCGCAACCGTTCAACGATTCAACGATGCCGTTTCCGGTATGCAGGACCGTAGCACCCTGCCCAACGTGATTGTCGATGCAAAGAAGGTGCAGGATTCGGGCCTTCTGAAAGACACGATCAACCTCGATGTGCCCGACGAGACCGGCGATTTTTCAACCGTGCTTCTGCGTCGCGGCACGGCCAAGCTGAGTGATATCTCGAACGCCTGGGCGGAGTACGCCAAGCAGCAGGATGACGCCGATACCGTTCTGCCCCTCATGGTGTTGCAGGTTCCAAACTCCCCGGACCACAACGAAATCGGCCTATGGCTCGACACGATCTTCGAGCAATGGCCAGAGCTTCAGCACGACTCTATCGCCAACGTTTTCGGTGAACACAAAACCGAGACCTTTGGCCGACATACGGCCCCCTACATCGCACCGGAACGAGTTCAGGAATCCGATTGGGTACGCATTCTGATTGCCAAGGACGCTATCAGCACAGGCTGGGACTGCCCGCGTGCGGAAGTCATGGTTTCCTTCCGGGCGGCAACGGACAAGACCCACATCACCCAGCTTCTCGGTCGAATGGTGCGCACGCCACTGGCACGGCGTATCCCCGGTAACGACCGGCTGAACGCGGTCGATTGCCTTCTCCCTCATTTTGACAAGAAATCGGTTGAGGCCGTTGTCGCCGCGCTCATGTCAGGCGGCGAAGCTGGCGAGGAACTGCCCGGTCGGCGGGTGCTGATCAATCCGCGCGAGATGAAGCCCAATCCGGCAATCTCTGAGAACGTTTGGCAAAAGCTGCTTTCCTTGCCGTCGCAAACCTTGCCGAAGCGGCAGGCTCGCCCGGTCAAACGGCTAACGGCGCTTGCTCACGAACTGGCTGTTGACGGCCTCCTCGCGGACGCCGGCAAGAAAGCTCATGCCGAATTGCACAAGGTTCTGGACGGCGCACAAGTCCGGTATGCCGAAGAAATCAAGAAAGCCCGCGACTCAGTGATGACCGTTGAAGGGAAGACGGTGAAGGCGGATGTAGAAACCAAGGAAATGACCTTCGACGATTTTGTCGAAGCTGCCGACTACGCCGTCATCGAAGACGCATACAAACGCGCGGCGCGGGTTATCAGCCCTGACCTTGCCACGACCTACAGTGAACACCTTGCCAGCAAAGCCGAAGAGGATGACGATCCCGAGGAAGCGCTGATCGAGGCTCATACCGTGATTGCGGCGCTTGGGCTTGTCCCTGATCTGAAGGACGATCTTGAGACGGCTGCGGAGAAGCTGTCAAACCAGTGGTTGACCAATTACCGGGTTCAAATCAAGAGCCTTTCCGATGAACGTCAAGACGTCTATCGCCAAATCCGGGAAATGAGCGCTGATCCGTTGGATGTCGATCTTGCACGGCCCAACACTTGGCTTCAGATGACCACGGCGCGCAAGGCCGACGGCACCGAAGAGCCGCTACCACGCTTCGAAAGGCACATGCTTTGCGATGAGGATGGCCTTTTCCCCGGCGACTTCAATTCATGGGAAGGCAAGGTCGTCAAGGCCGAGTTGGAGCGAGCCGGTACGGTCGCCTGGTATCGAAACCCAGCCCGTGCGAGTCAGGATTCGTTGGGCGTAACCTATGAAGAAGGCGGCGACATAAAAATAGTTCGGCCAGATTTCATCTTCTTTGCGCAGCTGGACGACGGCACTGTGGTCGCTGATATCGTCGATCCCCACGGCATTCAGTTTGGTGACGCTCTTCCGAAGCTGAGGGGCTTGGCGGAGTACGCTGAAGCTAACGCGGGCACATACCGGCGCATCGAGGTTATCGCCGAAGTTGGAGGGACCTTTCGCACTATCGACCTGACGGAGGCTTCAGCCCGAGCGGCGATTAAATCCGCAGCGACGGTGAAGGAGGTTTACGATAGCGAGGTGGCGCATGATTACGTCATGTAGCTATTATCAGTTTGCAGGAGGACGCGGTGCCTTTTCCGCTTTCGCCGCAGAGCATTGACGCCATAGCTGAAGTCATCAGCGGCGGCGGTGGGAACAACCCGACGCCGCCAATTGGAATCTATCGCAGCGGCCCCA
>NZ_JAAVTF010000024.1:0-4080 GCF_012102665.1 Haematospirillum sp. 15-248 | reverse complement strand
TGACGGCTTATGCCAAGCGCTTCTGCGGCTTGTGCCGTTGTTAGGTTCAACGCTTCAAGATCATCTTTGAGACCTTCAGCGGGGTGGGGTGGGTTGTGCATAGGCACGTTCTTTCTCCCTTTCTCAGTGATATTATTCCAAGTCCAGCACGCTGAATTTTCCGTTTTCGTGCGTGAACGTGATGCGCCAGGGGCTATTTACGCTCACAGCCCACGTTCCTTTGCAGGCACCTGATAGCTCGTGCAGTTGCAAGGATGGGCGGTTTAGATCGTCGAGGCTGTCAGCTGCATCGAGTGTTGAAAGAATGATGTCGATGCGCCGAGACAAGTCGGGACGGACGCCCTTTGCATTCCCCGTCTCGTAAAACGCGCGCAATCCCTTGTGCCATGAAACTTGTTATCATGGGTGGATATTAACATGTAAAGTTACACTTTACAATAGATCTATGTTACTGAAAAACCCCGGCGCCAATACATTCATTCGGTTGCGTGAAGAGGAGAAGACAACCATTAAGGTCGGCCGTTTGCCATGCCCAGACAAGACAACCGCTCTTATTGTTGAGCAAATATTTGAATTATATATGGCGTATGAATAATAATTTTTCTAAAGTCTCATGAAAGAAAAGCAAGATTGGAAACGCAAAATATTACGTGACTTGCCATAGTTTGACAGAATTTGCTTTTTGGCTTGGGGCTCATAATATGAATTTTCATTACCACAATCACACATAATGAATATATTCAAGAAGTTTACTAACATGATTAACCTTCGTTCTAAAAGGAAATAACTCTGGACTATCGCAAACCTGTGTTTAAGGCGATGGACTACATCAGCCACCATCTGGATGACAATCCGAGTCTGGATGAGGTCTCGGAGGCGGCAGGCATCTCCACATTTCACTTCCACCGCATATTCAAGACGATGGTTGGCGAGACCATCGCCGGATTTACACGGCGCCTGCGCATGGAGCGCGCAGCACGTCGCTTGCTAGCCTCCCCCCAGAGCGACATCACCACCCTCGCGCTGGCCGCCGGGTTCTCCAGCTCCCAGAATTTCGCCAAGGCCTTTCGCCTGCACTTCGCCATGAGCCCCTCGGAATACCGCCAGCAGCAGGGGGGAAACTGGAAAAGCAAGATTGGAAACGATCCCCTTCCTTTTGAAACCTATGATGACCTGGTCATGCACCCGGTCACTGAACACCTTGGTCTGTTGCAGGGGGCAAGCGTCAAGCAGATGCCTGAACGGCACGTCGCGTACATGCGCCGCCTGGGCCCCTATGGCAAGGAGACCTGCGAGCAAGCCCATAGGGATTTGCTCGCCCTGTTTGCCTCAGACGAAGCGATGACACCGGCGGGTACCCTGAGTCTCTATTGGGATATCCCCGATATTACCGATGAGACGCGCTGCCGTACTGACGTCTGCATCGAGCTGGGGCCAGAGATCCCCACTGGGCGCCATTTAACCACACAGGCCATCGCCGCGGGCCCCTATGCGATAAGTCAGTTTATCGCTCGTGGCGATCAACTGGTCGCCTGCTGGGAGACGGCGTTTAGCTGGTTGGTGAGCAAAGGTTTGAGCTGCGATGATCGCCCGTGTTACGAGCAATACCACGAGGGCACTGACCCCGACCGGGATCATTACGTGTTTGATATCTGTATCCCGCTGATCAACCGATAAACCGATACCCCACCAACTTCGAAGCCTTCGGGCACCGAAACGACGGAGTTATGCCCATGAATATCAAAACGCTGTTTCTCGCCAGCCTGCTGGTGACGCTTCCCGCTGCCGCGAATGCCCAGTCACAGAGCCAGACCCTGATCTTTGGCGGCACCATTTACAGTGGCGATCCGGCGAACCCTCACCCGGAAGCAATTGGCATTGAAGGTAAAAAGATCGTGGCAGTCGGCAGCTATCAAGAGGTCAGTGACCGCCTTGGCAGCCATGCCAAACGCCTTGATCTGAAAGGAAAGTACCTGATGCCTGGGCTCATCGACAGCCATGTTCACGCGGCATTTGCCGGTTTTCAGGGGATGACGGTTAACTTTCCCGATGCCATGGATCAGGTTGAGCAGGTGCAGCAATTTCTGGCCGGCAGCAAGGATGATCCCCGCCTGACACTGGGTGATGTACAGCTATACAGCAATGTCTCCCTCGACTACTGGCATCAGCTTCCCCTACTCGATCAGGTGTTCAATGGCCCGCAGTACCAGCAGGTCCCAGTGGTACTTGCCGGGTCTGATGCCCACACCGGTTGGGCCAATCAGGCCATGCTGCGCAAGGCTGGCATTGATGCCGAGTCCCTTGCTGGTCGTTATGCCACGCTGAAAGACAATTTCGGCCTCACTCCATCCGGCAAGCTCAATGGCTTTGCCTCGGAAGGCGGGTGGGATGCCATCCTCAAGGCGCTGCCTCCCGTCAGCAACGAGACGATTGCCAGTGCCATCCTGACCGCCGCCAAGCAACTAAATCAGGTAGGCATTACGGCATGGATGGATCCTATCAGTAACATTCGTCCCCTCGCGCCCGTCTTCAACGCCGAGCCAGATCACCGTGACACCGGCCTGTTACCGGCGTACAGCATGCTCTCCCGGGAAGGAAAGCTGACCGGACATGTATCCGCACTGGCACTGGTGGGGATCCACGCATCGCCCACCATCATTGATGACGTATTGGCGCTGCAAGAGCAGTTTCAAGATGCACCGGACGTCAAACTGGTGGGTATCAAAATCCTGCAAGATGGTGTCATCGAGTATCCATCCCAGACTGCCAAGTTGAGTGAGCCCTACATCAATCGCCCTGGTTACAGCGGCAAGGATGATCTGGATAAGCAGCGTTTCAACGAGCTGATCCGTACCGCGGATGCCCATCAACTGATCGTTCATTTTCATGCCATCGGCGATCGGGCCGCCCATGAAGCACTGGATGCCATCGCCTATGCCCGGACCCACAATCAGGATCACGGCCTGCTGCACAGCATCACCCATCTGGAAGTGGTGAGCCCGGCCAGTATTGCCCGCTTTAAACCACTCAATGTGGCTGCGTCGATGCAACTGCTGTGGGCCGGGAAAAACATAGCGACCACCACGCTACTGGAGGGAAAAGTGCCCCCGGCCCTGTTGGCCCGCCTCTATCCGGCCGGCAGCCTGCTGCAAAGCGGCGCGATTATTGCTGGGGCCAGTGATTGGCCAGTCTCGAGCCCCAACCCCTTCCTCGCCATGTATACCGCGATCACCCGACAAGGGGAACTTGGCTTGTTGCCCCCCGCCAGCGAGCAGATCAGCCGACAGGCTATCTTGGAGGCATATACCCTCAACGCTGCCAAGGTGATTGGGCGGGAGAAAGAGATTGGCTCCATTAGCGTAGGAAAAAGTGCTGACCTGATCCTACTGGATCGAAATCTGGAACAGGTGACAAGCGAGAACATCAAGGAAACCAAAGTGCTATGGACAATGTTTAAGGGAAATCTGGTCTATAACGCCCTTTAGGTACAAGCTTGCCAAGCTTAGTTGGGTCCTGGCCCCTCTATTGAAGAATAACTATACAAGACAGGGCGGCCTTATGGCCGCCCTGTACGGAACTATGACTTACTAACTAGGCTGGAAAGAGCCAAGATAGAGAATATATTCTAGGTGCCAAAAAATATGGCATAGCCACTATCCATTGTCGTTAGGCTCCAAACCCAATCATGGTATTGATCGTGGTCTTCAAATCAGATTCATACCCTTCAATCGGGAGATTGGAGGCATGAATGGCTCACCTGTTTTGGTTTTCGGACGCCCGATGGGCGGCGTGGGCAAAATCTCGGGGGTCGGCAGCGGCCTCAATGACCCTCGGGAAAACCGCTGAAGGCTCGAAGCCCCGATTGATATCCAGAAAGCAATCGACCAATGACGGCACGCGGGAACCGCTCACACGAAAATCAACGTTGCGGGCACGCATGGATTTTTCAATTTTGGGGCCGCTGCGATAGATTCCAATTGGCGGCGTCGGGTTGTTCCCACCGCCGCCGCTGATGACTTCAGCTATGGCGTCAATGCTCTGCGGCGAAAGCGGAAAAGGCACCGCGTCCTCCTGCAAACT
>NZ_JAAVTF010000023.1:0-5239 GCF_012102665.1 Haematospirillum sp. 15-248 | reverse complement strand
TTTTTTTGAATTGAGAGATGAGAAGACCTGGCGGCGCCCTACTCTCCCGTGCCTTGAGGCAAAGTACCATTGGCGCAGCTGTTTTTCACGGCCGAGTTCGGGAAGGGATCGGGTGTTTTTCCAGCGCCATGACCACCAGGTCATCACATCTCACAAATCGGGTATAGTTTTTTTTTGTATGAATGGTGTGTTCCGTGCTTTTTGAGTGGCTTTACCACTGCGCACGGGCTCTGAAGCCTATCGAGCGATTAGTACCGGTTAGCTTCACGTGTTGCCACGCTTTCACACCCGGCCTATTGACGTGGTGGTCTTCCACGGCTCTCAAGGGATACCTTGTTTTGAGGATGGTTTCCCGCTTAGATGCATTCAGCGGTTATCCAATCCGTACATAGCTACCCAGCGGTGCTCCTGGCGGAACAACTGGTACACCAGAGGTACGTCCATCCCGGTCCTCTCGTACTAGGGACAGCTCCTCTCAAGTATCCTACACCCACGGCAGATAGGGACCGAACTGTCTCACGACGTTCTAAACCCAGCTCACGTACCTCTTTAAATGGCGAACAGCCATACCCTTGGGACCTGCTCCAGCCCCAGGATGAGATGAGCCGACATCGAGGTGCCAAACACTTCCGTCGATGTGGACTCTTGGGAAGTATCAGCCTGTTATCCCCGGCGTACCTTTTATCCGTTGAGCGATGGCCCTTCCACGAGGGACCACCGGATCACTAGAACCGACTTTCGTCTCTGCTCCACCCGTCGGTGTCGCAGTCAGGCTGGCTTTTGCTCTTGCACTCGTCGAGCGATTTCCGACCGCTCTGAGCCAACCATTGCGCGCCTCCGTTACTCTTTGGGAGGCGACCGCCCCAGTCAAACTACCCGCCACACAGGGTCCCGGTCCCGGCTTACGGGACGCGGTTAGACATCAAATACGGGAAGGGCGGTATTTCAAGGGTGGCTCCGCCTGGGCTGGCGCCCTGGTTTCATAGCCTCCCGCCTATCCTACACATCCAATATCTGATGCCACTGTGAAGCTGTAGTAAAGGTGCACGGGGTCTTTCCGTCTGACCGCGGGAACTCCGCATCTTCACGGAGAGTTCAATTTCGCTGAGTCGATGTTGGAGACAGCGGGGAAGTCGTTACGCCATTCGTGCAGGTCGGAACTTACCCGACAAGGAATTTCGCTACCTTAGGACCGTTATAGTTACGGCCGCCGTTTACCGGGGCTTCAATTCGGAGCTTGCACCCCTCCTCTTGACCTTCCGGCACCGGGCAGGCGTCAGACCCTATACGTCGTCTTGCGACTTCGCAGAGCCCTGTGTTTTTAATAAACAGTCGCCACCCCCTGGTCTGTGCCCCTCGCCTGTGGTTGCCCACGGGCGAGGCTCTCTTATTCCGAAGTTACGAGAGTAATTTGCCTAGTTCCTTCAACATCGTTCTCTCAAGCGCCTTGGTATACTCTACCAGTCCACCTGTGTCGGTTTCGGGTACGGTCATTGTTGGTGGTGTTATTTCCTGGCCCGTCTTCACCGCTGCTTCAATCCGATAAGGAGCAACGATTTACGACGGGCGTCACATCCACCTGGCCCACGAATATTAACGTGGTTCCCATCGACTACGCCTTTCGGCCTCGCCTTAGGGGCCGGCTTACCCTGCGCGGATTAGCCTTGCGCAGGAACCCTTGGACTTACGGCGACAGGGTTTCTCACCCTGTTTGTCGCTACTCATGTCAGCATTCTCACTTCCGATACCTCCAGCAAACCTCACAGTTTGCCTTCGCCGGCTTACGGAACGCTCCGCTACCGCTTGTCATAGACAAGCCCGCAGCTTCGGTGCATGGCTTTAGCCCCGGTACATCTTCGGCGCAGGACAGCTTGATTAGACCAGTGAGCTGTTACGCTTTCTTTAAAGGATGGCTGCTTCTAAGCCAACCTCCTGGTTGTTTTGGCCGTCCCACATCCTTTCCCACTTAGCCATGACTTGGGGACCTTAGCTGGCGGTCTGGGCTGTTTCCCTTTTGACGATGGACCTTAGCACCCACCGTCTGTCTGCCGGACAGTACTCGCCGGTATTCGGAGTTTGGTTCGAGTTGGTAAGGCTCGCGCCCCCCGTCCCGATCCAGTGCTCTACCCCCGGCGGTATAGATCCGACGCGCTACCTAAATAGCTTTCGCGGAGAACCAGCTATTTCCAGGTTTGATTGGCCTTTCACCCCTAGCCACAGTTCATCCCCGTCTTTTTCAACAGACGTGGGTTCGGTCCTCCAGTGGGTGTTACTCCACCTTCAACCTGACCATGGCTAGATCACCTGGTTTCGGGTCTACCGCATCGAACTGAACGCCCTGTTCAGACTCGCTTTCGCTTCGCCTACACCTGCCGGCTTAAGCTTGCTCGATACGGTAAGTCGCTGACCCATTATACAAAAGGTACGCCGTCACGGACATTCCCGGAGGAATTCCGCTCCGACTGCTTGTAGGCATCCGGTTTCAGGAACTGTTTCACTCCCCTTGTCGGGGTGCTTTTCACCTTTCCCTCACGGTACTGGTTCACTATCGGTCACTGGAGAGTACTTAGCCTTGGAGGGTGGTCCCCCCATGTTCAGACAGGATTTCACGTGTCCCGCCTTACTCGAGGACTGCAGTGTTTTTTACCCGTACGGGGCTGTCACCCGCTCTGGCACGCCTTTCCAGACGTTTCCGGTTGTTTCACTGCAGCCACTGGGCTGGTCCGCGTTCGCTCGCCACTACTTGCGGAGTCTCGGTTGATTTCCTTTCCTCCGGCTACTTAGATGTTTCAGTTCGCCGGGTTCGCTTCCACACCCTATGTATTCAGGTGTGGATACCGCAGATGCGGTGGGTTTCCCCATTCGGACATTTCCGGATCAAAGATTGCTCCCGTCTCCCCGGAACTTTTCGCAGGGTGCCACGTCCTTCATCGCCTTCCAGTGCCAAGGCATCCACCAGATGCCCTTGTCACGCTTGAGAGCCCATGCGCAGGGAAAAAACCACTGCACACGGAACACAGCATTCATACATTATGCGTTGAACATGCAGTCCTTCATGGCATCGCCATCCGGGCTTCCGGACGGCACGTGCCGGTCTGCAATCCAACGCGGTCACTAGACCCTTTAATTGCTTGCTTCTTTACAATGAATAACAACGAGACGGTATCGGGGCATGGCCCCGAACGGATTTCCCTGCAGTCAGTGCGGCGCGGTGGTGGAGGCTATCGGGATCGAACCGATGACCTATAGCTTGCAAAGCTATCGCTCTCCCAGCTGAGCTAAGCCCCCTGGGCCGCGGGTGTCCCTGGGCATCGGTGGTGGGCCTGGCTGGACTCGAACCAGCGACCTTACGCTTATCAGGCGTACGCTCTAACCACCTGAGCTACAGGCCCGAGCCTGTGCACCGGCGTGTACCATGAATGGTACCGTCTGACTGCGGAAGGGATACGAGGACGACCGTATCGGGTGCACCTTTCGGTGCGATGCCGTGATATCACGGCGTTGTGTTCTCGGTGACCCAGGTTGCCCCGGATACATCCTTGAAAGGAGGTGATCCAGCCGCAGGTTCCCCTACGGCTACCTTGTTACGACTTCACCCCAGTCGCTGACCCTACCGTGGCCGGCTGCCTCCTTGCGGTTAGCGAACCGTCTTCGGGTAAAACCAACTCCCATGGTGTGACGGGCGGTGTGTACAAGGCCCGGGAACGTATTCACCGTGGCGTGCTGATCCACGATTACTAGCGATTCCGACTTCATGCACTCGAGTTGCAGAGTGCAATCCGAACTGGGACGACTTTTTGGGATTTGCGCCTTCTCGCGAAGTGGCTTCCCTCTGTAGTCGCCATTGTAGCACATGTGTAGCCCAGCCCGTAAGGGCCATGAGGACTTGACGTCATCCCCACCTTCCTCCGGCTTGTCACCGGCAGTTTCCCCAGAGTGCCCAACTTAATGATGGCAACTGAGGACGAGGGTTGCGCTCGTTGCGGGACTTAACCCAACATCTCACGACACGAGCTGACGACAGCCATGCAGCACCTGTGTGGGATCCAGCCGAACTGAAGGAACCGTCTCCGGTTCCGCGATCCCCATGTCAAGGGCTGGTAAGGTTCTGCGCGTTGCTTCGAATTAAACCACATGCTCCACCGCTTGTGCGGGCCCCCGTCAATTCCTTTGAGTTTTAACCTTGCGGCCGTACTCCCCAGGCGGAGTGCTTAATGCGTTAGCTGCGCCACCGAAATGCATGCATTCCGACAGCTGGCACTCATCGTTTACAGCGTGGACTACCAGGGTATCTAATCCTGTTTGCTCCCCACGCTTTCGCACCTCAGCGTCAGTACCGTGCCAGATGGTCGCCTTCGCCACCGGTGTTCCACCCAATATCTACGAATTTCACCTCTACACTGGGTATTCCACCATCCTCTCACGGACTCAAGCCTTGCAGTATCAAAGGCAGTTCCGGGGTTGAGCCCCGGGATTTCACCCCTGACTGACAAAGCCGCCTACGCGCGCTTTACGCCCAGTAATTCCGAACAACGCTAGCCCCCTTCGTATTACCGCGGCTGCTGGCACGAAGTTAGCCGGGGCTTCTTCTGCGGGTACCGTCATCATCGTCCCCGCTGAAAGAGCTTTACAACCCGAAGGCCTTCTTCACTCACGCGGCATGGCTGGATCAGGCTTTCGCCCATTGTCCAATATTCCCCACTGCTGCCTCCCGTAGGAGTCTGGGCCGTGTCTCAGTCCCAGTGTGACTGGTCATCCTCTCAGACCAGTTATGGATCGTCGCCTTGGTGCGCCGTTACCACACCAACCAGCTAATCCAACGCGGGCCAATCCCAAAGCGATAAATCTTTCCCCCTCAGGGCGTATACGGTATTAGCCAAGGTTTCCCCAGGTTGTTCCGTACTTCAGGGCATGTTCCCACGCGTTACTCACCCGTGCGCCGCTCCCGGATAAATCCGGGCGCTCGACTTGCATGTGTTAGGCCTGCCGCCAGCGTTCGTTCTGAGCCAGGATCAAACTCTCAAGTCATAATCGACAGTCTCTTAACTTCACAAAGCGTATGCTTAAATCAAAGATACCAGACTACCGTCTAAACACGGTCGTCCACGTATCCCTTCCGTCTCTTCACTCTGTAAAACAGCACCAGACACCAACAAAACCAGAAAAACCAGTCCCTCAGCGTCGGGACGCACCTTCTAAGCCCCAACGCAAAAATCGTCAACACAATTCCTTAAACAAA
>NZ_JAAVTF010000022.1:0-6678 GCF_012102665.1 Haematospirillum sp. 15-248 | reverse complement strand
CATAGGTCTTGCCGGCAAAGTCATACCGGTTGTCACCGGTGCGGGTTGTCATGTTCTTCCCGTACAAGTACTGCAACGCGGCCATGTCATTGAGCATGTAGGTCAGCGGCGTGGACTTGAAGCCGCCAGTATCTTCGCCGCCGATCATGGGCTTGTACGACATGACCGAGTAAGCTGCAGAGTCGTATTGCTGTGTCACAGGAAAGTTGTCTTTGTCGATTTCGCTTTCATCATGCGTATGCTTTAGCCCCAAGGTGTGGCCGATTTCGTGCATGGCAGTCAGATGTAACTGGCTTCCCGGTGATCCATCTGTTCTGACAGTATTGTACCAAGGATTAAACCAGACAGAGCCAGCTATGTCATCGGTGTCAGGAAATTCTGCATAAGCAACCCCATCCAGAAGAGCAGCCTCATCCATGGTTTTGCTGGCACCGATCAAAATTCGCCCAGGCTCCCCGCCTCCCTTTTGTTCCGTGAACGAGAGACCGGTAAAGTCTGCAAGATGTCTGAAAATTCCGGAAATTGATGAACGCAGACCGTCTGTAATGAAGGAAGGGTCAAGCGCCAAGCCTTCCTGCCAGTCTGTGGTTACACTCTCGTACTCTGGGGATACAAAACTGTACGTCAGCCTCAGGGCTTTTCCTGGAACACCGTCGGAGGACCAGAACTTCCCCCCAAGCAGTGAGTCAATTTCATGCCTCCCGCTGGAAGGCGCGGTAAACGCACTATTATATCTGGTAGATGTTGCACTCATAATCTTTTTTCCTGTGTAACGGGTACAGTTTCAATTATAAAGAGACAAGTATCTCTGCTCACTACTTAAAATAAGTCAACGTGCAATTTTTTTCTTGTCTTACAACCGAGAGGCATGTTCTCTGTGTCCCCGGCCAGCCCTCTTGAATGTCTGACGTGCGTCAAAGTTACGGCCTGTATCGTGGCTGTGGTCTGCTCCACTCCACCTGCTATCCGTGATGTTCCCCGCGTATAGCCCCCACTGTCTGCAGTGGTGCTGCCAGTTTCCAGGTTGATGGGATTTATCGTCGCAGACCCTGCCTGGTTTCGGGACCCTAGGCAGGGCGACACGCAGCTTTCGCGCTCTCAAAAACTATGATTGAAACCGTGTCAGTTCTTCGCAATGTTTGCGATGAGTTTTGAGAGAGGTATCACGCCTATTGGCTATGTCCGCGTTTCAACGCAAGACCAGACTATAGACCTGCAAAAAATCACGGGGACTTTGTAACCGCCATGAAAAGTACCTGCGAAACATCTTCAGTGCCGTCAGAATGGCTGTCCTGCTGATTTAGCGCACTGTGTAATGAGTTTATCGCCTAATCTATTTCGAGAAATGAAAATTTGGTGCTAGAATCTGCCACCGAAGCATTTGATTTCTGGCAAGAGGGTGCAGGCCGTCTTGCTGTGGCGGGTTATCTGCAGGGGGGGAGAGGAAGGCTTTATTCCATCAAGGAGAGGGTGAAGCGTTGACGTGACGCTTGCCACGTGGGTGGGTAATTCTCAGAAACAAATTATGGTGGATATAAAATTTTTCTGAAGATGTAAGACTGGGCATCTGTAAATAACCAAAAGCCAAGCAACACCCTGAGGCAGATTTCTCACTGGTTCTTTCTGGCTGATTTTATCTGGTAAGTCATCATGATTGCAGAGAACGAACAGAAACTTACTGATATTTTTAGAGTTGTCCTAGACTTTGAGGATAACTATGACGTTTCAATGGTTCGTAAAATTTCAGAAGCGAGATGGGACTCTTTGGCTCATGTATCAATGGTCGCTGCCGTCGAAAGCGAATTCGGGGTAAATTTGGACAGCACTGACATGGAACGTATGACTTCGTTTGCGGCAACCCGATTGCTACTCGAAGAAAAAGGGCTATGATTGAAAGCGAATTTGAGGTTGATGTTACCGAAGAGGATGCCCGCCGGTTTGCAGAGATTTCTGGCGACTGGAATCCTTTGCACACCGACTTAGCCTATGCGGCGGGAACCAGTTTTAGGCGTACCATTCTCCACGGTGCCTTTTCTGCTGGGTTTCTATCCCGTATGGCGGGTATGAATATTCCAGGGCGTGACTGTTTACTGCATGGCATCAAACTGAAATTTGTTGCCCCGATCCTGCCTCCGACACGTCTACGCGTTCATGGTACCCTTGTGCGAAGTAGTGACAATGGGGGTGTGGTTGATGTCACCATCAGCGATTCCGTCTCGGGTACTCACTATGTTTCTGGCATATATGAGTTTGGCTACCATCGTCATCAAGTAATGTCGCGAGCTTTGGCTGCAACGGACTTGACCTGCACTGAAGCGCCCATCTTGGTTACGGGCGCATCTGGTGGGCTTGGATCTGCCGTGCTTGAGCGCTTGGGAAGCAAGGGTCTGGGCTTGTCACGCTCTGGTACAGCCGGTGCGTTGATGATTCCAGATTTGGTCCAACTTCCGGAAATCTTGGCTGGACGCAAGATATCCGGTGTCGTCCATTGTGGTTGGCCTGCTCCAGACAATCAAAGATTGACGGCGTTGGGGAGTAATACGGAAGTTGCGGTCCGACACCACGTTGCCGAACCCTTGTCCGACTGTTTGAAATTGGCCCAGGTGCTTTCTGTGTTTGGCCTCCCTGGTGCTACCTTGGTGTTGGTGGGATCGACAGCAGCCGATCCCGGGCGTCACAACTGGCGTATGCCCTTGTATAGTCTTGGCAAGGCGCTTGTGCCTACCTTGGTCAAGATTTTGGCGGTGGAACTTGGTGCGAGCAACCTACGCTGCATTGGTGTGGTTTTCGATGTTGTTAACGGTGGGATGAATGATGCGATGCGAGACGCTGTGCGCCTTGCTCATACCGATCGTTCGCCTTATGGCATGTTGCCCGGTACAGATGATGCCGCCGGCCAAATAGCTTGGATACTGGAGAACGGTTCGTATCTGGTTTCCGGCGCCATCATCAACTTATCGGGAGGCGCGCTCCCATGACATTCCTGGAAGCAAAGAAATTATTGGCCGCTATGCGGAATGCTGAAAAGCTGCCCTTCCTGATGTGTATGTCGGGGACTGCTGACCAATTGGAACTTTACCTGCGTGCTCATGCAGCCCGAAGCGGGCTGGATGTACAAGTCAGTTTTCTTCCCTTTGGCACCTTGGGTCAGCATTTGTTCAGCGAAGCCACTGGTCCAGAGGTATTTCTGTTGCTGCCTTGGGATCTGGCACCGGAATGTGACTGGCGTTCAGGGATGAGTGGGACGCTGGTCGATGTTAATACGATCCTGGACCGAGCCGAGCAGGTGGTGGCTCTACTGAACAAGCGGAAACAAGCATGCTTGGCTTATCTGCCGGCACCTGTCCCGCCGCTATGCATCGCCATGTCCGACAATGCTCGTTTGGCTACTGAACTAACGGCACTTGCGGTCAGACATGGGGCCACACTTCTTGCGTCAGATTATTTTTCTCTCTCCACCTATTTTGCTACTGGTTCTCCACTGGCCGGTGGTGCCCTGTCGCCAGTGGCCGAGGTCTTGATCGATCACCTGTTGATGCCGCAGTCGGGACACTACAAGGTAGTGGCTACCGATGCGGATAATACCTTGTGGGCTGGCATAGTCGGCGAGGACGGTGTTGAAGTTGTTTCCGCAGAACCTCATGGCCGAGGTTTTCGTCACTTCGTTTATCAAGGGTTTTTGTTGAGACTTAAAGCAGCGGGTATTCTTCTGACGGTGGTAAGCCGCAATGATGAGGATATGGTGTGTGCAGCGTTGAATGCAGGCCGCATGCCCCTGAAAAATGAGGATTTCGTTGCGGTTCGGGCTGGCTATGGGGCTAAATCTGATCATGTAAGAGCCTTGGCAGGGATCCTGAATCTGGGTACCGATTCCATTGTTTTCATTGATGACAACCCGGTCGAACTTGCTGAAGTCGCGTCGGGGGTCAGGGGGGTGAGATGCCAGGCATTTCCGACGCGGGATGAAGATCTGCCGGCATTCCTGGATCGGTTGGCTCTCCTTTTCGATCGCAGCAAGGTGACGACTGAAGATGCGGAGCGAACCGAAATGTACCGGCGTCTTATGGCGTCATCGCCTCCTTCTGAAGGGATTGGAGTTGAGACATTTCTTAAAGACTTGGAGATGGTGCTGACATTGCGCGACCGGACACATGATGATTGGCAGCGGGCACATCAACTTATAAACAAGACCAATCAGTTCAATCTTAACGGTCGCCGTATGAATGAGTCTCAAGTGTCTGCAGTGTTGGCTGAGGGGGGGCGGATGTTTACAGCCACTTTGGAAGATCGAACCGGAAGTCACGGTGAAATCATGGCCTGCTTGGTTGATTGCAACGGCAGTGTGCAGGCACTGGTCATGTCATGCCGAGTTTTTCAGCGGCGGGTCGAATATGCTTTCCTCATATGGCTTCTTGGCTATTGGAAGGGGCCGACACTGACTTTCGCATATTCTGCTACCGCCCGTAATGAGCCAATTCGCAACTTTCTCGCCGATTCTGCTTTTGCTGATGCCGGAGAGCACTGGACGTTGGATACCAAGGCATTTACTACCGCTCACGCTGCCGATATTTCCTTGTTTACCATTCGTGAGCACTTGACATGACCGAATCCGAAGCGGCGAAAGCACTCCGGTCACTGTTGGATGAGTTGGGTGTGACCGCCGGTGAGACCATCTATCTGGCCATCGACATGGCGCGTGTGCCTCTACCCCAATGGCCGGTTACTCTGGATCGACATGCAATCCGGGCAAGGGAAGATCGGTGGTGTAACTTTGTGTTCGAGCGTATCATGGAGGTTCTTGATCCCCGTGGTACCTTGTTGGTTGGCACTTTCAGCTATTCGTGCGGCAATCCTGACATTCCATTCGTGATCGAGAGAACCCCGTCGGAAATTGGTCCTTTTACCAATTGGGTACGCCAGCATCCGCAGGCCGTACGCTCACTGCACCCCATCTTCTCTGTGGCGGGTATCGGACCCAAAGCCGGTGAGATCCTGAGTAATACGGGAGGGGCTGCGTTTGGGCCCTGTAGTCCGTTCGGGCGCCTTACCCGGCATGGTACGCGCTTCGTCAACGTGGGTATTCCATTCCGTCAAAGTTTGACCTACGTCCATCACCTTGAACAATGCTACGGATGTAACCACCGTTATCACAAGATATTTTCTGGTGTAGTGGTCCAGAATGAGCAGGCCGTTGACCGGGAGTTTCTTGGTTATATGCGGTGGCGTGGTATCAATGCCGGGGTTGATGTCGGCCCCTTGGAGGACGCACTCAAGCATTCTGGCTTGCTGCGTGAGGTCAATCATAACGGCTTTTTCGGGCAGTCTGCTCAAGCCATCGACGTTGATCATACAGGCTATCAAATGCTAACCGAAGACTCACGCGCATTCTCCACGCCAAAGATTCGGGTAGATCTTGATGATTCGATGGTTGCATCGTCACCCGGGACGCATCCTGTCACAACTTTCAGACTTTCGACATGACCTTGACGTCTTTGCCGCAACTTCAACCCTATCCATCGTTGGCACGTATTTGTGCTGTAGTGTTGGATGTATGGCCAGCGCATGGGGGGTACCTGAAAGCCCGCTTTTGCGAGTCAGCCCATCCTGTTTTACCTATCACAGAAGAAATAGCTGGATTGGTTGTCAGGATTGCAGGAAACGATCTATCAACATTTGCCGATAGCTATCGCTGGACCTGTGAGACTCTCGTTGCGGAAGACTTGCACTTTCGTCGTACAGGGGGGTATCGCTGGACAACTTTTGAAGATGCCTATCGCGAAGTCTATTCGCGCGCCGACTATATGCAAACTTATCTGCGTGGACTTCTGCTGTCTCAAGTCCTTTGGGCGAATCAGGCCACTGCGTTCCATTTTTATGTGGAGCGCTTCCTTCAGCGGTTACAGCCTGGCACAGACTATCTTGAGATTGGCCCAGGCCACGGGCTGTTGTTGTATTTTGCTGCCCGTTCGCCACAGATCGGCTCGATTACAGGCTGGGATGTCAGTGAAAGTAGCTTGGCCATGACTCGACAGACGATGGAAGCTATGGGTATGGAACATCCATTCAAGTTAGAATTACACAACATTCTTGAGCCACCCTGTGTTCAAATGGCTTACGATGCCATAGTACTTAGCGAAGTACTGGAGCATCTTGATCGCCCGGAAATAGCCTTAGCCACTGTTTTCAAAACGTTAAAGCCCGGTGGACTGGCTTATTTTAACGTACCGGTCAATAGTCCAGCTCCTGACCATATCTACTATTGGGGATCGCATCTCGAGGTTGAAAATCTGGTGAGGGAAATTGGGTTTAAAATTGTTGATTCCGATGCCGCTCCAGCCACTGGCTACAGTCTTGAGCGTGCGCTTCGACGCAAAGTCACTATTAATTCGTTAATCGTAGCTGAGCGCCCAGATCAAGGGCATATTGGGGTCGTCTCAGAAAATGGAAAATAAAGCACGCTAAATCATCTTCAGTGGTCGTAGCGGCCTCAATCTGGTGACTACGGTTGTCGTGCTGTGGAACTACCTGGAATGCGCAGCTCATGCCTTGCGTAGGCTCCAGCCTTACTCATATGCCAGAATGCGAGGAGGGTTGCGAGAGCGACGTCGGAGAGGAAGTTTCTGTCGAGTTTGTCATAGCGGGTTGCGACGCGGCGGAAGTCCTTGATGCGACAGAAAG
>NZ_JAAVTF010000021.1:0-8055 GCF_012102665.1 Haematospirillum sp. 15-248 | reverse complement strand
TACGAGTGGATGACATAATATATTCCGATATGGTGATAATAACGGTTTTCAATGAATGCGCGTATAACTGGCTGTACGCAGGGTACCGCTTGTCCCGAATCCACCACAGCAGACAAAACGTCGCGCGTTGAGATCCAGGCGCAAGAAATCGGCTTTGCAGGCTACACCCTTCAGAGCTAGCCGGATTTTCCGGGCTGGCGGTTCCTCATCGGTCATCAGGCGCTTGGCAGTAACCGGACATAATGCCCCTGTCAGTGCCGCTCCACCTGTTGCAGCTTTGCCGACTGTCAGTGTGAAGTGGGACCGTACGGGTTTGGTCCGCTCGACCTCGCGGATGATGTCTTGCTGCCAAGCGGCATCCGACGGCGTGTCATCACCCAAGGTCAGGGTCAGGTTGAATGTATGCGGGGCCTTGGGTGGATGTGTCTGCCACCATTCCTGTAGCGACAGGTTGGCACCAAAAGTATTGACAACCGTTCGTACAGACTCGGCCGTTCCCTTGCGTCGCTGGATATCAATAGCCTTGCGTACATGCCGACGCTTGACGTCTGTTGGCCAGGATGGATCCCAGTTGTCAACGGACAGCGCCCAGGCCAGCCAGGGCAAGTGCTCGGGCAGACAGGTGTCCGGATTCCACAAGGATCGCAGGGGAACCGGAACATCGGACAATCGGGCGATTGTTTGTTCCAGGGCACGTTCGGCCGGTGTGGCATTACCGGGCAAAAGACCGGGGCAGGATTCAGGCATCAACGCCCCCGTCCTTCAGGTTTATGGACTGGCACCAGGCTGCTTCACCTGCACTGACCGTTATCGTTTGTTGCGGGCTGCTCAGCTCGACCCTTTGTACACCGGGTTGGTGCAGCGCGGCGTAAAGCTCTGATAAGGTTACGTCCAAGCCTAAGCGACGCGGGCGGGCAACCACAGCAGCAATCGCCTTTCGGGCCTGTTCAAGTGCCTGTTCACGCCCCGGACCCGGGTGAAAGTACAGCGTTGCATTGATATCGTATTCATGGATCGTGGCGCTGCGGACAGCAACCTTGTCTGTCAGGGGACGGATCTCGTCGGAAGACAAGATATCCTGTACGCCTTGCAGCAGCGCGGTGTCCGCAGTACCGTTGCCGCTGCGCGACAGGATTGTAACCTCTACCTCACCGGGGGCCGGGCTGCGTACACTGGCATCTGCGACACCATCAACCGTCAGGGCATAGAAAACATAGGCCCCCGCAGGACCAGCTGTGCTGAAACCTTCGGGAGCCAGCTGAATACGGCGGCGAAGATCATCATCGTTTTCCAGAACCGGTAAAACGGGTGGCACCGCCTTTGGATCGCCGGCCAGCAATGTCTTGCGTACAACGCCCAGCAAGGCTCCCAGATTATCCAGGTCTGCCCCTGTGGCATAAGCCAGCATGACGCCACGGGCTGCCTCATTGACACGCTGCCGTAACAGCAGTTCACGATAGGCTGCTATTTCCAGAATCTTGTATGCAGGATCACTTTCCAGCAACGCCTTGAACACGGGGTCGCGCTTTTGCAGGTCTTCCAGCATGTCTGAAAAGATTGCTTCATAATCCAGCGTTTCCACCACATTGGGGGAAGGGAGCCGGGACAGGTCTACAGCTGTAAATCCGTGCGCCATCAGGTTATTTCTATTCCGTCGAGAGTAATGATGTACTTGCCGGGCATGTACTCTCCGGTCAGCTCCAGAACCACACAGCCCGGCCGTGCACTGCGGGCATGGACCCGCTGTAGTTTCAGGCGTGGTTCCCAACGGCTCAGGGCCTCGGCGGTTGCTGCGTACAGCTCCAGCAAGATGTTTTGGTTTATGGGAGCATCAACCAGCTGATAGAGCCGGCTGCCATAGTCACGACGCATGACACGGCTGCCCACAGGGGTCGTCAGGATATCCCGGACGCTTTGCGAGAGATGGTCAAGGCCGGACAGGTGTTTGCCCGTTTTTGCATTTGTTCCGTTCATGGAGCCGATACTGCCGGCTTGTCTGCTCCATGTCCCCTGGCGGCCTTTCCACCCTTTAATTTATCCGGCAAAGACCGATGGAGAGCCTTCTGCAACCGTTGAACCGCAACTGACCGGGTCTCCGATCCGCCCTACGGCCTGACCATTGGCAAAGACCGAAGCCGAACCCTCTGCCAACGTGCTGGTATGGCATGATGGTGAGGGATCACAATGATCTGCCCATGCGTCTCCCTTGCGGTGTATCGGTCGGCTATTGACAAAGACCGATGAACTTCCTTCTGTGCTGTTACGCGGCGGAAAAAGGTCGTGGCCCGTACAGGGATCATTCTTGCGGGTAACAGCGGGCATGGATTTCCTCTCTCAACCGGAGGCTTCCGGCTGTCCAGTCCTGGAAAATACACAGTGTGTAGGTTGCTTGCTCTGTTGTGCCGTCAGACAAGGATGCCGTTACAACAAGGCGTCCTTCATACCGCTTGGTCTGCGAAGGATGGAACGCTACCAGATCAATGCCTGAAGCCGGAAGATCATCCCAGCTATAAGCCTGAAGCAGCGTATTGCCCTGTCGATATGTCAGGCACATGCCATCAAAGGATCCTTGCAGCCGCTCAGCCGTTACATGAACAGCCTCGGCTGTGCCGTCTATGGACAGGGTTGCAAGCTTTGGGTCCAAGGATGCGCGATAACCTGTTACGGCCAGACCACGAAAAGCCGGATCGCGTACCGCGCAGGTAATGGTCCGGGATAGATGGACAGAGGTTTCAGGCAGTGTAAACAAAACGCCGGGCTTTGGCGTCCAGGTTACCGTGCGGATCTGCAGGTTCTCTGTATTAGTTGAGATCAATACGTGCCCCCTTAAGGGTAATGCCGGCATCATTGATGAGCAGGGAACTTCCGCCCGATGACAGGCAAAGACCATCCTGTCTGATGCTGACTGTACTTTGCCCCACGTTCATATACAGATGGTGGTCGGCGCTGTCGTATTGAAGGCATGTTCCGTCATCAAACAGGATTGTATCCCGATTTTCGTTGTTGTCGGGCGCATCCAGGGTTTGGCTGTAAAGCATGCCAGCAATAACAGCGCGGGTCAGATCACCCGATGGAGCAATCAAAACCACCTGTTGCCCGGGACGCAGCGGACGCCAACGACGAAAATTACGCCCTGTTTCCGTAGGCCATGGCAGCCACGCGCTGAGAAACCCCTTGGCGGTAACGCGAACTTTCCTGTTTGTGTGGTCCACGGCCTCAATGATCGCAATGCGGACCATATTGGCCAAGCGTCGCTCCAGATCTGCAATTCCCCACTGGCTCATTGTTTGATCTTTTCTTCCAGAGGATGATAGTGAAACTGGTATTCTTCACCTTGATCCGAAGCGGAGCCGTAGTAGACATTTCTGGCCTGTGGTGTTGAAGCAACAATCCACTCTTGATCCGGTTTGTCTTCTGATGGCACTGCCAGAACAACAGACGGTTTCTTCCGTACCTGCTCTGCGGCGGGCTGTTTCGGGTGCCACGCCGCATTACCAAGCTGTGTGACAAAGCGAACAGGAATGCGACTGGAATCCCACAAGGATTGCCCAAGAAATGCAGCATGCTTCCAGGTTACGGCCCACGCAACCGGATGAAATCCTTCCATGGCAACAGGCTTTGGAGCAACAGAGTCCAACTCGGCAGGACCAACGGAGCACCCCCAGCGTTGCCATGAAATCTGTGAAGCCAGAGAAATTGCGGTGCTGCGGGAAACATGTGTCGGATAAAGTCGATTGCCAGCGACCAGAGCGGTGGCCTGTAGAACCACAGAAACAGCTGTTTGTTCGGTGCCCGGATTAAAAGTCAGATCTGGATCCAGCCGGAGAATGTCAAGCTGGATTGCCAAGTCTTGGTCAGAGGAAACTGCTCCGGAAGCTCCCCCGTCAAATACCGGCACATTTGGTAAGTTTTTCTGCATGTCTCCCCGGATTGAGGAGAGCAATTGTTCTATGTCAACGTTTGTATTCTGTGTGCTCACAGTCCATCTTTCCTTGTCTGTTGGGGCGCTCCGCCATGGGCCAATAGTCGTTGCTTGTCGTGGCTGCTGCGGCTGCTGCCCAACCAGTATGCAACTGCTGTTGCAAAGGCACCGATAATTTGTCCGGCAATCAGATGAATGACATCAGCGTTGCTTGACGGGGTTGGTACCCACAGTAAAGCAGCCACAAGGGCAACAACCATGATGATCAAGGCACAGGTCATCAGCGAAGGCATCCAGCTGTCACGTACCACTTGATCAGGAACGGAAGGAGACGAAACGGATTTTATTCCTTCAGGAGATGTTGCATCGTCCAGCATGGATTAATAACTCCATAAAAAGGGGCGCGGTCTGTCTGTCTCTGCAGGCAGGTCATCCAAGTGCAAGAAACGCAGAACCCCTTTTTGCTGAACGCCAATGCCGGTGAAACCCTTTGCCAGGGCAAGCTGAATCAACAGCAGGGCATCCGCACCACCCACGGCAACATCACAGGCCCTTCCTGTTGTATGTGGACCGGGCTTTGCCTTGCCCACCTCAGCAGGGTGAGAGGGATCACGAAAGCCGCTGGTAATAACCATTGGCTTTCCATACAGGTCTCTGAGAGACTGAAGTCGGTCCATGAAAGCAGCATTCATATAACAACGACGGCTATACTTGCATGCAAAATCGATTCTTGAGAAATTTTTATATTTAACCCAGTCCAGTGGCTCTTCTATCAACTGCTATACCTTCATGATCAATGTAATTTGACTTGTTACTTTTTATGGCGTTCAGAATTGTACGTTGGGTAACTTGGAATAAATTGGCAATATCACGAACAGGTTTTCCCTCTGTTGCGAGACGCTGAATTTCGCGTGACCTGAAGCGCCGTACCAGAGCATTGCCATTTGCCGGCTGCAAATTCATCCCACCAAATTCACGGGCCATTCTCAGGGCGTCTTCTTTTCCCAGTATTTTAACCAAGGGGTGACTGTCACCGGGATGTCTCGGGATATAGAGATTAAGTCGCCACGGTCGCTTCCCCGATCGTCCCAGAGAACCAATCAAGTAGAGAGCTTTCTCACGCCCAATAACAGAAGCAATTTCCATTATACTTTTATCAATATCCATTGTCTCACCTTCGCTCTTATCGGCAAAAGCAAAGGCTAGATAGCACAAAATATTAAAATTATAACTAGAATATTGTGTTAATGTAATTGATTGTGCGTTATTATTGTATAATTATATCTTGTTTATTGTTATGGATTATTACGATCAGAATAGCGGGTATAGACAAAAAATAGTTTTCATTTTCCTGTCAGACCTCAGGCTGCACTCTGACCGTACGCCCTTCCAGAACGTTCACGCCATAGCGACGAACCATGATCTTGGCAATCACAAGGGAGACAATAGCGGTCAGGGCAGTAATGCCGCCTAGAATCAGATGCGACGGCAGAGGTAAAACAAGAGCCACTGCACTGGTTGCTGCAGCCCATAACATCTGAGCTGTTCCAAGGACGGCTGAAGCTTTACCGCTTCCCCGCTCGAAAGGCTGCATGGCCAGACCACGGGCCGGTCCCATAAGGCCGGAGAAGCCAATGCAAATCAGGGCAACAGGCCCCATAAAAAGAGCAACATGGCGTACATCCGGCCATGCACTCAGACACAGTACCAAGAGGACCCCACCCCCAAGCATCAGCAAGGCGGACAGGCGCAAAACTGCCAGCGGTCCCTTTCGGGCGATAAGCCGGGAGAAGGCAATACACACCAGACTGATCAAGCCGGCATTTGTTGCAAACAGTGCCCCGAATTCCAGGCTGGAAAGCCCGTATCCTTCCATCAAAGTATAGGGAATAAGGGTTACGTAGGACAAAACAACACCCAGCCCCATGCAGCAACACACAGAGAATCCGAGAAAGACAGGGCTGGTCCACGGTAGTATTTGGGTGTGTGTTCCACCGCCTTCAATCCTTTTCGGTGTTGTTTCTGGCATGCGCCATGCCAGCCAAGTTGTCAGAAAAATTCCGAAGCCTGTCAGGACAGCAAAGCAGCTGCGCCACGAAAACCATGCGGTTAGTATCCCGCCAATGAGAGGAGCGGCAAAAGGAACTGCATTCAGAACACCCATCAGAATGCTGTATTCACGCGCAGCATCTTTCCCGCTGTAACAGTCGCGTACCATTGCTGTTGCACAGACAGCGGCCGAGCTTGCCATAATGCCTTGCAGCAGGCGCAGCCCCAGAAACTCCGGCAATCCTTCGGAGAAAACAATAAGCAGCGACAGCAAGGCAAACAGGGAGCATCCCCAGATGGCAACAGGACGACGGCCCATCCGATCCGAAAGCGGGCCCCATACAAGCTGCCCCAGCCCCAGCCCTGCCAAATAAATGCTGATAGACAAGGATGCTTGCGATCCAAGATCTTCAGCAATCTGTGGCACTGCCGGCAGGTAGATATCCACACCCAGAGGGCTAAGCATAATCAGGGCACGAGCCGCCAGTATGGCAGGTCGTCCAATATGTGGATTTTGGGGAGAAGTCACAGACTACCTGCTTTATTAAACGATGCGCGGGGAACAGAGCAAATAGGGCATTGCCGTTTGTCACAAAGGAACAGGAGCCTATCATGCCTGGACTGGTAGGGAAACAAGCGTACGGAAATCTTTTTTCTCATAATATGTGCTTATCGATCGCCCATCCCAGACATAACACAAGTGTCGCTCTTGACGGCAATCTGACAGAATACATGGACGGAGCGCGGCAATGCATTCACCGCCATGATGCCGCACGCTGTTATAGACCAAGCCATTCGCGCCCTGTGCACGCAGTGTGCCTGCCATGGCCTGTGAGGCGGCATAGCTGTCCGGATCATACAGGTCCGGATGAGTCTTTTGGCACCCCCTCAGGTCGATCATGTCGGCAGAGACCGTGACAACATAGGCCCGCATGTCCAGCTCCATCGGGGGTTGCCGTGTTGCCCCCATAAAACGGGCGCGATGATAGCTGGTTTCCTTGATCGCTGTTTCCAAGGCATATGCTGCATAGAAAACGCCATAGGATGATGTTGCAAAACGGCTCCCCTCAGGATTGGGGTGGGTAAATGCAGCCATAATCACGCTTGTTCCCGGCCCGCTGATCCGATCTTGTGGTGGAACCAGGTGAATGTCGCCAACAGCATCACGTAAACGTGGGTTGGTCATGGACTCAAGCTCGATGACAGCATCCAGATCAGCAGGATCTGTAACACGCTCAAACAGATTAACAGGAGGGAACCGGCTGGGGATAATGCGCCATCCGGGATTCCATTCAACGCAACGGACAGGAAAGGTCATGCCCACCCACCACGCTGGGAATCCAAGTACTGCCGGACAACAAACAAGTCAGAAACTTGGCCGGATAGCATCCGTTCCAGTGCAGACTGACCATTGAACACGGGTGCCATATTGGGGCACCGAATCCATTGATCCGCAGCTTCCGTATCAGGGAGAAGGATCTGTAATGCCTTGTAGATGCCCAGAATATAGGAGATCCGTTCCAAGGTATCCTTGGGCAAGACCGAGACATGTCCCTTCTTCCATTTAAAAAAAGTAGATCGTGCCTGTACTCCCAACAAAATCATGCTCTCCTCAACCGATAATCTCCATAGGTCCGCAATCCGGAAGAATGTACGCAGGGCGGGACCCGCCAGATCACGGCGATTGGTGGCCGGTTCAGTACAAGGGATCGGGGCCATTTCACTGCTCCATATAAAGACTTATTTAGAATATAGTCCATATATAGACCTTCTTAAAGGAGAATAATTGATCGTAAAACGGTTAATGGATGTATTTATCCCGCATCATAAACGAACAAATCAAGAACATTTTGGCGGCTGGCCACTGAAAAAGCTCAGATACCCCTGACACGATGGAAAAAGCGCCAGCAGAAATCATTGTGTCCTCATGTCATGAGAAGGGCACAAGCCCGGCTTGATCTTGTGGATCAGCCGGCCGGGACACCCCGTAAACCCCGTTCCTGTCCGGGTGAAGACCCATGCTGCTATGGCGGCTCCTTCATCTTTTGACACCATGGCAGAGGCCCTTATGACGTACCAGGAAG
>NZ_JAAVTF010000020.1:0-9013 GCF_012102665.1 Haematospirillum sp. 15-248 | reverse complement strand
GTGCACAAGCTGTTTTACGGTCCGGCCAAGACGGTCCAGCTTCCACACCACCAGCGTATCACCAGTGCGCAGGTAATCCAGCGCAGAGGAAAGGCCGAGGCGGTCTTCACGGCTGCCACTGGTCTGGTCCTCGAACACGCGCTCGCAACCGGCGGCGGACAACGCCTCTGTCTGTAGCTCTGTGGTCTGGTCTCGCGTCGAAACGCGGGCGTAGCCGATCAGCATGGAATCTCCCTCAAAACTCATCGCAAACATCACCAAGAACCGACACGGTTTCGAGACACCGGGCACGGCATGTGACCTTGATCGCTAAATGGCTTTGAATTTTGATTGCTATTTGGCGTGCTCGGTGCGTGTGAGGGTGCGGTACACGGTTGGCCTGGAGACGGAGAACAGCTCGGCCAGATCGCTGATGCTGTAGTCACCGGTATCGTACATCCGCCGCAACTCGCATTGCTGCCGTTCGGAGAGCTTGGGCTTCTTGCCGCGTAGTTTGCCCTTGGCGCGGGCTACCGCCATGCCCTCGCGGGTCCGTAGCCGGATGATGTCCGACTCAAACTCCGCAAAGGTAGCGAGGATGTTGAAGAACATCTTCCCCATGGGGTCGGTCGGGTCATAGATGGACGCGCCCAAGGCCAGTCGTACCTTGCGCTCCGTCAAGGTGTCGGCGATCTCCCGTGCATCGAGGACCGAGCGTGCGAGGCGGTCGAGCTTCGTGATGACCAGCGTGTCACCCGCCCTCACGGCCGCAAGCGCCTGGTCGAGGCCGGGCCGTGAGCGTGTGCGCCCGGTCAGCCCCTGATCCGTATAGATGCGATCCGGAGCAACACCGAGTTCGACGAGGGCATGACGCTGCGCAGCAAGGTCTTGCTTGTCAGTAGAGCAGCGCGCGTAACCAATCGTAATATTCTTCATGTCATAAGATGTACGTTAGACGTACCGTTACTGCAATTTTTATCGTACCATTCAATTGATAAAGAAAACCTCCCGTTATTTACCGATATGTGTACTGAGTGGGTTTATGATGATGAACCGTCCGCACAACGATCCTCTTACGGACAATCCACAGGCAAATTGTGTCTCGAACCCAGCCATTTCAAGCCCACACGACAGCCCTCCTGCTCCGGCAAAAAGGTCAACGACCTTCAGCCTAGCTTCACGTTTGCCGCCCTTGAGGGCCTTTGGCATTTTTTTTCTGCAATTGCACTATCTGCGTTACTTCCTCTCGTTCTATATCAGGGCAGGGCATACCAGGTTGCTTTGCCAGTGCCGTGGCGGACAAGGTGGCCTTGTTCCAGCAATCGTTTGAAATGCTCTTTCAGTGTGTTGCGGCTCGCGCCGGTGGCGCGGATCATGTCGCCGATTGTGACACGGCCGCGCTTGCGCGCCTCGTCGATGATCTGCGCGGCCAGCTCTGGCAGTGCTGCCATCATCAGCTTTTCGCGCTCCACTTTTTCGGCTAGGCGGCGCATTTGCTGCTGCAAGGCGCGCATGAAAAAAGTAAGCCAGGGCTGCCAATTTGGGGCCTCGGTGCGAATGGTTCCTTGCGTCTGCCGCAAGGCCAGATAGTATCCTTCTTTGCTGTTCTCGATCACGGATTCAAGCGATGAATACGGCACGTAGGCATAGCCGGCCTGCAACAAGAGCAGGGTGGTGAGGGCGCGGCTCAAGCGGCCATTGCCGTCTTGGAAGGGGTGAATTTCCAGAAAGGTGACGACGAACACGGCGACGATCAAGAGCGGGTGAATCCGCTTCAGCTCGCGGGCGTCATTCAACCATTGCACCAGCTCGGTCATGCGGCGGGGGGTATCGAACGGCGTGGCCGTCTCGAACACGATGCCGATCATCTTGCCGTCTGCGTCAAAGGCTCCCACGTCGTTGCGCAAGGTCTTGTATTCGCCACGGTGCCGCTCGTCCTTGTCGCTGTGGCGTAAAAGGTCACGGTGAAGCTGTTTGATATAGTTTTCCGTGATGGGAATCTCTTTCCAGGCTTGGAAGATGGTCTCCATCACCTCGGCATAGCCGACGACTTCCTGCTCGTCGCGGGTCGAGAATTTTTTGATTTCCAGGTTTTCCATCAGGCGCTCAACCTCGCGGTCTGTTAGCTTGCTGCCCTCGATGCGGGTTGAAGAGCCGATGCTTTCGATGGTGGCGACGTGGCGCAGAGCCCTCAGGCGCTGAGGCGCAAGGGTTCCAAGGGCGCGCCATGCGCCCTTGAATTCGTCAACCTCGGCAATCAACGCCAGCAGCTCTGGTGTGATCTGAATTGTGTCAGTTTTCAGCATAATGCTATCCTCGTCACCCATATTTACACCCATATTCGGCCAAAGGCCCAGCCAGAAATACACCTATATTCGGCCATAATATTTCTTTGCATCCATGCCCCCGTGAGGGCTTTTGGTATTTTAACTTGGTGGGGATACGTCAAGCATTCTCGTATCACCCTCGGCCTTTCGGCCGCCCTGCAGGTGCGTGAGCAAAGTATCACGCAAGCCTGATCCGACAACGCTTGACGACTGATAGGGTGGTGGGTGGAGTTAGCGGCCCAAGTCCAGCTCATCGCTATGGTCGCGCCGGTGCAGTTGTTTCAGCCTTGCTGAAGGCGCGTATTTTCGCGGCGCTTAAGGCTAGGGCAGAACGCAGCAGGCTGCAAAGCAACGAAACACCTGTGCTTTTCATCATGGATAAGGCGCAAGAGATTGCCACGGGCAAAGCTCGCAATCGGTCGGTCGCTCGGCTTGGCTGTCGTTGCTGCAACGCAGACGGTCGAACGCATTATCAAGCAACTCGGTGATGCCACAGCGCGGAAGTGGCTGATGATTTTCGGCTCAGCCCTAACGCTGAACGGTCGTTCACCCTCAACGGATGATTTTATGGCCGATCCCGCGCGACCGGCATGGTGGTTGACGATTCCGGCGGTCGAAGGTCTGCCGGTCAGAACGGAAATAGATGCCCATACAAATACGGGCGTGGTCGCGGCCAGTCGCTATCAGGCCACCGTGCGGGAATTTGTGGCGATACCAGGCTCAAAACTGGCCCATTCGGGTTGGCAACGCTTCACCGCGCCGATTGCAAACGCCCTGCGCTAGGTCGGCAATGCTGGCGACGGCGGAAGAAAGCCACGGCAACGGCTCTTGCAGCGTGGCCCGCGATCGATGCGCGGGATGTCATAAAGCTCAATCCGCTTCGTCCAAGAGCTAAAAAGCCGGATAGCTCTAAAACCGCATAGGAAGCTCGCTGAATAGGGGGAAGCATTTTTTGGTGGGTGGGGTGGGGGCTTGAAAAGCCCTTAACCCCATTATCTGCCCTTCTTAATCCACGTGCAGATGTCTTGAAAATACATCCTGTCGTTGCCCTAAGTACTCCCTGCTAAGCAAATTACGGTCTATCCGTTGGTACGAACGGTTGATTTTGTTGTATTTATTTCAGCATCATGGCGCTTGCGCCGTCAAAGCCATATAGTTTGTGCGGCTCAAAGCGCTGCACTCAGTTTTTCCTTCAGAGGTTCGCATAGGCACAGCTTTGGAATTGGATTCTGAAATGGCTTTTTGAGTTCATTCTGAACGAAGTTATCTACAGCTCTCGCACGTATGTGTTAAAATATGTGTTAAATATAGTGTTAAGCGCCTCTGAACACCGCTCAACACTATGGAATCATTGAAGACTATTTGCAAGCCGGTCTCTAAAACCCCGAATCTCGGTCTTTGAAATCCTGGCTAAGGTCTTTGAAATCCTAGTTATCCACAGGCCGCCGGTGGTGTCGGTCTCTGATACCACGAATCGGCGCTGACGGTCTTTGATACCACGAATCACTTGACAACGGTCTTTGATACCACGAATATGCGGGCATGGTCTCTGATACCACGAATCTTGATAGCCTTCTTCCCGACAGGTATCCGCAAGGAGACTTGTTCATCTGCGATATTGCCGACGCCGTTCTGAAGGATTTGGTCGCGCAGATGGAACACCCATTCTATTCTCTGTCCAAGAAGCCTGAAACCACGGTCAGGCGCTATGAGCATAACGGCAACTGGATCGAGATTGTGCCAAGCGTTAAAGGCCTGGCAACCATCTATGACAAGGATATTTTGATCTATTGCATTTCGCAGCTTATTGCGAAAAAGAACAAGGGCGAAGCCATTTCCAAGCGGGTGCGGATCACCGCGCGCGAATTGCTGATGTTCACCAATCGCGGCACGTCCGGCAAGGATTATGAGGCGATGTGTGAAGCCCTTGATCGCCTCGATGGGACGCGCATTCGCACAAATATCAAGCGAGGCGATGAAGAGCAATTCAGCGCCTTCGGCTTGATTGATTCCGCCTCGGTCGCGCGTAAATTCGGCCTCGATGGTAGATTGCTCTGGTGTGAGATCACCCTATCAGATTGGGTCTTCAATGCGGTCAATCAGAATGAATGCCTGACGCTGCATCGGGATTATTTCCGGCTGCGCAAGCCGCTTGAACGGCGCATCTATGAGATCGCCCGCAAGCATTGCGGTCGCCAGCCGAGCTGGTCGATCAGCATCGAGCTTTTGCACAAGAAAACAGGCTCCAAGAGCTTGCTGAAGCAGTTTCGCTATCTGCTGAAGGATTTGGCGCGGACAAACCATCTGCCGGATTACACAGTGAGCTTGGAAGACGGCGATATGATCCTGTTCACCAACCGCGCGACGATTAAGGCGGTTGAAGCCCTGTCCTCCCGTGACATTCCTCAGCTCGATGACGATGTGTATCACGATGCGCGCCTGGCCGCGCCTGGCTGGGATGTGTATCACCTGAAGAGCGAATGGCTGTCGTTCTGGGATGACTCCGGTCGACCGCCGTTGCGTGATCCGAATGCGGCCTTCCTCGCCTTCTGCCGGCGGCGCTATGAGAAGCAGGGCCGACCGTAAAAACGGCCATTTATAAGCCGCTCCGGTTTCGAGACACCGGCCACGACGACAGGCGGCTTCCACGCTCTCAAAAACCACGCTTGAAACTGCGTTGGTTCTTGGTGATGTTTGCGATGAGTTTTGAGGGCCCCCATTGTCATCACTGGCGCAGGCGCCATGGCAACAGGGGCTTATATTCATCAGGCTGTCAAACCAGCATACTGCTCAATGCGTGACCGCCTCAACTCAGTAGGGGGGTGACTTTTTGTATAGTAATCCACAAGACCACTACTACCCGGATTCACTTCCATGGAGGCTACATGATCAAAGAATGACATAAGCCCTTCAGGGCCAACGAGACTTGCCGCAAAGGCGTCTGCCCTGTATTCCTCCTGTCTGTTGCTCAGGGAAAAAACAAACCACCCTGCTTGCTCTGAGAAATGAATCAAAGCGCATAAAACAAAAGAGATTATCGGGCCAATAACCGGAATAAAGCCAAGGCACATGAACACCTTCTTTGCCAGATAAAGGGGCCATGAAACAGCCGACATAATAAGAAGAAAAAATGTATCTCTATAATGCAGATGCCCTAATTCATGAGCCGCTACGCCAACAAGGCTCTGCATTGCGTCTTTTCCGTCGTCACGGGCAGCCTTCAGAAAGTCACGGCTTATTGCTATAGATCGCAGACTATAGGCCATTGCATTGGTAGAATTATCATCCAGGACGTGCCAAAGGATAGCTGGCATGGGTTTTCCGTATTTCCGGAGATATTTGGCGCCCAAGACCATGGAAATGTCATCTAAAGTCTTCTTCTCGCGTTTTGATGGCCTCCTTGCTCCCATCCGAATGCTCATATAAGCATCACCCCACGTCATGGCAGCAGCCGCCAATGCCAATAAAACAGCGGCTGAACACGCAAATATCCGTGCATTGGTCACAGGATCAAGCAACCAGTCGAGGAATGGTGTGATCCCATACAAGAAACTGATGACGAGAACGGTTACATGCAATGAGACAATAATCTGCCAAGACAATGCGGCCAACTTACAGAATGCACTCACATTGATTCCTGAATGAAACATCTTCCCAACCCCCCGTCATTGGTGTTCACTTGTATAAGTTAGCCACCCTGTCGCTCACGGACCAATTCCGTGAAACCGGAAACATCCATCAACCATGCCTGCTGTGCAGGCGTGTAAGTCTGGTGCAGACTGCGGGGCAGAACAAGCTGAAGCTGCTTTGCCGCCATTTCCTCGGTCTGGTGCGTGGATATTGCCGTCTCCAGAGTCAGCAGATGCTTGTCATCAATCCGGTCTGCTTCGGCAAGAACCTGCCGCCAACGGTCCTTGCAGGTTGACTTCACGCCAAGCATAGTTAGCTTCAATGAGTCAAACGCCGGATCATGATATGCGGCCGCACCAGGAAACAGGAAATCAGGCTTGGCCCTGTTCTCTGTTATGGCTGTTCGTGTATAGCGTAGACCATTTTCCTCAAACAGTCGTTCCAAGTGATTCTCCAGGGCGAGACCGACGCGACTTTTACGACGGTTCTGCACGGACAAGGAAAATGACAGAAACCCATCAACATCAACGTTCCTGGCGCCAATCTTCCCGGTGAATCCTTGCGATAATCTGTCAGCAATAAGATAGCGCTCAAGTGTACGGAATAGAATTTCCTCACGCTCCATCCACGTCATCAGGACAAGATCTGGCTGGTCCCGAGGGGAAAGATCCTTAAGAGTTGATCGTGCATAGGTCGAAAATTCGCGCGTAGTCGGGAAACGACCAGAAAAGCGTGTTAGCATGTCATCAAGATAAGTATCTTCGGATGCCTCAACCGCTATACCAATGTTCTCCAGAATAAACCGGGAGGCAAACTCGATACGGTCCTGTTCTGTTTCCAACTCGGACTTTACGAAAAAACCGGGGTGAACCAGATCAACAAAGCCAAACAACCACTCAATCTGCCGCCCGATACCAGAACCATTTTCAGCAATGATAACCAGAAGGCTACCATCGCGCTTTTTTGCTATGACGAGAAGGTCTCCTTCGCTGGCATTAAGGGATACGTTTGTGGTTGGGAAATAGAGATGATATTCAGGAGAACGCGGTTTCCCCTTGCGGCAATTGTAAAGAGTCAGGAACGCATCTTCCACGACAGGATCAGAATCATCATCGGTGAGATAGAGAAAACGGGCTGGTATTCTCGTCTTCTCTTCAGGACTACCAAGAAATGCCCTGACCTTCCTTGTCGCATGGTATTCGTGCTGGTTTGAACGCGTCCCGTCTGCCTCTACCGCACTTAGCCTCTTTGCGGCGACCCCTTCAAAATACTCCGAAAGATATCCTGGTTTCATTTCCTGATCTCGATCAAGGGAGCGTCCACCATAAAGCCAGAGTGCAGGTACCAGATTCATGTCCATGCACACATATCGCGGCATGGTACCGGAGAGTCTCGGCATCATAGCTACATGTAGTGCACATCACCCGGCTGCGTGCGTGACTGTAACCTTCATAAACCATCAGGAAGGCGAGGCGCGTACACTTAGAAGTGCATTTTGTTCATGAATGATTAACGCTTGTATGTGGGGCTTCATGATACGCGCAACTTCTCGCATGACTGGCATAACAACGCTATTGCCAAACTGGCGATAGGCCTGTGTATCACTGACAGGTATCCGGAAAGAATCAGGAAATCCCATCAAACGGGCGCATTCACGGGGAGTTAAACGTCGTGGCCTTTTGCTCTTGCCCTGCCATACAAGGATTTCGGACCCATCCTTGTAGTACCGCGCGGATAACGTACGGGTAACGCTATCCGGATAAACCATTCCAAAACCAAAACCATTACCGGCGGCGCGGTGTTTCTCTGCATAATTCTGAAGGTACGTCCAAAGGTTTTGGGTCAATGTATATCGTGGTTGGACAGCTTGCTTGTCATGATCAAAAAAGCGATCACTGTCCCATGGAATGATGGGTTCTGTACCATCGGTCCTGTGGAGAATTGAAGCAAGACGCGGACCTTCCTCCGGTACTCTCAGATCATCCCACGAAAAGCCTGTTTCCTGACGGAAACCAACGATAATAATGCGCTCCCGATGCTGTGGTGTGAAATTCCGTCCATCCATGACCCGGTAATGCACACTATAACCAAGCTCATCACGGAGCGTTTGCAGGATCACATCAAAAGTGTGCCCCTTGTCGTGCGACAGTAGATTTTTGACGTTCTCCAACAGGAATGCCTTCGGGCGCTTTGCTGCAATAATACGGGCAACATCAAAAAACAGGGTTCCTTGTGTCGTACATTCAAAACCATGAGGGCGACCCAGAGAGTTTTTTTTGCTTACACCGGCAATACTGAATGGTTGGCACGGAAAGCCTCCAAGAAGGACGTCATGATCCGGTACAAATTCTGCTGGATAAGGAACGATGTCACCAATGAATGTATGACGATCACCATAGTTCTGGATGTACGTTTTTTTCGAGAACTCATTCCATTCACTGGTAAAAACGCATTTCCCTCCATGGGCTTCGAAGCCCATTCGGATGCCGCCAATACCGGCAAAAAGATCAATAAAATTAAAGGCGCATCCATCCCCCATGGTATGGGTGTCTTTTGGTTCCATAAGATCCCGCAATGCCGGCTCAAGCATCACTGGACACGGTGTCTCACCTTTTTCCCACCGTCTTATGGTTTTGATGTCTTTCCCAACATGCTTGGCAAGCTCGCGTTGTGTGAATCTGCTGCGGGCTTGTTTCAAGGTTTTGAGGGGCTGAGAATATGTCATGCTTTATTCTTGTCGGGAAAATCTGCGGACATTATGTCCTCTGTTATCTCTTTGTTCTATTCTTTTTTTGTAACTACAGGATCGTTTGAGCGTGCTGTTATGTGCGATGCGTTTTGAGGGAGATGTCATGCTGATCGGCTACGCCCGCGTTTCGACGCGAGACCAGACCACAGAGCTACAGACAGAGGCGTTGTCGGCAGCCGGTTGCGAGCGTGTGTTCGAGGACCAGACCAGCGGCAGCCGTGAAGACCGTCCCGGCCTTTCCAGTGCGCTGGATTACCTGCGCACAGGTGACACACTGGTGGTGTGGAAGCTGGACCGTCTTGGCCGGACCGTGAAGCAGCTTGTGCAT
>NZ_JAAVTF010000002.1:0-347748 GCF_012102665.1 Haematospirillum sp. 15-248 | reverse complement strand
CCTTCCGTCTCTTCACTCTGTAAAACAGCACCAGACACCAACAAAACCAGAAAAACCAGTCCCTCAGCGTCGGGACGCACCTTCTAAGCCCCAACGCAAAAATCGTCAACACAATTCCTTAAACAAAACAAAAAAAATTCAAGGGCTACACAAAACACCTGGACGTTAATAGAGCGTGACTGCAATCATATATCGTCAACCTTCGTGGTTGTCTCTCGGTATCAGTGTCGGTAGTATCAGCGCTTACGCGCGTCAGGCTGTGTTTGTGTTTGAATAAGGATCATCAGAGTGCGGCACGGAAAACCGGTTATCTTTGCGACAGTTGGAATGCTTTTTGGCGCTGCCGCTGTACTGGTTGTCTCTCATCTTGTCACGCCCGCACCACAACATCTGCCTTCCCAACGTAAAAAATCATCAATCACTGCCGACGCTCAGGTACCAATTGTCGCTGGGCCTCGTAGCTTTTCCATGGCATCACCACCGCCTTCTTCCGGCGACGACACTGTAACCTCAAAAGCACAAAGCGCAGCACATCCCTCTCCTGCTACACCTCGCATGCATACGGTCAAAATAGAACAGGGCGATACCCTGATGGGCGCCCTGATATCAGCTGGTGTAGAGCGACAGGATGCGCATTCAGCTATCGAAGCTTTGCGCAGCATCTATGATCCACGCTCTCTGCGTGTTGGTGATGAAATAACGCTTACATTTGATGAACCTGAAAACCAATCGTTCCAAGGCTTTTCCCTTGAGCCCAGCCCTGCCTTCAAAGTGCAATCTTCCCGTAGTGACGATGGCAGCTTCTCATCGTCATCGATCAAGACCCCACTCAATGACGAGATGGTCCGGATCGAAGGCGACATTGGAACAAGCCTGTTTGCCGCGGCAGGCGAGGCCGGCGTGCCCGTTGATATCATACAGAACCTGATCAACATTTTTTCTTATGATGTTGACTTTCAGCGGGACATACAGAAAGGAGATCGGTTTGCTCTGCTCATCCGACGCAAGGTAACCCCACGGGGTGAGGCGGTAGGCGATGCCGTTCTGCTTTATGCGGCCATGACACTCTCAGGGCGTACGACAGCCCTGTGGCGCCATGAAAGCAAGGACGGACGGATCGATTATTTCAACAGCAAGGGCGAGAGTGTTCGGAAGGCACTGCTGAGAACTCCGATCAACGGAGCCAAACTGACATCGGGTTTTGGTACCCGCGTGCACCCTGTTCTTGGGTATTCCCGTATGCACAAGGGCGTTGACTTCGCGGCGCCCCGCGGTACCCCCATTTATGCCGCCGGTGATGGTGTCATTGAAATTGCGGGCTTCAAGGGAAGCTATGGCAATTACGTTCGTTTGCGCCATAACAACGAGTACGCTACCGCATATGCCCACATGTCTGCGATCGGCAAAGGTATAGCAACGGGCAAGCGCGTCCGGCAGGGGGATGTTATTGGCTACGTAGGATCAACAGGCCGCTCGACAGGTCCTCACCTGCACTACGAGATCATGAAGAGAGGCAAACAGGTTAACCCGCTTGGCGTCAAGTTCCCGACGGGCAATGTCCTGGCAGGCGCTGAGCTGAGGCGTTTTCAGGGACAGCGGGCTACAATGGAGAAGGTATACGCAGAGCTTCCTGTCGGTATGAACAGGAAGCTTGCACGCGCACACTGATGCTTCCATGCCCGATAAAAAAAGCCCCCTGCAAGAGGGGGCTTTTTTTATAGATCGGGAAAGAATAGAGACCGACCATCAAGCCTCAGCCTGTTCTGTCGATACAGAATCAACAGCAACACGGGCCACGGCACGACGACGACGCGGCTTTCTGACGTCTGTTGTTGATATATCTGAAACAGCCGTATCAACGTCACTGACACCGGAAACCGATGTTTCCTGATGAATAGCAGGAGCAGGCGCTGGCGCAACAACTGCAGGACCAGCCTGATCAACCTCACCTGGAATAACAACAAAAGGCTGGGCTTCACTGCCAGGAACCGGAGCAGAGAAAACCTCCCTCTCACGGACAGGATGCTCATCATTACGCCGGTTTCTTGTGTCACCACGTCGATCGGAACGGGGGCGGAAATCAGCATCTCGCGGACGTCGCGGACGCGACTGTCCCTCATTGCCAAATTCAGAAGATGCCTCTTCCAAGGCAACACCGGGATCAGTAACAGATCCCGTACTACCTGCAAGACCAACGGCTTCAACCGTTGCTTCCTGCAAATCTTCACCGTCCTCGTAAAACTCGTCCGGGCCTTCCAGGGCTTGCCCCTGATCGAGCCTCATAACCGAGCGCTGCGGATTGTTCTGATTGATGGCGAGAATAATGCGGAGATAGTGCTCTGCGTGCTGAAGATAGTTTTCGCACAGCAGGCGATCACCCAAAGCAGCCGCATCACGGGCCAATGCCTGATACTTCTCAACAACCTGATGCGCATTTCCACGCACACGAACACCGGGTCCGTTGCTGTCATACACTTGGTTGCGCGATGGCCCCCTTCCCTTGTACATCTGGGACTGGGGCTGGTTATTGCGGCCGCGCATGCGGCCCTTGCCGTTCGAGCCTAGCTTCATGACTCCATCAACATCAAGAATTCGACCTCCCGTTCGGGGAGCGTCCCGTTTATTCACGAATCCCGCAATGGCACAACAGGAACCAATAACCGGAAAACAACCGGCACACGCCATGCAGGATAATGATTTTCGCGTGGTACTCGCCCGGGGCGTCCGTAAGGACACGTACGCAACGACAACCAGTCTGAAAAAATTCGGATCTCCGGATCTTTCTGTATTTTGATTGACTTCACGATACACGCCACGTTCGACGTGTTTACCCCCGACGCCTCAGCGCCTTGCATCACCTCTAACCCTAAGCGGGTCTGCTCTCTCTTCCAAGCTCTTTTTTACAGTTATCCTTTCTTTTTTTTCACAAACCGCCCTTCACGGGATCAGGAACCCCCTGAAACAGAAGCCAAGCAACGCTCCACTCCCCCCAAATCACTGTACCGTGTCGGTACAGAAAAACCATGGGACGTGAACAGAACCGCAACGGCATCAGCCTGCCCGATCCCGACCTCCACAGCCAAAAGACTACCGGGAGAGAGCAAACGGGCAGCATCAGGGATCAAAGCCCGATAACACCCCAGCCCATCATCATCTGCACCCACCAAGGCAAGAGCGGGGTCATACAGGCGCACCTCCGGCTCAAGAGCGGCTATATCCGATAGCGGAATATAAGGCGGGTTGGACACAATAACATCAAACGTCCCGGCAAGGCTCTGCGCCCAGGAACCCACGATAAAGGACGCCCTGTCACCAACGCCATTGGCATGCGCATTACAAAACGCCATCGCCGCCGCTGCGGGAGCAAGATCAACACCAACCCCATACGCATGGGGCAGTTCATGCAACAGGGCAACAAGGATAGCCCCGCTCCCGGTTCCCAGATCCAGAATGCGTAAAGGAGCATCCGGATCGGGGATGTTGCGCAGAACAGCTTCAACAAGTGTTTCCGTATCGGGTCGCGGGTCGAGCGTTGCCGCGTTCAGGGCCAGCTCCAGCGTCCAGAAACCACGATGCCCCAGAATTCGTGCCACAGGCTCCCGCGCTTCACGACGCCGGACGAACGTTTCAAGCACCTCTTGTTCCGCGATAGATACAAGGCGATCAAGATACAGCGACAAGGACCGCGCGGATAATCCGGTCACAGCCGCTATCAGTTGACGCGCGTCAAAGCGCGGATTGTCCACCCCCGCTACATCCAGACGGCTGGTTACCGTTTGCAGAACCTGACCTAACGGCTCTTCCATGCCTCAATCCAGCTCGGCCAGGCGCGCAGCCTGGTCATCGGCCATCAGGGCGTCAATAAACTCGTCCAGACCATCTCCCTGCATCAGGCGGTCGATGGTGTAGGTTGTCATGTTGATCCGGTGATCCGTCACCCTGCCCTGTGGGAAGTTATAAGTCCGGATGCGCTCCGACCGATCACCCGATCCCACCTGGGACCGACGGTCTGCGGCCCGTTCAGCCTCGGCACGGCGGCGCTGGCTGTCGTACAGGCGAGCCCTCAACATCATCATGGCCTTTGCACGGTTCTTGATCTGACTGCGCTCTTCCTGACAGGCAACCACCACACCGGTCGGGATATGGGTAATCCGTACCGCAGAATCAGTGGTGTTTACATGCTGGCCGCCGGCACCCTGGGACCGATAGG
The DNA here is from genome assembly GCF_012102665.1 of Haematospirillum sp. 15-248. NCBI lineage: Bacteria > Pseudomonadati > Pseudomonadota > Alphaproteobacteria > Rhodospirillales > Novispirillaceae > Haematospirillum > Haematospirillum sp. 15-248. The sequence continues at coordinate 343,538 of NZ_JAAVTF010000002.1, read as the reverse complement.
TATCGATACGAAGGTCCTTGTCCTCAACCTGAACATCCACCTCCAACGCCTCGGGTAGAACTGCAACCGTTGCCGCAGACGTGTGAATCCGCCCCGACGATTCTGTTTCCGGTACGCGCTGTACACGGTGCACACCGGATTCATACTTCAGACGACCAAAGACATTGCGTCCGCTGATACGGGCAACCGCCTCGCGGTACCCGCCCAGACCTGTTTCGTTGGCATCCAGTATTTCAAATGACCACCCATGCATGGCGGCATAACGGTCATACATACGGAACAGGGTCGCTGCAAACAGGGCGGCCTCTTCTCCGCCCGTCCCGGCACGGACTTCCAGAACGGCGTTACGGCTGTCGGCTTCATCACCGGGCAGAAGGGCAATGCGCACCGCCTGCTCAAGATCCGGCAAGAGACGCTTCAAGCGGTGGTATTCCTCCTCGGCCAGATCCTTCATCTCGGGGTCTGACAGCAAGCTCTCGGCATCCTGGAAAGCCGAACGAACATCACGAAAGGCACGAACCTTCTCAACGACAGGATCCAGCTCCGAAAGCTCCTTGGACAGGCGAGCAACATCGGCACCGGGCTGTTGCAACAGAGCAGAAATTTCATCATGGCGGGCCAGAACCCGCCCCAGCTTCTCATCAAGACTCACGTGTGTATCAGTCCTTGTTTTCCAGAACAAACAAACGCCGCAATACGCGCTCTGCCCACCGATAATCCTCTGCGCTGTCCGGCCTTCCGGCCATGGAGCGGAGGGTCTCGGACGGATCATGCAGCAAGCGGCCGATCAACAAACGGGTTGCCTTTGATGCATCATCCCCGGCTTCGTGAAGGGCGCGAAGACGCTCGGCCTCAAACTTCTGATGCAAGGCCGCAATAACGGGAACCGCATCACGCTCTGCATGGCAACGAAAGAACGAAGCCACCTCGGCCGAAACCAAGGACCAAGCGGCACGGGCTTCATTTTCCCGCAGGCTCCGCCCCTCCTCTGCCACATGCTCCAGATCCTGCATGTCATAGAGGAAGGCATTTGGCATACGCCCGACAGCGGCTTCTATGTCACCGGGAACACCCAGATCAAGTAGAAGAACAGGCTTCTGCCGGCGCATCCGCAGTGACATGGCCACCATATCTGCTGTCACCGACCACGTTCGCGCACCAACCGAGGCAATCACAATATCGGCATTCACCAAAACTGTTGCAATCGCTTCGAAAGGCAGGACATGGCCATTCAGGCGGGCCGCCAGACGCTCTGCAAGAGATGGTCGACGGGCACTTGCCATAATCGCGCTGACGCCGGCCTCCTGAAAGGCATCGGCCATCATGTCACCCAGATCAACACCGCCAATGACCAGCAAACTCCGCGATCGCAGGTCACCGAAAAGATCACGGGCCACCTGCAAGGCGGATGCTGTCAGGGATACGGGATGCCGGGCGATACCTGTTTCCTGACGCACACGCTTTGCCGTAGCATACGCGGCCTGCAAGCAGGATTCCAGAGCCGACCCTGTCATCCCCTGTTCGCGGGATAAACGATGGGCCGCCTTCAGCTGCCCAAGAACATGCGGTTCCCCGATCACCATGCTGTCCAGGGAAGAAGCAACAGCAAACAAATGCTGCACAGCCTCTTTCCCGTGCCGGACATACCCTTGCTCCCGTATCTCTTCCACACTCTGACCGGCATGCCCGGCCAGGAATGCCATCACAGCCATACACAGCGCAGACGGATCGGAACCGACAGCAATCACTTCCACACGGTCACAGGTGGACAACAGGACAGCCTGTCCGATCCCCGATGCTTTCAGCGCATGCAGGGCAGCAGAAATATCCTGGTCCTCGAAAACCAGGGCATCCCGCAGGGCAAGCGTGCCGGAACGGTGGTTCACCCCGACAATACACAGAAGATCTGCCGCCCGCCCGACCATCACACGCCCATCACCCGTGACAGGAGCGGAAACGCGCCAACGCCTCCTCCAGGCTGGCCAGAGGCACCAGTTCCTGCTCACCCGTATCAAGGTCCCGTACGGTTACGCCACCCTGCGCCTGCTCATCCTCTCCCAGCAAAAGGGCTGCACAGGCATGAACCGCATTGGCCCGTTTCATCCTTTTTTTCATGGCGCCCGAAAAAGCCATATCGACCGCAAACCCAGCATAACGCAAACGCGACACCAGCTGATCAGCGTCCACTTCCAGCGCCGGGCTGGCCGGTATCACAGCCAGTGGGCGCAAACGGGGTGGCACATCGGCCATCATCATCGCCAGACGCTCGACACCGGCAGCCCAGCCAATACCCGGAACATGCGGCCCACCCATGGTTTCAATCAGGCCATCATAACGACCGCCGGCCAGAACCGTTCCCTGGGCACCCAGATCATCGGTCACAAACTCAAACGCTGTGTGACAATAGTAATCCAGACCACGAACCAGTTTCTGATTGACGGTAAAGGCAATACCATGCCGGGAAAGACCATCCTGAACAGCGTCAAAGAAGTGCTGCGACGCCGCATTCAGGTAGTCCACCATGCCCGGCGCATCTACAATCAACGCACGGTCTTTTTCATCCTTGGAGTCCAGAATCCGCAGCGGGTTTTTCTCCAGACGGATCTTGCTTTCTTCAGACAGATCATCGCGGTAACGTGAAAGCCAAGACTGCAACGCATCCCTGTACGCCATCCGGCTTTCTGTATCGCCAAGCGTATTGATCTCAAGCCGGACCCGGTCTTTCAATCCGTAAAGGTCAAGAATGTGGGCTGCAAGGGAGAGAACTTCCACATCTGCACGGGGGCTGTCAACCCCCAGAAGTTCGACGCCAAGCTGGTGGAACTGGCGCTGACGCCCCTTTTGCGGGCGCTCGTAGCGAAACATCGGCCCGGCGTAGAAGGCACGAAAAGGAACCTGCTGCACCAACCCGTTGGACAGAAAAGCCCGGCAGACACCCGCTGTGCCTTCGGGGCGCAGGCAAAGGCGATCGCCCGATCGCTCAAACGCATACATTTCCTTGGACACGATATCCGATGTCTCACCGATGGTGCGGCTAAAAACTTCGGTAAATTCGAAAATCGGGGTCATAACCTCGTCAAAGCCGTACAGGGCACTGACAGAACGGGCCTGTTCGATAACAGCCCTGTGGCGGCGTACGTCATCGGCCATAAGGTCGCGCGTACCGCGAACAGGCTGAAGGGAAGCCATAATACTTTTCTCCCGGAACTCAAAAAACGTGAAAACAGAAGGTATTGACGTTAACGAAAAGGCTACCCTGTAACCATGCTTTCCTGACCACCGCCGGCTTTCTTGGCTTCTATGGCCGCAGCGCGCTTTTCCACCATCTCGACCAAGTGGTCAATCATACGATCTGGATCAATCTTGTGATCCTGTCGCCCTGCCACATACACCATGTGATTGCCCTTGCCGCCCGTCAGGCCGATATCGGTTTCACGTGCCTCCCCCGGTCCGTTGACAACACAGCCAATGATCGAAAGGCTGACAGGCGTGTTGATATGGGCCAAACGCTGTTCCAGAATCTCGACCGTCCGGATCACATCAAACCCCTGCCGCGCACAGGAAGGACACGAGACAATGCGGACACCGCGGTGACGCAGGTCAAGCGCCTTGAGAATATCGAAGCCAACACGAACCTCTTCCTCGACCGGGGCCGACAGGGATACGCGGATTGTGTCACCGATCCCGCTCCACAGCAGCATACCAAGACCGATCGAACTTTTGACCGTGCCTGTGCGCAATGCACCGGCTTCGGTAATGCCCAAATGCAACGGATAATCACAGGCATCAGCCAGCTCCTGATACGCTGCAACCGCCAGAAAGACATCGGATGCCTTCACACTGATCTTGGTCTCGAAGAAATCATTATCCTCCAGAATACGAAGATGCCGCAGGGCGCTTTCAACCATAGCCCCGGGGCAAGGCTCCCCGTAACGCTCCAGAAGGTCACGCTCCAACGATCCAGCATTAACGCCAATGCGGATCGAACACCCATGATCCTTTGCAGCCTTCACAACCTCGCGCACACGGTCATCCGACCCGATATTGCCGGGATTGATGCGCAAACACGCAGCCCCGGCCTCCGCCGCCTCAATAGCCCTGCGATAGTGGAAATGAATATCGGCAACCAAGGGCACCGGAGAACCGCGCACAATATGACCAAGGGCGGCCGTGGACTCCTCATCCGGACACGAGACCCGCACGATATCGGCGCCCGCTGCTGCGGCACGGCGAATCTGGTCCAGCGTGGCCTGCACATCGGTGGTCAGTGTATTGGTCATGGTCTGGACCGATATGGGGGCATCACCCCCCACCGCCACCGGCCCGACAAAAATCTTGCGGGATTTCCTGCGCATGATCTGGCGGTATTCCCGGACACTCATAATCCTGCAACCTCCGGACAAAGGGATCCGGGCCGGTTATAAACCAGCCTCCACCAGAACGGAACGGGGGTTTGCGCCCAGCTGACCCGGTAAATGCTAACCCGCAGGATTTTCAGCCGTTCTCAGGGCATCCGGGTCCAGGGGGATGTTACGGCGAACCTCCCCGGCCTTGCCCAACAAGGGCATCACAGCCCCATCAACCTCTACCCTCAGGCCGCCGGCATTACCGGTCATTAGCTCCAGGTTCTTGCGATTCGGCACTTCCAGCTCCTCCCCACGCCGCATCAGGCGACTGAGAACCAAACCTTGGGGAGAACGCACCTGCACCCACGAATCCTGAGTAGCACGCAGGACAATACGACGTGGAGTACCCGCGCCATTCCCGGGAACACGCAGTGGCACTGCACTGACTTCTGTCTGTGATGGTGCCGCTGCCGACCCACGACGCTCAACCGGCGCTGCCTGAGGATCTCGACGAACGGATGGCGGGGTCGGGCGCGAAAGCGGCATAGGGGGAACCGGCTGAGCCTTCTGCTCCACAGAGACAGAGGGGGCAGCAGGAACAACAGGATCGACGGTCGGAAGCGGCACCGCGGCATCCGCAGCACGCCCGGAAGAGTCCGGTGCCAATGACTCGCCGGCACGGGCAGACGCAGCATCTCCTCCCGCAGGATCAGCCGCACCAACAGAACCGACGGCGGAACCCGGCACAGGCTTCCCGGCCCCCTCACCCGGCACATTGTCAGGACTAATCTTGGCATCCAACGGCTCAGGCTCAGATGATCTTCTTTCTTCCGCATCAAGAATACCGGATGGCACAGGATCAGATGACAGAGGCAAAACCGAATGCTCAGCATCCTGCGCTGGCGCCATACGGACCGAACCTTCATCAGCATCAACATGCCCTGGCATCTCTGGCTCTCTGAGGACAGGCTCATCCCCTGTATCAACAACAGGCACAGTCCCCCCATTGATCAGGGACATGAAACGATCCGGCACTTCCTGCACAAGGACAGCCAAGGACGTATCTGTGGAATCAACCAGACGCCAGCCACCATAGACCAGACCGACCATAACCACCGCAGCAACAAGGAGATTGCGGGATGGCATGCCACCGTCCGTGGCCGGTCCTGGAAACTCCAGATGCGAACGACCGGGGACCATCGCACTTTCCTCGCGGAAACGGCGCACAACCTCCGCGCTGTCAAGCCCAAGAAAGCCAGCATACGCACGCACGAATCCCACAGCGTAGGTTGGTCCGGGCAACTCGTTGTAGCGACCTTCCTCGATCGCCACCAGAAAAGCACTGCGTATGCGCAGACGATCCGACACGTCGGAAACATTCTGCCGGGATTCTTCGCGCGCCTCACGCAACAGCCGCCCCACTTCACCAACACGGGACAGCACGGTATCAGGGGATTTGAGAACATCAATCATCACGGCGGTCCACAATCCTTGTACTCTTCTTCACGGCAAGCACTCCGGAAACCAGATCCGTGAATACTCCAGTTATCGGGCGACGGCACCGGCTCTGCTACACGCTATCAAAAAATCAGCATGGTCTGCAACCACTGCCCCACACAATGAAGAAAAACCCCGCACACAAAACACACAACACTCAGGAAAGAGAAATCCCATGATCGCGGGCATAACCACGTAAACGTTCGCGCAAGGAACGGTATCCCAAATTCAGAAGATCATCCAGATAGCCCGCAAGATCACCCAAATTTGCATCCCGGAGAGCAGCTTTGACAGGGCCAACACCCGAAGCCGACATGGACAATGTCCGAACACCAAGCGCAGCCAGCACAACAGCTTCCAACGGTCGCCCGGCCATTTCCCCACACACTGAACAGGCAACACCGGCATCGGCACAAGCCTGGACAACCTGCCTCACCACCTTCAGGAACGGTGGTGAGAGAACGTCATAGCGATCAGCCACACTGGGATTGCCACGGTCCGTTGCAAACAGGAACTGCGACAGGTCATTGGTTCCAATCGACAAGAAGTCAACATGATCCAGCAAAGCGGGTAGCTCCCAAAGCAGAGAGGGAACCTCCAGCATTGTTCCAACGCGAACAGCAGACGGCACAAAACCCGCAGCACCCTGGCGGGACAGCTCCATGTCCAGCAGCTGGCGGGCCTGACAGAATTCCTCAACCGTCGAAATCATCGGGAACATAATACACAACACACGGCCGTGTGCTGCCTGGACAAGGGCCTGAAGCTGCTCAAGAAAGATCGCCGGCCGATCCATGGAAATGCGTACCGAGCGCCACCCGAGAGCCGGATTCTCCTCACGCGTGCTGTGCCAATACGGCAACACCTTGTCAGACCCGACATCAAGAGTACGGAACACAACCGGACGCTCTGGTCCGGCATAATCCAGTATCCGGCTGTACAGCGCACGCTGTGCAGCGACATCCGGCAGAGCCGGGCGGGACATGAATGGCAACTCCGTGCGGTAAAGACCAATGCCGCTGGCCCCTGTTTCATCCAGGTGAGGCAAATCCAGAAGAAGCCCGGCATTAAGCATGAGATTGACCGTTACACCGTCACGACTGACAGCCGGTACGGTTCGCAGCTGCGCCCATGCCTGTAACTTGTGTTGTCGCAGACACAGCGATTCCTCGAACTGCTGGCAGATATCTTCCGATGGGCGGATAAACACCTGCCCATGTTCACCATCCACAATGACGGAGTCACCGGACTCCACCATCGAGAACACTGAATCAACCCGTCCCACAACCGGGATTCCCAGTGCACGGGCCACAATGACCGCATGCATAGTACGTGATCCTTCTTCCATCACAAGACCACACAGGCGGGAACGGTCATAATCCAGAAGCTCGGTCGGGCCCAGGTTGCGGCAAACCAGCACTGCATCCTCAGGCAATTCATCCTGAATATCTTCACCGGCCAGATGACGCAGCAAGCGGTTGGCCAGATCTTCCAGGTCATGCAACCGCTCACGCAGGTACGGATCAGAAACCTGGTGCATACGCATGCGCGTATCGTCATGAACCCGCATAACCGCAGCCTCGGCCGTCAGGCCAGATCGCACCGCATCCGAAATCCGGCCAATCCAGCCCTTGTCCTGGGCAAACATGCGATAGGCCCGCAGGATGTCCAGGGAATCCCCGCTAACACCGTCGAATCCCATCATGGTGTCAACCTCGGCCCGCAGGGTCTGCAGGGCTTCATGAAGACGATGAAGCTCACACTCCGGATCCTCGGCAACAACATCATTGACGCTGCGCCGGGGTTCATGCAGCACCACGGTCCCAATCCCGATACCCGGGGCCAGGGTCAGGCCATCAAGGCGCAGCGGCAGCAGACCGATGCCATCAGCAGGCATCAGTTCATCGCGGCTGACAAGGTCCGACGAGCCAATCAGCTCGGCCAGAACCATGGTGACCGTTTCCAGGGTCTCGATCTCCAGATCAGAGAACACCCGGGTATCCCTGTTCTGCACAACCAGAACACCGATAACCCGCGACCCACGTATAATCGGGACACCGACAAAGGAATGAAAAAGGTCTTCGCCTGTTTCCGGACGATAGACAAACGACGGATGCTGCCAGGCGTCGGCAAGGGACAGGGACCGCCCATGGGCGGCAACGTCCCCCACCAACCCTTCCGCCACCCGCAGACGTGTCTGGTGAACGGCAGACTGGTTCAGCCCCTCGGTAGCAAACAGCTCCAGGACCTCGCCGGCACGCATGACATAAATGGAACAGACTTCAGCCTGAAGGGAATCAGCAATGACCATGGCCACGCCGTCCAGGCGGCTCTGCGCATCACCATCGCCAGCCAGAACGTCGCGCAAACGGGACAGCAGACGCCGGGCAACGTCTGCATCCACCTCGATTTTGCTCATCCCTGCTCCCCCTTACCGGTTTACACCCGTCAGATATTGGGACCACTCACCCGGTTTTCAAGGGCTGAAACCGCCTGCCCCACCAATTCCTGCAGAATTTCCGCCACAGGCTGTTCCCGCGTGACCATGCCAACACTCTGGCCAGCCATCAAGGACCCATGATCCACATCCCCATCGATCACCGCCCGGCGCAAAGCCCCAGCCCAGAAATGCTCGATTTCCAGCTGGGCATCTTTCTGGTCCAGCTCCCCGGCGCGAAAACGCTCGATAACAGCGCGCTGGGTTTCCATAAACAGCTCCGTTCCCTTGTTGACAAGGGCACGCACAGGAATAACAGGAAAACGTGGATCAAGCTGGACTGTAGGGACCGCATCGCGGGCACTGGCTTTCAGGAACGCACGCTTGAAGGCCGGATGCGCGATACTTTCCGTGGCACAGACCAACCGCGTACCAATCTGGACCCCCGCCGCCCCCATCTCCAGGAACGACGCAATAGCCTCGCCGCGCCCGATGCCGCCGGCAACAAAGACCGGAACATCGCGCATGACAGGCAAAATCTCCTGCGCCAAAACACTGGTGGAAACCGGTCCGATATGGCCACCTGCCTCGGTTCCCTCAATCACAAGGGCATCCACACCGGAACGAACCAGCTTTTTGGCCAGAACCACGGCCGGTGCAAAACAGATCACCCGCGCCCCACCATCCTTGACACGGCGTATGGATGCAGACGAAGGCAGGCCACCGGCCAGAACAATGTGGCCCACGTTTTCCGCCAGGCACACAGAAATCAAGTCATCCAAGCGCGGATGCATCGTAATCAGGTTCACACCGAACGGCTTGCCGGTCAGGGCACGGGTCGCCCGTATCTCGGCCTCCAGCAGATCCGGGGTCATCGAACCAGAGGCAATGACACCAAACCCCCCGGCATTGGACACCGCTGAAACCAAGCTGCGCTCCGACACCCAGGACATGGCACCGCCAAGAATGGCATACTCGCATCCCAGAAAAGCCCTGCCCGCAGCCCAGAGATCATCAAGATGCCTTCTGCCCTCCCCGGTCACATCCCGCGTGGCCGACACTCCGTTTCCCTCCATCATCAGGCATCCAGCCGATAGGCTGTGTGCAAGGCACGCACGGCCAGCTCGGTATACTCTTCGGCGATCAGAACCGAAACCTTGATCTCCGACGTGGAAATAACCTGTATGTTGATCCCCTTTTCGGCTAGGGCCCCGAACATCGTCTGCGCAACACCTGCGTGGCTGCGCATGCCAACGCCGACAACCGACACCTTGGCGACATCCGGGTCCGTCACCAGTTCAGCATAACCCAGCTGCGTCTGGCGGGACTCAAGAACCTTCACCGCCCGCCCGAAATCATCCCGGCTGACAGTAAAGGTCATGTCTGTCGCCCCGATCCCGCGGGAAATATTCTGGACAATCATGTCCACGTTGATATTGGCTTCCGTCAGGGGACCAAAAATAGCGGCAGCAACCCCCGGACGATCCGGCACATTGACCAGGGTAATCTTGGCCTCGTCCCGGGAATAGGTGATGCCGCTGACAAGTTCCTTTTCCACGATTTCATCCTCGTCACAGATAATGGTCCCGGTTGCGTCCGAGAAACTGGAGCGGACTTGCACCCGCACTCCATGCTTCATGGCCATTTCCACAGAGCGGACCTGTAGAACCTTGGCCCCGAGAGAGGCGCTTTCCAGCATTTCCTCATAGGTAATCTTTTCAAGCTTGCGGGCACGGGCCACAATGCGAGGGTCGGTTGTATAAACGCCGTCAACATCGGTATAGATATCGCAGATATCAGCTTTTATTGCCGCAGCCAGGGCAACAGCCGATGTATCGGATCCCCCACGTCCAAGGGTCGTGACCCGGCCATCAGGCCCCATACCCTGGAAACCTGCAACCACAGCCACCTCCCCCCCGGCCATACGCTGGAGCAACACAGAAGTCTCTATGCCCACAATACGGGCGCGGGAATGTGCACCATCGGTATGAATTGGTAATTGCCAGCCTGCCCATGAACGGGCACGGACCCCCAGATCCTGAAGGGCCATGGCCAGAAGACCGATCGTAACTTGCTCGCCCGTTGCGACAACAACATCATATTCCCGCACATCGTGCAAGGGAGCCAGATCCCGGCAGAACCCCACCAGCTTGTTGGTTTCACCGGCCATGGCCGACACCACAACAGCCACCTCGTGACCGGCGTCAACCTCGGACTTCACACGGCGGGCGACATTGCGGATACGGTCAAGATCCCCGACGGAGGTACCGCCAAACTTCATAACAACTCGAGCCATCGGGAAAAGTCCGTCCCCTGGATTCATGTAAGACACGGTTCTGCAATTGCCGGAACCTGCGGGCCGGTATACATACTCCGGCAGGTTCCGTGGCGCAAGGTTCCGACACACCACACCTGTCTTGCGTTGCCTTTTCTGTATGTCAACCAGCGGAGTATGCCCGGATGAACAAGGCTCAAACCACAGCATCGCCCGAAGAGCTGGCGAAATTCGAGGCCATGGCCGATTCGTGGTGGGATCCAGAAGGAAAGTTCAAGCCCCTGCACCGGTTCAACCCGCAGCGGCTTTCCTTCATCCGCGACGCAGCCTGCGCCCATTTCCGCCTGAATCCAGCGGATACAACCCCGTTCCAGGGATTGTCGCTGGTTGATATCGGCTGCGGGGGTGGCCTTCTGTCTGAACCCATGGCACGGCTGGGCTTTGCCGTCACCGGCATCGACGGGGTGGAAAAGAATATCGGCACGGCACGCGCCCATGCGGCCCGCTCTGGCCTGGATATTGATTACAGGGCCACACTGGCGGAAAACCTGGTTGCGGAAAAGGCCCAATTTGATGTGGTGCTGTCCATGGAGGTCGTTGAACACGTCGCCGACCCGGACTTCTTCCTGCAAACCTGTGCAAACCTGGTCAAGCCGGGGGGCATGCTGGTCGGCGCCACCATCAACCGTACCATCCGCTCGATGTTACTGGCCAAGATCGGGGCCGAATACATCCTGCGCTGGCTTCCCAAGGGAACCCACGACTGGGATAAATTTGTGAAACCCAGTGAATTTGCCGCCGGGTTGCGTCGTGGAGGCATGGAAGTCACCGACCTGCGGGGGATGAGCTACAATCCCCTGTCCGGTGACTGGTCCATCACCGATGACCTGTCCGTCAACTATCTGCTGATTGCCAAACACCCGGCCTGACACAGGCCGGGATCAATCCCGCCAGAAGCGCCAGAACAATAACACAAGAACCGAGAAAAACTCCAGACGGCCAAGGAGCATACCCACGGACAGGGCCCACTTGGCAGCATCAGGAAGGGGTTGGAAGTTGCCAGCCGGCCCGATAATATCACCCAGACCCGGTCCAACGTTCCCGACTGCGGTTGCAGCACCCGAAATCGCCGTAACCCAGTCCAGGCCGACCGCAGCAAGGAACAGGGTAATACCACCAACCGTTGCAATGTAGATGAAGAAAAACAACAGAACCGAGGCAGCAACATCTTCTGTAATGCGGCGATCGCCGTACCTCTGGACCTCAACGGCATTCGGGCTGATCAGGCGATGGATATGCGACACAAAGAGCTTCCAGGCGATATGAAAACGGAAGATCTTTATCCCACCCGCCGTTGATCCTGTGCACCCGCCAACGAACAAAAGGGCAAAGAAACTGGCCACCGCCAGATTGCCCCACTGTGTGTGGTCAGCGCTCGCAAAGCCGGTTGTTGTGACCACTGAAACAACGCTGAACATCACGTGGCTGAAGGTATCGAACAGATCCTCCTTGCCAGTAAGCATCATCCACACGGTCAGAATAACAGACGTCAGGATCAGGAAGCCCAAAAACCCCCTGACCTGCAGATCAGAAAACAGAACCCGGACCCCGCCACGGCCCATGCGTATAAACAGGGTAAAGGGCACCCCGCCGCAGATCATGAAAACAATGGCAACCCAGTTGATAAAATGGCTGTTGAAATGAGCAATGGAGCTGTCCGAGGTAGAATAGCCGCCCGTAGAAAGAGTCGACATCGCATGGTTGACAGCCTCGAAAAGAGTCATGCCGCCCAGCAGGTAGAAAACCGTACACAAGGTCGTCAGGGCAATATAGATCAGGACCAGGGCAGCCCCCAGCTGGCTGACCTTGCCCAGCACCTTGTCGCCTGTATCCGAGCTTTCCATCTTGAACAGCTGCATACCCCCGACCCGCAGGAACGGCAGCAGCGAAATAGCCATGACAACAATTCCGATCCCACCCAGCCAATGCAGCAGGGAACGCCACAGCAGGATACCGGGAGGAGCCAAGTCAAGACCGGTGATAACCGTTGCTCCGGTGGTTGTCAGGCCAGAGATGGCTTCAAAAAATGCATCCGTATAGCTCATACGGAAACGCGACAGATGAAACGGCATTGCTGAAAAGGCCGTAACGCCAAGCCACGACAGGACCGTCAGCAAGAAAGCCTGATGGCGGGACAGGGTGATATTCCGGTCAAAATTGGCAAATGTCAGTAACAGGCCGACCAGAACAGTCAACGCTCCGGAGACAAAAAAACTGATCCAGTCCGGATCACCCCCGGCAAGGTCAACGGCAGCCGGCACCAGCATGGCCACGCCAAGGATGGTCAGAAAAGCACCAACCACAAACAAGACTGGCCGAAGGCCAAGCGGGCTATTCCCTTCTCGTTGCTGCATGAATGGCTGTATGTCCCCCGCACACCGTGGCCTACCCTGCCTGCTGCGCCCCACGGCAGGATCAAGCATTTTCCACCAACCAGGGCAGTGAAGCAAACTCTATCCCCTCTTCCCGCAAGGAATCACATTCCTGCGGTGAAGCCTCTCCATAAACCGGACGCGGCTCAACCTCGCCATAGTGGATCTTCCGGGCCTCTTCAGCAAAGCCCTGCCCCACATAATCACATTTTTCCTCAATGACACGTCGCACCATACCCATCGCCTCACGCAAACGGACACCATGCTCGCTGCGCAGACCAGGTACCCCGCCCGGTGCTGCATCAGAAGAGGTATCCCCTGCTGAGACAGGGGGCGGATCCCGTTCATCCCGCACGCCACACGCATCACGTTTTTTGGCAATCTTGGGGACAGAAAGCGCTTTTTTGACCTGGGTGCTGCCACAAACGGGGCACAGAACGGCCTGTTTTTCAGCCATACAGTCATAGGCCGCACTGCTGGCAAACCAGCTTTCAAAAGTGTGCCCACCGGCACAGGCAAAGTCATAAAGGATCATCGTGCTGCTTTGTCATGATACAAGATGTCAGCATGTTGGGAACCGACACCGTCGTTTAAACGGCCCGGAAACCAAAGGCAATACAGAAGCCGTCAACAGGCTTCCCAAATCGCGCCCAGATATCTTGCCTTGCCGTCAGGTGCCCTATACTCTGGCGCCCCCAATGAGAAGAGGATGCCATGACGACCGCCACCCTGCCCCCGGATATTGCCGGACTAAGCTTCGAGGATGCCCTGCGCGAACTGGAGCAGATTGTCCAGCAACTTGAGCGTGGTCAGGTTCGACTCGACGAGGCTGTCGGGGCCTATGAACGCGGGACCCTTCTCAAGTTCCACTGTGAAAAACGACTGGCGGATGCGACAGCCAGGGTGGAAAAAATTGCTCTTGCTGCCGACGGAACGGCCAGCGGCACAACCCCTCTTGATCCAGCCTGAGGTTCCAGAACAATGCCCGGCATGAGCCTAGCCCTGCAGGCTGCCCTGAAAGAAAAAACGGCTGCGGTCGAAACAATGCTCGCCCGTCTGATACCGGAGATACCGGAAGCAGAGGGACGGGTCTTTGAAGCCATGCGCTATTCAACGCTGGCTGGCGGAAAACGGCTGCGCCCGTTCCTGGTCCTGGCAACAGCCGACATGTTCAATGTCAGCGAAACCGCAGCCTTGCGCACCGCATCCGCGGTGGAGATGGTCCACTGCTATTCTCTTGTCCACGATGACTTGCCCGCCATGGACGACGACAGCATGCGCCGGGGAAAACCAGCCTGCCACCGCCAGTTTGATGAAGCAACAGCCATTCTGGCGGGTGATGCCCTGCTGACCCGTGCGTTCGAGGTTCTTGCTGCCCCGTCAACCCATGCCGATCCTGCCGTACGCTGCACCTTGGTCAGTGAACTGGCCAAGGCCGCGGGGCCCCATGGCATGGTCGGCGGGCAGATGGTTGACCTTCTGGCTGAACGGAAAGGACGGGATCACCCCGGGCTTGATGTTTCAGCCATCACCCGTATGCACCAGATGAAGACCGGCCGCATTATCGGCTTTTCGTGCATGGCCGGGGCCATCCTTGGCAAGGCACCGCCACAGATCCGCCACGCGCTGCAGGCTTATGCCCACGACCTGGGGCTGGCCTTCCAGATCGTCGATGATCTTCTCGACGTAGAGGGCGATCCGGCCCGCATGGGTAAAACCCAGGGAAAGGATGCCGCCGCCGGGAAGGCAACCTTTGTCACCCTGCTCGGCCTGGAGAGAGCGAAGGAACAGGCCCGTGCCCTTGGCGAACAAGCCATTTCCCATCTTAAAGTTTTTGACGAAGAAGCATCTTTGCTGCGCGATGTTGTAGGATATGTCCTTGAACGCCAGAGCTGACTGTCACGACACAACACGCACCTGATCGCACCGGAGGTTTCCTTTGCCGGCAAAACCCGACACCCCGCTTCTTGATACGATTACATACCCTGCAGACCTGCGAAATCTGTCGATCGATCAGCTTGGTCTTTTATGCGAGGAGCTGAGGGCCGAGCTTGTCGATGCCGTCTCGACAACCGGCGGGCACCTGGGGGCCGGGCTGGGGGTGGTCGAGCTGACTGTCGCCCTGCACCATGTTTTCAACACACCGAAAGACAGGCTGATCTGGGATGTCGGCCACCAGTGCTACCCGCACAAGATCCTGACCGGACGCCGTGACCGCATACGGACCCTGCGTCAGGGTGGAGGTCTTTCGGGTTTCACCTGCCGTGCAGAAAGTGAGTACGATCCTTTTGGGGCCGGGCACAGCTCCACCTCCATTTCCGCTGGCCTGGGAATGGCCGTGGCCAGTGACCTGTCAGGCGCCGGGAACCATGTTGTTTCGGTCATCGGTGATGGTGCCATGAGTGCCGGCATGGCCTATGAAGCCATGAACAATGCCGGTGCCATGAACGCCCGGCTGGTTGTCATTCTCAACGACAACGACATGTCGATTGCTCCGCCTGTCGGTGCCATGAGTGCTTATCTGTCAAAGCTGATCTCGTCCAAACCCTATGTGTCCCTGCGCAGCCTGGCCAAGGGACTGATCAAGCGCTTCCCGGAATCGTTGAACCGTGCCGCGCGCCGTGCAGAGGAATATGCCCGTGGCATGATGACCGGGGGGACCCTGTTCGAGGAACTGGGCTTTTACTACGTCGGCCCCATTGACGGCCACAACCTGGAGCATCTTGTACCCGTGCTGCGTAACGTCCGCGACCATGGTCACGGGCCGGTTCTGGTTCATGTCGTGACCCAGAAAGGCAAAGGGTATGCCCCGGCCGAGGCTGCATCGGACAAATACCACGGCGTGGCACGCTTCAACGTCATGACCGGGGCACAGGAAAGAAGCAAGCCCAACGCCCCCAGCTACACCGGGGTTTTTGCACGGGCCCTGACCGATGCGGCAGGACAGGATCCACGCATTGTCGCCATCACGGCCGCCATGCCTTCAGGAACAGGGCTGGATGTTTTTGCCTCGTCATTCCCGGATCGCTGCTTTGATGTCGGCATTGCCGAACAGCATGCTGTTACCTTTGCTGCCGGCTTGGCATCGGAGGGGTACCGGCCCTTTGCCGCCCTGTATTCGACGTTCCTGCAACGAGGCTATGATCAGGTTGTGCACGATGTTGCCCTGCAGAATCTTCCCGTTCGCTTTGCCATCGACCGGGCCGGTCTGGTAGGCGCTGACGGGGCAACCCACCACGGTTCCTTTGACCTTGCCTATCTGGGCTGCCTGCCGAACATGACCATCATGGCCCCTTCGGATGAAGCGGAACTGGTTCATGCTGTGGCTACAGCCGCTGCCCATGACAGTGGCCCCTTTGCTTTCCGCTACCCCCGGGGCGAAGGTGTTGGCGTCTCCCTGCCCGAGAAACCGCAGGTCCTGCCGATCGGCAAGGGCCGAATCGTACGGGAAGGCAAGGGAACAGCCCTGCTGGCCCTGGGCACCATCCTGCACCAGTGCCTTGAAGCCGCTGATATACTGGGCAGCCACGGACTGTCGCCGACCGTGGCGGATGCCCGCTTTGCCAAGCCCCTTGACCTTGCGCTGCTGGAAAACCTGGCAACACGCCACGCCATCCTTCTTGTTGTAGAGGATGGGGCAACCGGCGGATTCTCGTCCTGGGTCATGAAGGCATTGTCGGACTGCGGGCTTCTGGACGGTACCCTGAAGGTACGAACCCTGACCCTGCCCGATACCTTTATCGAGCAGGACACACCCGCCAGGCAGTTGAAAGAAGCGGGTCTTGATGCCGGATGCATTGCCGCCAAGGTCATGGAACTGCTGGCCAGCGACACCAGTGTTTCCATAAAGCCTGTATCAGGCTGAGATCGTTTGCGAACAGCAGATCAAGAGGATATTGTGGCCGGACTATCGGCTTTCTGCCGGTTCCTGATTGCTGGATCCCCGTGCCATGACGATTTTATCGGTCACAATCACCCTTTTTCTGCTTATGGACTCTCCGGGGAATGTCCCGATCTTTTTGTCTGTGCTGGGGCGGCTGGAAAAAACCCGCCGCCGCCGTGCAATCCTGCGTGAAATTACATTTGCCCTGATCGCCCTGTTGCTGTTCCTGTTTTTCGGTCGGACCCTCCTGTCCTCTCTGGGTATCTCGGCGCCCGCCCTGTCGGTAGCCGGGGGGGTTGTCCTGTTCCTGGTTGCCCTGCGTATGATTTTTCCCGGCCAGTACGGCAGCCTTACGGAAGGGACGGATCCGGACCCTTGGCTGGTTCCCCTGGCCGTGCCCTTGGCTGCTGGTCCGTCCAGCATGGCCTATGTCATGCTGATTGCCACGCAGGAGCCTGACCGGATCGGTGACTGGGCCCTTGCCATCGTCATGGCATGCGTGCTTGGCGGGCTGACAATTTATACCGGCGACCTTCTGCGCCGCTGGATCAAGGATCGGGCCCTCAGCCTGATCGAGCGCCTGATGGGCATTATTCTTGTTGTGATTGCCATCCAGATGCTGATGAACGGCATTGGCCAATATGTACAGACCCTGAGCACCGCAACACCCTGATGACAAAGAAGACACAAGACCATTCCAAAAAAGCGACCAAGGAACGCATTGACCAGATGCTGGTGGACCGCGGCCTGGCCGAAAGCCGGACACGCGCACAGGCATTGGTGATGTCTGGCCTGGTTCTGGTTGATGGACACCGCGTTGACAAACCGGGAACCCGCGTTGCCCTGGACCAGACAATCGTCCTGAAAGGACAGGATCACCCCTGGGTCTCACGCGGGGGCTTGAAGCTGGACAAGGGGCTGGAGGTTTTCAACATTCCCGTTACCGGAAGCACGGCACTGGATGTCGGGGCCTCTACCGGCGGCTTCAGCGATGTTTTGCTGACCCGGGGGGCGTCACGGGTTTATGCGGTGGATGTGGGCTATGGACAGCTGGCCCATCGCCTGCGGACTGATCCACGCGTCGTGGTTCTGGAACGAACGAATGCCCGCTATCTGACGACAGACCACATCCCGGGACCCGTTGACCTGGTTGTCTGCGATGCCAGTTTCATCGGCCTGCGGACGGTCCTGGAAACACCCCTGACCTTCCTGAAGCCGGGGGGATATCTGGTTGCGCTGATCAAACCACAGTTTGAAGTCGGCAAGGAGCGCCTGGGCAAAGGAGGAGTTGTCCGCGATCCCGCACTTCACCAAGAGGTTTGCGATACCATGCGTGCATGGCTGACAGATCAGCCTGGATGGACCGTTCTGGGTATAACGGAAAGCCCCATCCGGGGGCCGGAAGGCAATGTTGAGTTCCTTCTGGCGGCACAGCGACTCCCGGCCTGAAAAGTCCGGCGTGGGGTGTAGCGTACTCAATCCACACCCCACGCCAACCCCCTACAATCCTTCAGAAGAAGGAGCCATCAGAACAGCCGGGCTTCGTCCGATGGCGCGCTGACGTTCGATCCCTGATACAAACGGCTTCACAAACGGTTCCAGGGCGGTCAGATAGCTCAACTGCCGCATGCCATGCGCCGAACCACCAAAGACAGCCAGAATTTGCTCCCATTCTGTTTTCGGGGCCGGAAATGGAACCAGATCGATCTCTGCGTCTTCGGGAATACCGGCGGCCTCCCGCGCCAGGCGCACGGCTGTACCAAAACCGCCAAGGGCATCAACCAGACCGACAGCTTTTGCATCATGGCCGGACCAGACCCGGCCACGGGCCACATGGTCCACCTGATCGGGAGCGAGACCGCGCCCCTGTGCCAGTTTCCCTGTGAAATCTGTATAGATGGCATCAAGAGAGCGATCGAACCAAGCACGTTCTTCCGGCGTGAACTTGCGATTCGGACTAAGCATCAAGGCCCCGGATCCTGTCTCGACCCGCGCCCAGGAAACACCCAGCTTGTCCCACAATCCAGATACCACGGTCTTGCCCGAGAACACGCCGATAGAGCCTGTTATTGTACCCGGATTTGCAACAATCGCATGCGCGGGCATGGATAGGAAATAGCCACCCGACGCGGCATATTCGCCCATGCTCACAATCAGTGGCATACCCTTTTCCTTGGCCCGAGCCACCTCGCGCCAGATGGTATCACTGGCAACAGCATCGCCACCGGGGCTGTTGATCCGCAGGACAATGGCCTTGATATCCGGATCATCCACTGCACTGCGAATAGCCCCGGCAACCGTATCGGAACCAATACTGTGTGTTCCGGACATGGTTCCATCTTCGCTGGCCCCAGCATGGATGACACCCACCCCGTGAATCAGGGCAATACGCGAAGCATGCGGCGACGGGTGCACCGCCGTACCGGCAAGGTAATCATCCAATGATACCTCCTTGTCGGTTCCTGCTGCGCTGTGTACAGCATCCATAAACTCATCCAGGTACCCGATGGTATCAACCAGACCGGCATCCTTTGCTTCACTGGCAAACAAGGGAGGACGAGCCGCCAAGACTTCTACAGAAGCCCGTTCAAGGCCACGCCCGGAAACAACCGCATCAAGCAGCTGGGACTGCCAGGAATCAAGCAAGGCACGCAGTGAAACCCGATGCGGCTCACTCATGTCATCGCGCACCAAGCTGTCCATCGCCGTCTTGTACTCCCAACGGCTTGCAAACTCATGCTCGATACCGATTTTTTCCAGGGCAGACTTCAGGAAAGGCACCTCGACACCAAAGCCTGTCAAACCCAGGGTCCCTGAAGGCTGCAGCCAGATTTCCGAGAAGCCCGATGCCAGAAGGTATTCTGCACCGCCGCCATTGGATTGCCCGAGAGTCTCGGCAAAGGCAAAAGCCGGTTTGCCCGAATCACGAAAGCGCGCGATCGCGTCGCGCAGTTCCTGCGCTTCCGCCATACCACGCCCGGCATCACCAATACGGGCCGTCACCGCCTTGACCCTGGGGTCCGCAGCCGCACGATCCAGGACAGTGACAATATCGACCAGCGAGACCTGCGGCTCGAACAAATGATCAAGATGAACCTCTGGCAATTCCGGTGTTGGATAATCCAGGGACAGGGACAAAATCATCTCCGAAGGCAGATCAGTCGATCGGGAGAAAGAAGGCCCCAGGCGGGATACACCAATCACAAGAACAACAGACAAACTGACAAAAACAACGCCGCACAGAGCCAATGCCCACAACAACGCCCTACCAAAAATACGCATGACAGCTCCCTGAAAGGGTCAACCGGAATTGACAGACAACGCAAAAAGAAGCATCCCGGCAATTGACCCGCCCTGTAGTATGCCGCAAAAGTGGCAGTTGACGGACAGAAGTGCAAGCTTGGTCCACCAAGGTGTCAGAGAAGAGGGTTTCGTTCATGCCTCATCCACGCATCGGCATCAGTCTTGGCCATAACAGCTTTGATGTTCTGGCTCTGACAACCAACGACTTTGTGCTGACGCGCGAACAGCACCCGCTGACATCGCCATCCTACCACGACAGACTGCAAGCGATGGCCAGCCGGGTCAAAATGCTGGACCGTGAATATGGAAAGGGAAGCCTTGGCGTCGCCATCCCTGGCAGTATTACCCCTGACAGCGGACATATCCGGACATCCCCTGTCCAGGACTTGATTGGCCACACGATGCTCCTTGACCTTGCCGCAGCGATTGGACGTCCGGTGCGCATTGCCAGCGATGCAGACTGCATGGCGCTGTCAGAAACGATGGATGGTGCCAGTGCGGGCCTGTACTGCTGCTTCCATGCCATCCTGGACCACGGTGTAACCGGTTGCCTGACCATCGGAAACCGTATTCTGAGTGGCCCTAATGCGTTGGGGGGTGAATGGAGCCACAATCCTATTCCATGGCCACGGGAATGGAAACACGCCGACGAACGACCGGGCCCGGATTGTTACTGCGGACTGACAGGCTGCACAGAAACGTTTCTGTCAACGCATGGCCTGATAGATGACCACGCAAGAGCAACGGGCATGACACTACCGTGGCCTGATATTGCTGCATCAGCCACAGCCGGGGATCCGGACTGCCTGGAAAGCATGCAACGCTACGCAGACAGGCTGGCCCGGGCCCTGTCCATCATCGTCAATCTGGTTGACCCTGATGCCATTGTGCTGGGCGGCGCCCTGTCGGACATAGACTGGCTGTATGAAAAAATCCCCCTGCTGTGGTCCGGTTGGGCGCTGAGCAACAACACAGCAACCCGTTTGTGCAAAGCGGCACACGGGGCCGACAGTATTGTACGGGGAGCATCACTGCTGTGGGATTGCCAGGATCAGGTTCGCCCCCAACCGGCCCTGCTCCTCCATCCGGCAGACTAAACGCCCTATAGGGCACAGTCCGGCGCCGGGGGAGGATGGACCTCGACGAGCGTACCGCGCAGGCTGAACGTGCCAAAATTCTGCAGCAGGCTTTCGGCCACACCATTGCTCCGGTAACGCAGGGATACCTCGAAATCAGGAACACCCCCGCCGTTGGCCGGGTTGAAAAACGCCAAGACAACCGGCCACCCTCCACCCTTCAGCAAGGCATTACCGGGAAGAACGGAAGGAGCCTGATCCGGGAACGGGTTGCCAACTGCAGCCGACAGATCAAAGGCTGGGCCGATGATGGAACCATCAAAAACGGGACGGGCCAGAAAACGCCCTCCATTACGGGCCTGCCGGAAGAGAAGGTCTGTGTGCGCTGCCGGAAACAGCGTACCCGGAGACAGATCAAAAACAACGTCTTGCCGGTCTCCCTCTATCCGGAAAATAGCACTGCCAACCCCGGCAGGAGGCATCCGCGCTTCCCCCTGATAGGAATCAAGAACCTCCCCATCCCGCATGTTCTGGACAGAAAAGCGGTAGGACTGGCCATCCTTGGCTTCCCACGACATAAAGTCCCAGCTGGACGACACCGCATCCCCCTGACTCTGGAACAGAGTAAGATCAGTGCGGGTCTTGACCTTCCATGCTGTACAGCCATCTTCAAAAGTATAGCGCATGGTCCCGGAAGCCCCGACAATCCCCGAGGAAGAACGGGCCGAGTGCAGCTCCATCCGGTACACGGCCGCGTGGGGCACAAGGCTGGAGCCCTTCGATGGAACAACAGGCTTTGACCAGACTGCAACAGAAAAGCCGGCACCCAGGAAAGGTCCGACAACACAAGACATCAAAGCTATTCTCAGATAACGCCCATACATGGCAGAGTTCCTGCGGACTGCCTATTGGCCGAAACAATGACGCCCCAGAATGGTGCAGTTCAAAGGATTTGCCAAGTCAGCTCCACACCCGGGGGCGAGCTACGCGTCTGTTTTCCGGGAAGTGTTGCATAAACGCAAGCCTCCCCGGGGCATGTATAGCCCGGGGAGGCTTGGACACATAAGGATCAAGTCAGGGGAAGGACTCTATGCACCGGCAGCACTGGCCGGGGCTGTTCCGCCCTTTTGAACCTCTATTTTCTTCGGCAGCTGAAGGCGGATATGAAGCTCGCGCAGCTGCTTCTCGGTCACTTCCGAAGGTGCCTGCATCAAAAGATCCTGAGCCTGGCCGTTCATCGGGAACAGGATAACCTCGCGAATATTGGGCTCGTCAGCCAGCAGCATCACCATACGGTCGATACCCGGCGCCGCACCACCATGCGGAGGGGCCCCGAACTTGAAGGCATTCAACATGCCGCCAAACTTCTCTTCGACCACATCAGGACCATAGCCGGCAATTGCAAAAGCCTTGCACATAATCTCTGGCAGGTGGTTCCGGATGGCACCGGAAGACAGCTCTATCCCGTTGCACACGATGTCATACTGGAATGCCTTGATATCCAGCGGATCCATGGTCTCCAGAGCGTTCATGCCGCCCTGGGGCATGGAGAACGGGTTGTGGCTGAATTCGATCTGGCCGGTATCTTCGTTGCGCTCGTACATCGGGAAGTCAACCGTCCAGCAGAACCGGAAAACGCCCTGTTCGCGCAGTGACAGGTCATCACAGACCCGTTCCCGCACCTTGCCGGCAAACTTGGCAGCAGCCAGTGCCTTGTCGCAGACAAAGAACACCGAATCTCCATCCTGAAGGCCACAGGCATCCTTGATGGACTGGAGACGGTCTGCTTCCAGATTCTTGGCAATCGGGCCTTTCGGGCCATCGGCGGCAAACTGGACATAACCAAGGCCGCCCTGCCCTTCCTCACGGGCCCATTCATTCAGCTTGTCGTACCACCCACGCGGACGAGCTGCTGCACCGGGGGCCGGAATGGCACGGACCACGCTGCCAGCCGCAACGCCACGGGCAAAAATCCCGAAACCGGAATCGCGGAAGGCATCGGTTACATCGGTAATCAGCAGCGGGTTCCGAAGATCCGGCTTGTCCGACCCGTACTTCAGCATCGCAGTATCATAGGGGATGCGCTCGAACGGCATGGGCGAAACCGCTTTGCCACCAGAGAACGACACAAACAGGTCATGCAGGACCGGCTCGATGGCGTTGAACACATCCTCCTGGGTGACAAAGCTCATTTCAAAATCAAGCTGGTAAAACTCACCCGGCGAACGGTCAGCACGGCTGTCTTCGTCACGGAAGCAAGGAGCAATCTGGAAATAGCGATCAAAGCCCGCAACCATCAACAGCTGCTTGAACTGCTGCGGGGCCTGGGGCAACGCATAGAAGCGCCCCGGATTCAGGCGGCTGGGAACTAGGAAGTCACGGGCCCCCTCGGGGCTGGAGGCCGTCAGGATCGGGGTCTGGAACTCGTTGAAACCATCGGCTGTCATGCGCTGGCGCAACCAGGCGATCACCTGCGAACGCAACAGCATGTTGGCGTGTACTTTCTCGCGCCGCAGATCAAGGTAGCGATAGCGCAGGCGGGTATCCTCGCCAAACTCTTCCGTGCCAGCAACCTGCATAGGCAGAACGTCAGCACGCGACTGCACGACAATGTCGGAAACACGCAGCTCTACCTCACCCGTGGTCAAACGGGGATTGACCGTTTCCGGTGAACGGGCGACCACCGCACCGGTAACCGTAACAACACTTTCCGGCCGCAGGGTTTCAAGAACCCGGAAAATCTCCGATGACACATCGGTCACACACTGGGTGATTCCGTAGTGGTCACGCAAGTCGACAAACAGCAGGTTGCCGTGGTCACGCTTGCGGTGAACCCAACCGGACAGCCGCACCTGCTGGCCCACATGCTCCTTGCGGAGATCGCCACAGGTATGGGTACGGTACGCGTGCATGGAAGATACCTCTTGGTTCATGGAAACAGCCGGATCGGGCAAACCACACAACAATGTGGCCCCGAAACGGCGAAAAGCACACGGTTCGGGGCCCATTGTCAAGCAGAAGCGCACAGAACCATCAGGCTGATAGCTGCCGGACAGCCTCCAGAACCGCAGCAGCGTGGCCGGGGACCTTGACCTTACGCCACTCCTGCACGATTTTACCACCCGGCGCAATCAGGAATGTGGAGCGATCAATGCCCATATACTTGCGACCATACATGCTCTTCTCGACCCAGACCCCATAGGCCTCGCACAGGCTGCCGGTCTCTTCATCGGACAGCAGGGGGAACGGAAGGCTGTGCTTTTCCACAAACTGGTCATGCTTACGCACGGAATCCTTGGATACGCCAAGAACCACAGCGCCGGCAGCCAGGAAATCATCGTGCAGGTCGCGGAAATTCTCGGCCTCGGTTGTACACCCCGACGTCAGGTCTTTTGGATAGAAATAGAGAACAACAATCCTGTCCTGCAGCGCGGCCAGTGACACGCGTCCCCCACCACTGGCAGGAAGGTCGAACGCAGGAGCCGGCTGGCCTGTCATCATGTTCATGGTTTCGATTCTCCTTGTACCGGCGCAGAACCAGAGGCCCGGCGGGCCTGGTCCGCCGGATGTTCAATCAGGCGTGCAAAAAGGGCCGATACCTGCCTGTACACATGATCCATGCGTTCCTTCAGGTGCGGGAAATCAGGTTCCCCGGCTGAATGGGCCAGACGCGCACACAGGCCGGGTGGCACCTCCTGCTCCCGGAAAACGCCGTCGATGGAATAGCGCAAAATGCCCTGCAGTCCAAGCCAGAGTTCCTGAGCCTCCTGCAACAGGTCCGCATCAGGGGATTCAAGGAAACCTGCGTCCCGCAGACGATCGATGGCACCGGCGATATTGGTATCCAGAACAGCAGGCTGTGCATTGGCATGCCGAAGCAAAAGATACTGCACGATAAATTCGATATCCACCAATCCACCACGCCATAACTTGACATCAAACATATTGGCGGCCCGGCGTTCACGGGCCATACGGACCCGCATATCCGCAACATCCAGCAGCAACGAACCCGGATCAGGAGGCATGCCAAGAGACTGCACAAGAGCCTGGGAAACCCGTCGGGCCAAGTCTGGATCCCCGCATACAACCCGAGCCCGCGTCTGGGCCATGCGCTCCCACGTCCATGCCGACTCAGCGTTATACCGGACAAAGGCATCCAGACTGACTGCCAGCGGTCCCTTTGATCCTGACGGACGAAGGCGCATGTCCACCTCGTAGAGAATACCTGCAGGGGTCATGGCCGTAACCGCATTGACAAACCGCTGGGTCAGACGGATGAACCAAGTACTGGCCGCCAAAGGAACCGGGCCATCCGACGTTTCACAATCTGCTGGAAAATCATAAATGAGGGTCAGATCAAGGTCGGAGGTTACGGTCATTTCCCGCCCGCCCATCTTCCCCAAGGCCAGAACCACCAAGGCCCCACCCGGGACACGCCCGTGACGAAGGGAAAATTCGCGTTCTGTTTCACGCAGGAGGCGATCAAGCACCACATCGGCAACAGCCGTCAGAGCCTCGCCCGCCGGACGGGGAGCAACCATGTGACGCAGCACCTGCACCCCAACCTGAAACTTCCGCCCGTTGACCCAGATCCGGCACAGGTCCAGCACATCCTCGAACGCCGATGTTCCGGCAAGGATCCGGTCAAGATCAGCCCCCAAGGCATCCCGGTCGGGCAGCGGAGCCAGAAAATCCCGGGCCATAACCGCATCAAACAACCCGGGGCGACGGGCGAGAATACCCGCAAGACGCGGGGCATCCCCCATAATATCGGCCAGCAGATCCAGCAGCCGGTCATTGTCATACAGAAGCGAGAAGATCTGTATGCCGGCCGGCAGACCCCGCAGAAACTCATCAAAACGGTAAAAGGCTTCATCGGGACGGAATGTCCTGCCCAGCGCCCGCAACAAGGTTGGCACCAGCTCGGTCAATACCTCACGCGCCCGGGTCGAGCGGGTCACCCGATAGCGGCCATGATGCCAGGCACGGATCATTGCAGCAATGGCACGGGGATTGGTATAGCCCAACCCCGAAAGGGTCTGCAGGGTTTCCGGATCATCCTCATGGCCTGTAAAAACCAGACTTCCTCCCTGCCCGTCCGGGGTCTCGGTACCAAGACCGGGAGCATCACCAAAAAGTGCGGCATAGTGGGTTTCAACCGTACACAGAACGGCCTGTATGGCCTGGTCAAACGATGCCAGGTCCGGCCACCCGAGGAAACAGGCCAGATGCGCCCGGCGCTCCGGATCCAGGGGCAGGGTCTGTGTCCGAGCGTCATCAATCATTTGCAGCCGGTGCTCCACCGTCCTGAGAAACTGATAGCATCGGCTCAGGTCATCACGCACAGTGCCGGTAATCCGCCCGGCATCTGCAAGGGCATCAAGGGCGTCAAGGGTTCGGGAAAGGCGCAATCCCGGTACACGCCCGCCCCAGATCAACTGCTGGGTCTGGGCAAAAAACTCGATCTCCCGGATACCCCCACGGCCGAGCTTGATGTTGTGACCGGCTACGGCAACATGCCCTCCTCCCTTATGGGCATGGATCTGACGCTTGATGGAGTGAATATCCTGTATCGCATTGAAGTCGAGTGATTTTCGCCACACAAACGGACGCAGTCCGGACAGGAACTCACGACCGCGCACAATGTCACCGGCAACCGGGCGCGCCTTGATCATCGCCGCCCGTTCCCAGTTCTGACCAAAACTTTCATAGTAAATTTCCGCAGCCTGCACCGACAGCGCCAAGGCTGTCGATCCCGGATCCGGACGCAGGCGCAAATCGGTGCGGAAGACATACCCGTCGGCCGTACGTTCTTCCAGAAGACGCATCAGATCACGGGTCAGGCGGACATAGAATTCTGATGGAGACTTGCGCCCCCGGTACCGGATTTTCTCCTCGTCGTAGAGGACAACCAGATCAATATCAGAGGAGTAGTTCAGCTCGAAAGCACCCAGCTTGCCCAGCGCCAGGATCATGTAGCCACAATCCTTCTGGGGATCGTCGGCATGGGGAAGATCAATCTGTCCCGTGTTCTGCGCCGCACGCAACAAGGCTGTCACACACAGTCGCAAGGCCATGTCCGCAAAATCGGACAATGCCGCACTGACCCGAATGGAATCCCATACACCTGCCATATCCGCAAGGCCAGCCAGCATGGACATCCGCCGCTTGGCCACGCGCAAGGCCTTCATCAGCTCGGGCGTGGTTACGGGCTGTGCCAACTCCTGCCTCAGGGTATGCAGCAACACCGTTATTTCGACATCCGGCCCGCGCGAGGACAGGGAGAAGAAAAAAGCCGGCTCCTGCAAAAGGCAGGCGGTCAGAAACGGACTGTTGCCAAAACAACTTTCCAGAACCCTCTGGACATCAGGATGACCGGATACCATATCCGGTACAGGAACCAACTGCTCTGTACAAGAATCCACAAAACGCGCCACCACGTCCTGCCAGTGTTCCATCGCCACGGCGACTTTCAGGCGGTCAAAGGGAAGTGGCAAAGCCGACCAGTCACCCCACTCCAGCAGGGCTGGCAAGGGCGCGGGTTCGGACTTGCGGATAAACAGGGGAACGGGCACGTCAGGCATTCCAATTCAGTCTGTTTTACCGCAGACTGCGGGAGCCGGAACGAACGGTCAAGGCTGACCTCTGTCTCGGGGTTATTGCCGGCATGATGACAAAAATCGGGGTTGTTGTGATTCAAAAGGGCGTAAGTCAATTTTTGCGTATTCTGGCGGGTATCCTGTTTGCAGTACTGCTGGCAGCCGGTGCCATAACGTGGCGGCTGGACCAGGGGCCTGTGGCGCTCGACACCCTGACACCTTACCTGGAAGATGCCCTGTCCGACCCACAAGCGAATGTACGGGTTTCCATTGAGCATACCGAACTGCGCTGGGATCACGGGCTTGGCTCTGTCGGATTACGCCTTCAGGGAACACGCGTGACAGACAACCAGGGGAGCCTTGTCGCACGCTTCCCCGGATTGGGTATTACTGTTGAACCGTGGTGGCTTCTGCAAGGCCGCATTTACCCGAGGATGATCCGGATCATCAATCCCAGCATCCTGATGATCCGGGACAAGAACGGCCAGATACGCCTGGGCATGTCAGACCTGCCGGATAACCCGATGCGCTTGCCGGAAGAACAAGGACACACAGAGCCGGACAGTACGGCAACAGAAACAACAACCGATTTTGTGCAGGGGATTCTGGCATCCCTGACCAAACATGGTTCACCCGATGGCACACCGGGCAGCGTCGTCCTGTCGCATCTGTCACTGTTACAAATCAGCGATGCCAGCATGGTGGTTATCGACAGAGTAGCCGGAATGACATGGCACATTCCCCAAGCATCTGCCGACATGACCCGCGCCCGTGGTCAGCTCGATTTTGATGCCGACCTGGAACTGGCCACATCACAAGACACGACACATCTGGATCTGACGGGCTCCTACAGCGCCCGCTCCCGTCATCTCGAAGCCAGACTGGAAACACGGGACCTGCGTCCGTCCATCCTGTCCGGCCTGTCCGGAGCGCTGGCCCCGCTGGCCGGCCTGGATATCCCGCTGAGCGGCACCGTAGAAACACGCCTTGCCTTGGGTGAGCAGACAACCTTTGTCTCAGGGACCGCTCATATCACCGGAAAATCAGGCGTTCTTCACCTCCCTGAACCGATAGAAGGTGATATCCCTGTCAAATCCTTGGAAATAGGACTGAAGATAACAGCGGACCTGCAGGAGATTCAGCTGGAAACGCTGATGCTGAATCTGGACGGAACCACCGTCACGGCCCAGGGCCACCTTCAGCCCGGGACAGAGACCACACCTCCCTCGGGGCAGGTCACCGTCTCTGTCGATGCACTTCCGGTCAACCGGCTCCGTAATCTGTGGCCCACCGCACTTGCGGTCAATCCAAGAACATGGATTACGGAGAACCTGGAGGATGGAATCGTACGCAACGGGTCATGGGCATTCGACCTGGGTACCGATGAACACAATACCATCACACTCAAGGCTCTTTCCGGTACGGCACAGGCTGAAGGAGTCACCGTCCACTACCTGCGCCCCATGCCCCCCGTATCCGACACACACGCCGCCATTTCTTTCACAGGGGATACTGTCGGCATTACGGTTCAAAGCGGACACTCTGGCGCGCTCAAGGTCACAGGCGGAACGATCGCACTTGAAAAACTGGACCAGGATGACAATACGGCTGCCGTCAATCTGTCCATAACCGGCCCATTGCCTGAAGCTTTAGCCCTTATTGACAACAAACCGTTGGGCTACGCCCGCAAGATCGGCATTGTACCGGACAAAACAGCCGGCCATGTGGAAACAGAACTGAAGCTGTCATTCCCCCTGCTGAGCAACCTTCCCCTGGATCAGTTGTCTGTCCATGCCAACGTGCAGGCAAAGGACGTGTCGATTGCCAATCTGGTCTTCAACCAGAATCTGGAAAAGACCCGCATCACCATGGCGGTAACAGCACAAAACCTTGAGGCAAAGGGAGAGGGAGAGATCGGCGGGATCCCCGCCCGCTTTACATGGACGGAAAATTTTTCCGGCACCCCCTTTGCCAGCCGGTACCTGGTGGATGCTACCATTGCACAGGATAAAAGGCCCGTTGTCGGCCTGACCTTTACACCCTTTGACGGAGAATGGATCAAAGGACCCATTACCGCAAAGGCCGACATGACAACCCAAAGCGACGGCCATGCCACACTGAACGTGGACGCTGATCTGACCGCAGCCCATGCCTCAATACCCGGACTTGGGTGGGTCAAACCCACCGGAAAACCAGGACATGCCAAGGCAAAGCTGCTGCTGCGCGGACAGAATGTAACCGAAGTGCCATCGTTTTCAGCCAGCGTTGCACCGGACCTGACCATACGTGGGGCCCTGAATGTCGGACGCAACAGCACACTGGCAGACTTACGCCTGGATACGGTGCGGATCAACGGCACAGACGCAAAAGTCCGGATCCGGCCATCCAGGGACAGCGATGGCCTGAATGTTACGATCACCGGCTCAACCCTCGACTTGTCGCCCCTGTTCTCCGGCCAGGATGACAGCGAAGGCAACAGCAAAAAGGAGCCGGACAGAACATCCAGCATGGCCGATGATGCTCCCCTGCCGGAGGATATACCGACAACCCCGCTGATGGTCACACACCTGGATTTTTCCAAAGTCCTGATGTCAGAGCATGGGGGACTGGGAGACCTGAAAGTATCTGCGGCACGTCGCAACGGTCGCTTTGAAAGTGTACAGGCAACAGCCCGTGTCGATGAAGGAAAACCGGCAGAATTCCGGATTACCCCCTCAGGGGAACAGGATGGAAGACATCTGACCCTGCGCACATCGGATGCCGGTGCACTGGCCCGTGCGCTGGGCATTGTCACGACAATGCGGGGCGGAGAGCTTCAGGTCAACGGAACCCTGAGTCGTCATGGTGTGGCCCGGGGCACCGCGACGGTCGGTCAATACCGGCTGGTGGATGCCCCGCTTCTGGCCCGGATCCTGTCCGTTGCCGCCCTGACCGGTATTCTGGATACCTTGCGGGGTGAAGGCATTGCCTTCGAATCCCTGGAAGCTCCCTTCGTGTACGACAGCGACCGCAACAGGCTGACCCTGAATGACTTCCGGACCCACGGGGCATCACTTGGCATGACCGGGCGCGGAACTGTATGGTTTTCCGAAGGCCAAATTGACGTAGCAGGCTCCATCATACCGGCCTATGCCCTGAACAGCCTGGTCGGAAAGATCCCCTTGATCGGGCAGATCCTGACCGGTTTTGAGAAAGACGGCGGCCTGATTGGTGCCAACTACGCCATACGGGGCACAACCAGCGAACCGTCTATTTCTGTCAATCCCCTCAGCGCCCTTGCGCCGGGCTTTCTGCGTCGGCTGTTCAATCTGGGACAGGGCAGCACCACGAACGAGGCCGAACCTCAACCGGCACCTTCTCCTTGAAGCGGAGAAGGACGCCGCCCCCGGATCAGGCGTCCGTCGAGTACAGCAAGGCCCAGCGCAATAAGGGCCATGCCTGCCCCATGGCGGGGCTCCAGCTGCTCTTCCAGGAACAGGAATCCCAGAACAACGGCACTGACCGGAATCAGGAAGGTAACAAGGGACGCATTGGACGCCCCGACACGATCCAGCAGGTTATAAAACAGCAGGTAGGCACAGACCGTTGACAGAACGGCAAGCCCAAGAACCGCACCCCATGCCGGGATACCGGGAACAGGCAGGGCCCACGGCGTTTCCAGAACCAGGGCAAGGGGCACCAGAACCAAGGCTGCCCCGGTAATGCTTCCCACCGTAACGATCAAGGGGGATACGCCGTCCTGCTGCGCAAGGTAACGCCCATAAATCGCCGCCATGGCATACGACAGGCTGGCGACCAGCACCGCACCTTGGGCCAGAACAGACAGACCGATGCCATCAAGGGCATCCAGACCTGTCATCACCACCACACCACCAAATCCCAGCACCACACCAAGGCATTTGCCCGGTGTCATCCTCTCCTCGCGGATCAGAACATGGGCCAACAAAACGGTAAACAAAGGTGTTGTTGCATTCAGGATTGAAGCCACACCGGCTGAAACCGTCCCCTGGGCCCAGGCAATCAGGACCTGTGGAATCGCATTGTTCAGCAACCCCATGGCAACAAAAGCAAGAAAGGGCGCAGACCAGATCAGGAAAAACTGACCCCGGACCAGCAACAGGCCCCACAGAAACGGCAAGGCACAAAAAACCCGCAAGGCAACCAACGTAAAGGGCGGGATCTCAGGGACGGCAACACCGACGAAGAAAAAAGCACCACCCCAAAGAACCGACAAAAGAACAAGCAAGCCCCATTCCCGCACCCCCATCACTGTACCCGCCACGTTTGCATTCCCTGCCTGAAAAGTGTTGTTGAAAACAGGAGTCCGGCACCCGAAAACTCCTGAAGGAAAAATACCTGAACAGATAAGGGCAAACCTGTCATCTGGTTTTATCCTGAACAGACCATTGACCCGGAACCGGGGCTGCGATACCCCTGCCCGGATACTCTGGTCAACAGGAATGCTGTACAGTGTTTGCCACCATCTCCGACGCTGCTCATGCGGTTCTGACAACAGAAGATCCTGCCCGTAAATGTCTGCTGACACGGCGGCTTTTCCTGCTGTGGGAACGAACCGGACTGCCACCGGCAGGACAGACCCTGCCACCGGACAGGCCGGCACGACCGGAACATCCCGCCCTTCTGCCCCCCCGGGATATGCCGAAGCGATCAACAGGACCGGGAAAGGGGCGCATTAGCCTGATCCATGCCTTGGCACACATCGAACTGAATGCGGTTGATCTGGCTTGGGACATTGTTGCCCGCTTCAATGATGAAAGAATGCCCGTCGCCTTTTACAAGGACTGGATCCGGGTTGCTGATGACGAAGCCGGGCACTTCATGATGCTGGAAGGGGCGCTGCGTCGGCACGACTCCTTCTATGGTGCTCTGCCCGCCCATGACGGGCTGTGGCAAGCCGCCGAGAAAACAACAGGGTCACTGTCCGCGCGCCTGGCCCTTGTCCCCATGACACTGGAAGCACGCGGACTGGATACCACACCTGCAACAGAAGATCGCTTGCGGGCGCAAGGAGAGCATGATCTGGCCGACATGCTGCACGTGATCTTCGAGGATGAAATCCGCCACGTCCACAGCGGCGTGCGGTGGCTGACCTACCTGGCCCAACGCGACAACCAGGACCCCGCAGCCCTGTTTGCCACCCATATCCAGACCCTGTACCCCGGGGGCCTGAAACCACCTTTTAATGTAGAGGCCCGCACACAGGCCGGCTTCCCGGAGAGCTGGTACCGGCCACTACAGGCAGAACCAACACCACGGGAAGCGCAACACCCTGTTACAACAGCGGTGGACTGACCAAGGCTTGTCCGGATCCTTCTGCCGTATCCCCCCCAACGGATTTGGCCCTGGCCCCATCGATCAAAAACCTACCCATAACCAACCGACGCAGGGCCTCCGGATAAATCCTGTGTTCCTGTTCCAGAACCCGGGAAGCCAGTGTATCCGGGGTATCCCCTGACAGAACAGGAACCGCTGCCTGCATCAGAATTGGCCCGTCATCCAGGGCCGGGCGTACAATGTGCACCGTACACCCGTGCACACGGACCCCAGCCTCAAGAGCCTGCCGGTGCGTGTGCAATCCCTTGAAGGATGGCAGCAAGGATGGATGGATATTGATGATCCGGTCCTGCCAGCCACGAATGAACCCGGCGGACAGAACCCTCATAAAGCCGGCGAGGCACACAAACTCCACGCCAGACTCCCGCAGGCAGGCATCCAGGGCCGCATCAAAATCTTCCCGTGAGGGAAAACTCTGATGCGGGATAACCGTTGTAGGAACACCAGCCGTCCGGGCACGATCCAGTGCATAAACATCGGGAACATTGGATATGACGCGAACAACAGAGGCCGGAAAATCCGGCCTGTCCGCCGCATCAAGCAAGGCCTGAAGATTGGATCCCCGGCCGGACACAAGCACCCCGACCCTGGCACGGGACGATGCCGCTGCTGTCATGGCTCCCATGCCTTTTCCAGCCCCTCCATCAGAACCGCCTCCCCCCCCGGGGCACGTTCAACCAGAGAGCCAACAACACGGGCCTGCTCACCAAAAGACTGCAACAGGCCTAGGGTCTCCCCGACATGGTCCGGTGACACCACCATGATCATACCCAGACCGCAGTTGAACGTCCGCGCCATCTCCCGTGCCGTCACCCCACCCTCGCGGGATAGCCACTGGAACACAGAAGGCAAGGGAACAGCCGCCATATCCAGCGATGCCGCCAGATGGCCGGGCAGGACGCGGGGAATATTCTCGGGAAAACCGCCACCAGTAATATGGGCCAATGCCTTGGCATACCCGGCCCGCACCGCGGCCAGGCAACTTTTCACGTATATCCGTGTCGGAACCAGAAGCGCCCGCCCCAGCGACATCTCTGGCGCGAAGGGGGCTGGAGCATCCCAGCCAAGCCCCGTTCTTTCAACAATACGACGCACCAGGGAATAGCCGTTGGAATGCACCCCGGCAGACGCCAGCCCGATGATCATATCCCCGGCCCGGCACCCGGATCCGTCAATCAAGGACCCCCGCTCGGCTGCACCAACGGCAAAACCGGCGAGGTCGTAATCCTTGCCGGTGTACAGACCCGGCATTTCAGCGGTTTCCCCGCCAATCAGGGCACAACCGGCCTGGCGACACCCTTCACTGATCCCGGCAATAATGGTGCGGGCACGCTCCACATCCAGGGATCCGGTGGCAAAGTAGTCCAGAAAGAACAGGGGTTCGGCCCCCTGCACAACCAGATCGTTGACACACATCGCAACAAGGTCAATACCAACCATATCGTGACAGTCGGCATCGATGGCGATTTTCAGTTTGGTACCAACGCCGTCGTTTGCAGCACACAGGACCGGATCCTGAAAGCCGGCGGCCCGAAGGTCAAAAAGACCCCCGAAACCGCCCAGTGCCGAATCCGATCCGGGACGTGCTGTTGAACGGGCAAGGGGTTTGATGGCTTGCACAAGGGCGTTTCCGGCGTCAATGTCAACGCCGGCATCCCTGTAACTTAGCCCTTTGGGTTCGGAAGGAGTAGTAATGGCGGCCTCACAGAGGTTCACTGTCAAATGGATGGACCGGATGCGCAAGATACTGCAACGGGCGGCTAATGCAATGGCTGGAAAAAAGGCAGTACACCTGACCTTGCTCTGGATGGCTGTTTTCGTACCGTTTCCGGTAAAAGCCGGCGATATTCCCGGGGCGATGCTGTCCGTCTATACCGTCAGCGATGTCGCTGTGGATGCTTCGGCCCCGAATGCCGTCCGGGCCCGTGAAGAGGCATTGGCTAATGGACAGCGCGATGCCTTCCGTATTCTTGTGACCCGTCTGGGCGCACCGGCAGACCGTGTTCCCGTACCGGACCCAGCCGCCATGAACGAGCTGGTGCTGGGCGTTGCCATCCTAGAAGAAAAGACATCCAACGTTCGTTACATCGGGAAAGCCGCCTTCACATTTTTCCCGGACGGGGTGCGTGATCTTTTGCGCAAGGCTGGCTTTACGGCGGTTGATGTACCGGCCCGTCCTCTTGTTGTTCTGCCGGTCTGGACACCGTCCCCGGGGGCCCCATCCCGGTTGTGGGACGATCCGAATCCGTGGAAAACAGCGTGGGACAACCGCCCGAAAGCCGGCTTGGTCCCCCTGGATGTTCCCTTGGGTGATCTGGAAGACGTGACCGCCATCGATGCTGCACGGGCCTCAGCCATGGACCCGATGGCCCTGGATACCATCACGCAGCGGTATCAGGCCGAAGATGCGTTGATCGCTCATGCCGAGGCCCTGTCCCTTGATCACTCCAGTGGCCTTCCGACAGAAATACGGATCCGTGCCACCCGTGGACAGGACCGGGATGCAACATTCCACGATACGGTTCCGGTCCTGAGTGGCCTGTCCCTGGAAGCAGCCCTGAACGAGGCCGTAACCCGCACCGTTGCCTGGCTGGAACGCGGCTGGCACGACGAATACAGCAAAATAGCCAGCGGTGAGACCCAGACCCTGAATCTGAGAGTTCATATTTCTGCCGGACTGGAAAACTGGCTGGCTGTGCGCAAGGCCCTAGACAAAAACCGGAATATCCAGTCCTGGACCCTTGATGCCCTGACCCGTACAGAGGCCCTTGTTTCTGCAACGATTTATGGTGACGCCGAACGCCTGTCGTCCTCTCTGTCTGCCGATGGTTTGCAGATGATCCTGGAAGGGGAGCAATGGGTTATTCACCCGGCAACCCATACACAGCCGCCCCCGTCATCACTCACGCCTGTGCCATACAATAGCCAGTATCCCGAATAACAACTGGGCAGCCACGAAGACACGTGCATGAAGACGGATCTGGAAAGAAGGCGGGCCCCCGGTTATGGTGGGCACTGGCGCACGATAAACACCGAGCCTCGATGACTGCATCACCCTCTCCGCTGCCCGGCGACCCATCCCCCCCCTCACCACCCTCACGAACGTGGGTGTTCTGGGTATCGATGGTGCTTCTGGCCCTGCTGTCGGTTTATATCCTGCGGACTGCGCTCCTGCCCTTTGTGGCAGGGGCTGCCGTGGCCTATTTCCTTGACCCCGTCGCAGACTGGCTGGAACGTCATGGCCTGTCGCGCCTGGTTGCAACCATCTTGATTACATTTTTGTTCCTGATGGTTGTCATCGGCGTGCTCCTGATTCTTGTACCTGCCCTTCAGGCAGAGATCGTGGGCTTTGTCCATCGCATTCCAGCCTACGCCCAAGCTATTGCAAGGCGGCTGGAACCCTTGGTGAGCCAGGCCGCAGAGTTCCTGCCCAAATCCCAGGTCCAGAAATTGACCGACGGCGCGTCAGGGATGTTCAGCAATGTCCTGTCCTGGATTTTTGATCTGGTACGGAGCCTTCTTTCCGGTGGAGCCGCCCTGATCAATGTCCTGTCCCTGGTGGTGATAGCGCCTGTCGTGGCTTTTTATCTGCTGCGCGACTGGGACGCCATTGTGACCAGAATTCATGACCTCTTGCCGCGACAACACGCCGGAACCATTGTGGAACTGGCACGAGAATCCGATACCGTATTGGCCGGATTTGTTCGTGGGCAGGCTATTGTGTGCGTGTCGCTGGGCACCTTTTATGCGGTGGGACTCAGCCTGGTTGGCCTTGATCTGGGACTTCTGGTCGGGTTGGGCGCAGGGCTGATCTCTTTTGTGCCCTATGTCGGCACCATTCTTGGCTTTGTCATATCCATGGGCCTGGCCTTTGCCCAGTTTTCCGATACGTTGCACATCGCCCTGACGGCTGCTGTCTTTGCCTTGGGGCAATTCATGGAAGGGAATTTTCTCTCCCCCTGGCTTGTCGGGAACCGCGTTGGCCTTCATCCCGTATGGATGATTTTTGCGCTGCTGTCCGGGGGAACCCTGTTCGGCTTCGTCGGCATTCTTATGGCCGTACCCGTTGCCGCCGTGCTGGGGGTTCTGGTACGTTTTTCCCTGCGTCGTTACCGTAACAGCCACCTTTATCACGGCCACAAGCCGACATGACGGGGGGTTATTCCCCCGATACCGTCAAAGGACCTGCCCAGATCATGCAGCAATTGCCCCTGCCACTTGAACACCGCCCTGCCTTGGGGCGGGAGGATTTTCTGGTTTCCTCTCATAATGCCGAGGCCGTTGCCTGGATTGATCGCTGGCCAGACTGGCCAACCGTGGCTGTGATCCTGTATGGCCCGGGCGGATGCGGTAAAAGTCACTTGGCCCATGTGTTCTCTGCCTGTGCTGATGCCCCCGTCGTTCAGGGAGAAGCCAATCTGGTTCTGGATCCGCCCGTACTCCTTGCAGGTCATCGTGCCTTGGTGATTGATGACGCGGATGCCGGGCTTGATCAGGTTTCCTTTTTTCACCTTTTCAACAGCGCCCGCGAAGCAGGTTGCTCTCTGCTTTTGACGGCATCCGCTCCACCGTCCGTATGGGGCCTGACACTGCCCGACCTGCGTTCACGCCTGAACACAGCCCCGACAGCATGCATCAGCGACCCGGATGACACCGCAATGGCTGCCGTCTTGATCAAGATGTTCTCGGACCGGCAACTGCGCATTGGTACCGATGTCCTGGATTATCTGGTCCGCCATATGGAACGCAGCTTTGAAGCCGCACGGACCTTGGTACAAAATGCAGACCGAATATCCTTGGCAGAACAACGCCCGATTACACTTCCGCTTGTAAGGCGACTCTTGCAGCAGGATGAGCGCATGGAAGCCTCTTGATAGCACCGTGAAAAGACAGGAAAGTGACAAGATACCCGTGTCTTTTTGACATATCAGGCACAATATCTGTCACATGATCTTGTCCAAGATCCTGAAAACGCATCTCAACCACCATTACACCGAGGAAAGGTGCCCTGTGGCGTATATCCCTTTCTTTCCGAAGGGGTTTTCGTGGTAGCATGGAGCATGCCTACCCTTGTGCGTGGAGTATTGCCACAATGCCTGAGACACCTGCCGGAGAGTCCCGCAGAAATCGGGATACCGGAACCAGCCGCTCTGATCAGACAGAATACCGGGCCAACCGTGGCAGTACGGGACACGTACCGGCAGACGATGCAACAACGCTTCGCATTCATGCTGCCAGACCTGAACGCTTCATCAACCGTGAGCTGTCATGGTTGGCTTTTAACACCCGTGTTCTGGAAGAAGCGGAAAACACACGACACCCCTTGCTGGAGCGTGTACGGTTTCTGTCCATTTCAGCATCCAATCTGGATGAATTCTACATGGTGCGCGTTGCCGGCCTGAAGGGGCAGGTGCATGCCGGCATCACAACCCTGAGCCAGGATGGGCTGACACCGGCACAGCAGCTGGAAGCCATCCATGTTGAGGCACGCAACCTGATCGAAAAGCAGAACCGGGTCTGGGACACCCTGAAAAGGGAACTGGAACAAAACGGAATTCACGTGATCAATACGGACGCGTTGTCTTCCGATGACCGGATCTGGCTTGAACACCACTTTATGAGCCTGATCTTCCCGGTCCTGACACCGCTGGCCGTTGATCCTGCGCATCCCTTTCCCTTTATCCCCAACCTGGCGCAGGCGTTGGTCCTGCACCTGACCCGGCGCGAGGATCATGAACCCCTGCGCGCCCTGATCCCCCTTCCCACGGGGCTGGACCGCTTTATTCGCATCCCCGGGGAAGCCATTCGCTTTCTGGCCATCGAAGATGTGGTTCTTCTGTTTCTGCACCATCTGTTTCCGGGTTTTGAATTACAGCAATGGGGCCATTTCCGGGTTATTCGTGATTCAGAAATGGAGATCGATGAAGAGGCACAGGATCTGGTCCAATCGTTTGAAAGCGCCCTGAAACGCCGGCGAAGGGGGCTTTGCATCCGCCTGAAGATGAATGCTGACATCCCCGATGACATGGCCAAGCTGATTTGCGACGAAATGCATGTGGCCCCGGCAGACGCCTTCCGGGTTAACGGGCTGATCGGCTTGGCTGATACACGCAAGCTTATTACGGATGAGCGCCCTGACCTTCAGTTTGTCCCCTTCAATATCCGCTTCCCGGAACGGATACGGGATTTCGGAGGGGATTGCTTCGCTGCTATCCGCAAGAAAGATATTGTGGTTCATCACCCATACGAATCTTTTGATGTTGTGATCCAGTTTCTGCGACAGGCCGCACGTGATCCCAGCGTCATGTCCATCAAGCAGACGCTGTACAGAACGTCCAAGGGTAGCCCGATTGTCGCCACGTTGATCGAAGCCGCAGAAAACGGGAAATCCGTTACGGCCATGGTAGAGCTGAAAGCGCGCTTTGACGAAGAGGCCAACATACAATGGGCCCGGGATCTGGAACGGGCCGGTGTCAACGTCGTCTATGGGTTCCTTGACCTGAAAACCCACGCGAAAATCAGCCTGGTAACGCGGCGCGAAGGGAATGAACTGCGGTCGTATGTGCACTTTGGGACTGGAAACTACCACCCGATTACAGCCAAGATTTACACTGACCTGTCCTTCTTCTCTGCGGATCCGGCCCTGTGCCTTGATGCCGCCCGCGCATTCAATTTCATGACAGGGTATGCACGACCCGAAAAGATGGAAAAGCTGATCATAGCCCCATTGGGGTTGCGTGATTTTCTGCTGGCCCGTATCGATGACGAGATCAAGAATGCAAAAGCCGGGAAACATGCGGCGGTCTGGGCCAAGATGAATTCCCTGGTTGATGGAAAGGTCATCGACCGCCTGTATCAGGCGTCCTGTGCCGGCGTGCAGGTTGATCTGGTCATACGCGGAATTTGTTGCCTGCGCCCCGGGGTACCCGGACTGTCTGAGAACATACGGGTCAAATCGATTGTCGGGCGCTTTCTTGAACATTCCCGTATCATTGTCTTTGCCAACGGAGGCTCCTTGCCCGGTGCACAGGCAAAGGTCTATATCTCATCGGCGGATTGGATGCCACGCAACCTGATTCACCGGGTCGAGCATCTTGTGCCCATAGAAAATCCGACCGTCCACACACAGATCCTGGACCAGATCATGGGGGCAAACCTCAAGGATACCAGCCAAAGCTGGAGCCTGCGCCCGGATGCGACCTTCGTCAGGGCAAAACCATCAACCAATGCTTTCTCAGCGCACGACTTCTTTATGAACAATCCATCACTGTCCGGTCGGGGAAATGGTGTACAACACCCACCGAAAAAATCTCCGCGTATCATCCTTCAGCGCGAATAGGCCAAATACATATGCAGGACAGGATTTGCCGCAAGCCGGTTGGCATCATCGATATCGGGTCCAACACCGTTCGACTGGTTGTGTACGACGGTATTCACCGGACACCGATGGCTCTGTTCAATGAAAAAGCCACCTGCGCCCTGGGTGCCGGCATTGAAAGCCGTGGACGTCTGAACCCGGATGGGGTGCCGATGGCTGCAGCATCTATCGAACGCTTTGTTCACTTGGCCCGGGCCATGAATGTAGAGCGTCTGGATATTCTGGCAACAGCAGCCTGTCGGGACGCCTCGGACGGACGCAAATTCCTGAAAAAAATCGAGAAACGAACCGGTGTGCCGGTGACCCTGCTCAGCGGGGAAGAAGAAGCGATCCGCGCTGCCTATGGGGTGCTGTGCTCCATCCCGGATGCAGACGGCATGGTGGCCGACCTTGGGGGCGGTTCCCTGGAGCTGGTTACGGTAACGCCAGACAGCAAGCCCGATACCGGGGAATTCATAAGCTTGGCTCTGGGGGTTCTACGCCTGGCCGAAAACGCCGGCAACAGCTGTGGCAACAAACTGCGCAACCTGATACGCAAGCGCCTTGCTGCTGTTACCTTCCTGGAGCACGGGAAGGGACGCCACCTGTATGCCGTCGGCGGATCATGGCGGGCATTGGCCCAGATCATTATCGAGCATATGGATTACCCCCTGCATGTCCTTGACAACTTTTCCCTGCCCTACGACACCGCACGCGAAATGGTGTCACTGGTAACCCAGCAAAACAAACGCGCTCTGGAAAAAATGGGGCATGTATCCAAACGGCGCCTGCCTTATCTGCCACTGGCCGCAACGCTGCTGGATATCCTTCTGGAAGAGATTCAGCCCGATGCGCTGGTGTTCTCTGTGTATGGCATGCGCGAAGGTCAGTTTTTCCTGAATCTGCCACAGAAGATGCAGGACGGTGACCCCCTTCTGTCTGCGGCCACAGAATGGGCCCGTGCCGCCGGTCGCTTCCCTGAACATGGGCGAGAGCTGCTGGAGTGGATGGCCCCGCTGTTCCCCGATGAGCCAAAGCACCTGAACCGCCTGCGCCATGCGGCATGTCTTTTGGGGGATATTTTCTGGAGCGAACACCCGGACTATCGGGCAGAACAAGCATTCCTGAAAGTCCTGCGCCTGCCCTTCATGGGCCTGAACCACACTGACAGGGCTGCGTTGGCCTTGGCTGTCTACTACCGGTACAGCAGCAGCGACGCCCTGCCCGCTGTCAAGCAGGCCCAGGAACTTCTGGATGCCAAGCGCCTGAAACGTGTACGGCTTATTGGCGCTGCGCTACGCCTTGGCCACTCCATCAGTGGCGGCGCGGCGGGTATTCTGGCGCAAACACGGCTGGAAAAAGGCAAGAAGAACCTTGTTCTGGCCGTACCAGCAGCCGACCCCGTGTACTACACGGAACTTTTCGGGAAGAAGCTGGACAAACTGGCCAACGAGCAGGGGTGTAAAGGACAGGTTATACAGATCTAGGAAAGGGGTGAATCACCCCTCTATTTCCACGGCCTCAACACGCCGCCCGTTACGGGACAGACAGAGGGCAAGACTACCGTTCTTCAAGGCCAAGGCATCAGCCCCGAAAACATCACGGCGCCACCCCTTCAATGCCGGAACGTCCGCATTGTCATCAAGGGCTATCAGCTCCAGGTCTTCACTGTCGGCAACCAGCTTCTGGGCCACGTCGTGCTCTTCACACCGCATTTTCAGAAGAACCCGTAGCAGATCGGTCGCCGGGCCAATACCCGGTGGCAGGTCACGACGATACGGAGGGATCGGAAGATCCTCCACCGGCATGGCCTTGCCCCGGGCAACAGCCTCCAGAATAGACTGCCCCGTGTTTCCTTCTGCCTGCCCCTTGACGAAACCGCGCGTCCGCTCCAGCTGCTCGACCGTACGGGGAGCATGGGCTGCGATTTCAAGGAGAGCCTCATCCCGCAGTACACGCTGACGCGGAATATCACGCGTCTGGGCTTCAATCTCGCGCCATGCCGCAAGCTCACGGACAATGCCAAGAAAACGGGGCGTCTTGGTCCGGGTCTTGAGGCGCCTCCATGCTTCCGGCGGATCAACACGATAGTTGGAAGGATCAAGCAGCACAGCCATCTCCTCATCCAGCCAATGGGCCCGGCCGGTTTCTTCCAGACGGGCAGCCAGCTTTTCATATATAACACGCAAGTGCACAACATCGGACAAAGCATAAGACACCTGCTGGTCTGTCAGCGGACGTCTGGCCCAATCCGTAAAGCGCATGGACTTGTCGATAGACACCTTTGCCAGTTTGCTGGCCAGCGTTTCATAGCCGACCGAATCCCCGAACCCGCAGACCATGGCTGCGACCTGGGTATCAAAGAGCGGCGTAGGGAACGTTCCCATCATATTATAGAATATTTCCAAGTCCTGCCTGGCTGCATGGAAAACTTTCAGAACCGACGTGTCACGCATCAGGGCGAACAAGGGAGCGAGATCAATACCCGGCGCCAGGGGATCAATACAGCGTGCCTCATCAGGCCCGCCAACCTGCACCAGACAGAGCTGCGGCCAGTAGGTCTTCTCCCTCATGAATTCGGTATCCACCGTAATGAAAGGTGTACCGGCGAGGCTGTCACAAAAGGCCTGCAAGGCCCGCGTATCGGTGATGAGGATGCTTGTGTCGTTCATGCGGAAACATATAGCGTGACAGGCACAGCGTTGCAATCCGTGGCCTGCGGAAAGATGCGCCCACCCATCCGGCAGGAAGATACAAACGGAGTACCTCTCTGGATACGGGAGACCCGGAAGCCACCGGCTTATAACCAGCCGCATAACACCTGAAATGATGCAACTACGGCTTGACACACTGAAATTAGGTTTTCCAAACCTACAGGCTCGGTCTAATATCCTCGGCAGATGCGGGAGGATCGGGAAGGCTCTGAAAATGTTGCCCCGCTTGACAAAAAGATGCAAACTAACGCTAAAAACAGATGCAATAGTGCTCGGAGGCTTCGTTGGATGAATAGAATACTGATTGCCGTTGCAGCTGCGGCTACCGTGTCACTTGCGACGACAGGCGCACTTGCC
Source organism: Haematospirillum sp. 15-248 (assembly GCF_012102665.1). Classification (NCBI taxonomy): domain Bacteria; kingdom Pseudomonadati; phylum Pseudomonadota; class Alphaproteobacteria; order Rhodospirillales; family Novispirillaceae; genus Haematospirillum; species Haematospirillum sp. 15-248. The sequence continues at coordinate 299,907 of NZ_JAAVTF010000002.1, read as the reverse complement.
GGGGCCACCTTGGATGCTGTCAAGAAGCGTGGCGCCGTTGTGTGTGGGTCGCATACCGGTCTGGCCGGGTTCTCCACGCCCAATGAAAAGGGCGTGTGGACAGGAATCGATGTGGATGTCTGTCGCGCTGTCGCAGCAGCCGTCTTCGGTGACGCTACAAAGGTGTCATACGTTCCCCTGTCAGCCCAGCAACGCATTACAGCCGTACAATCTGGCGAAGTGGACTTGCTGGCGCGCAACACGACATGGACCCTCTCGCGCGATACGGCCAATGGCATGGACTTTCCAGCCGTCAACTACTATGACGGTCAGGGGTTCATGGCACACAAGAGACTGGGCTTGAAAAGTGCGAAAGAACTTGATGGTGCAACCGTCTGTGTGCAGACGGGAACAACCACCGAGCAGAATCTCGCCGACTATTTTCGTGCCAACAACATGAAAATGAACCCGGTCACGATTGAGAAGTACGAGGAAGTCAGCGCAGCCTACTCATCCGGGCGCTGCGATGCCATCACCTCCGACATTTCACAGCTGGCCGCCATCCGTGCCAATGACGTGCCTGACCCGGCCGAACATGTGATCTTGCCCGAACTTATCTCCAAAGAACCGCTTGCCGTATCTGTCCGTCATGGTGACAACCAGTGGACCGATATTGTCCGCTGGTCGTTCTATGCCATGCTGAATGCCGAGGAACTGGGAATAACATCTGCCAACGTGGATGAGCAGTTGAAGTCAGCTACGGATCCAAATACCAAGCGCCTTCTGGGGATAACCCCTGGCATGGGCGCTGCCCTCGGCCTGGATGAAAAGTGGGCGTATAATATTATCAAGCAAGTTGGCAACTATGGCGAAAGCTTTGAAGCCAATGTTGGACTGAAGACGCCAATGCGCCTGGAGCGGGGCCTCAATGCCCTATGGAACAAAGGCGGCATTATGTATGCCCCTCCTGTCCGCTAGGATAGGCGCTGTATAATACCCCGCCGGTCTCTTTGAAGGATGACCGGCGGGTTGTGTCTTTCTTGTTGCGGGTGCAGACACGCCTCTGACATGTTATCGAGAGACAGTCAGGGAAACGCTGGATGGCGTAGCAAGGCAGCGACACAATAAATGGCACACGCGTTTTGTTTGAGCTGTTGTTTATAAACTTTGGGATCGCAAACCATGTCCGAACCTGGAAAAAGCCGGTCGGGCGGAGCCCTATTGAATGATGTCCGCATACGCGGAATCATTGCCCAGGTGCTTGTGCTCGGTGCTGTGTCGGCACTGATTGCCTGGCTGGTACACAACACCCTGAGCAATCTTGCCGCGTTGCAGATTGCGACGGGGTATGGGTTTCTCGAACGGGAAGCTGCCTTTGATATCAGCGAGAGCGTTATTCAGTACTCCCCGGCTGATAGCTACCTCAGGGTTCTGGCTGCTGGCCTTCTGAACACGCTGAAGGTTTCTCTTATCGGCATTATACTGGCAACATTTATAGGAACATTGTTTGGTATCGCGCGCCTGTCCAGCAACTGGATCATTGCCCGTATTGCCGGCATATACGTCGAAGGCTTGCGCAATATTCCCCTGCTGCTACAGCTTTTTTTCTGGTACGCCCTGATCACGGAAGCGTTGCCCAACCCGAAACAAGCACTTCAGCCGCTGGAAGGCGTTTTCCTTTCGAACCGTGGCATAAAAATTCCATGGCCTGTCTGGGAAACCGGACACACCATCGCCGTCGTTGGCTTTTTTGCCGCCCTTGTTGTTGCTTTCTTCCTTAATGTACGCGCCACACGCATACAAAATGCAACCGGTCAACGCCCGGGGGTCTTGCTGCCCGCCTTGGGGCTGATGATTATTTTCCCGGTATTGGGGTGGCTGGCAGGCGGTGCACCGACTGAAATCAGCACCCCTGTCCTGCGGGGCTTCAACTTCCGGGGCGGGGCTAATCTGTCTCCCGAATTTACAGCGCTCCTGACTGGTCTGACCTTGTACACGGGCACCTTTATCGCCGAGATTGTCCGCGGCGGTATCAGCGCTGTTCCTTGGGGGCAAACCGAAGCTGCCGTCGCCCTGGGCCTTAAACGTTCACGCGTGATGAGGCTTATCCTGCTTCCACAGGCGTTGCGCGTCATCATCCCACCCTTGACGAGCCAATACCTGAACCTCGTCAAGAACTCCTCCCTGGCTGTTGCCATTGGCTACCCTGACCTTGTCAGCGTTGCGAATACGGCAATCAACCAAACCGGCCAAGCCGTAGAGGGGGTTGCCATCATCATGGCAGTGTATCTGACAATATCCTTGAGCATTTCGGCCTTTATGAACTGGTATAACGGTCATATAGCATTGCGGGGAGGACGGTGATGAATACCGAACGAGACCCCCGTCCGGGCGATGCCCTTTCCCACATTGAAGAACCGGTCAGTGTTTACCCAGGCTCTCCCCAGATGCGTTCCATGCATGTCCTGGGGTGGGCGCGGCAGAACCTTTTCAGTTCGACATCCAACACCATCATGACCCTTCTGTGCCTGGGACTGTTGGTACAGATCATGCCTGGACTGCTGAACTGGGCTTTCATCAATGCCATCTGGTCTTCCGCAACACCGGATGCCTGCAAAGTCTCCGGAGCAGGCGCCTGCTGGGCGGTCATTGAGCAGAAACACCGCTTTATACTGTTTGGGCTTTACCCATATGAGGAGCACTGGCGCCCGATCACAGCGACTGTCCTCTTTATCATCGCACTGGCCATAACCTGCAATCCGCGTTTCTGGGGACCGACCTTGGCCCTGGTGTGGATCGTAACCCTTCCCCTGTGCGCCATACTGATGTGGGGTGGCATTCTAGGCATGACCCGGGTCAGCAATGATCGCTGGGGTGGTCTACCCCTGACACTGCTCTTGTCTGTCATCGGCATTGGACTGGCGTTTCCTATTGGTGTTCTGGCTGCCCTTGGCAGACGCTCGGAACTGCCGATCATCAAATCAATCAGCGTTATCTACATCGAACTGATTCGCGGTGTACCGCTGATTTCTGTCTTGTTTATGGCATCGGTCATGCTGCCGTTGTTCCTGCCCGAAGGAACAACGATCGATAAACTACTACGTGCCCTTGTCGGCATTACCCTGTTCACAGGCGCCTATCTGGCAGAGGCCATTCGTGGCGGGCTTCAGTCGTTACCACGGGGGCAGTATGAAGCCGCTGATGCCCTTGGACTCGGCTACTGGCAGAAGACACGGTTGATCATCCTGCCCCAGGCTATCCGCATTGTTATTCCGCCACTGGTGAACCAGTTTATTTCCATGTTCAAGGATACATCGCTGGTTATCATTATCGGGCTGTATGACCTGTTGACCACAGCAAAGACAGCCATGACCGATCCGGCATGGCGCCCGTTCTACGTAGAGGCATACGTCTTTACAGCCTTGATTTACTTCGCCTTCAGCTTCTTCATGTCCCGCTACAGCCTGTATCTGGAGCGTCACCTGAATACGGGAGTTCGCCGATGAGCGACCACAACACCTCCACCAACGCCGCGTCCCAGCGCAAACCCGGTGAGGAAATCGTTATCAGCCTGACCAATGTCAACAAATGGTACGGTCAGTTTCATGTCCTGCGTGATATCAATCTTGTGATCCGCAAAGGTGAACGCGTTGTTGTCTGCGGTCCTTCGGGATCGGGAAAGTCAACCATGATCCGCTGCATCAATCGCCTGGAGGAACATCAGGCGGGCGTCATTATGGTCAATGGCACGGAACTGACCAATGATGTCCGTGCGATTGAGGCCATCCGACGCGATGTTGGTATGGTGTTCCAGTCCTTTAATCTGTTCCCGCACCTGACGGTTCTGGAGAACCTTGTCCTGGCACCGACGTGGGTCAAAAAGGTTCCCCGCAAGGAAGCCGTTGATGTGGCCATGTACTATCTGGGGCGCGTCAAAATTCCCGATCAGGCCAACAAATACCCTGGCCAGTTATCAGGAGGGCAGCAACAGCGCGTCGCAATTGCCCGCGCACTGTGCATGAAGCCGGATATCATGCTCTTTGACGAACCGACGTCAGCCTTGGATCCCGAAATGATCAAGGAAGTTCTGGATGTCATGACTGAGCTTGCACAGGAAGGCATGACCATGGTGTGCGTCACCCATGAAATGGGCTTTGCCCGCTCGGTGGCGGATACAGTTGTTTTCATGGCCGACGGTACGATTGTTGAAATGGCTCCCCCTCAACAGCTGTTCAACAGCCCAAAGGAAGAGCGGACCAAACAGTTCCTCAGCCAGATTATCCAGCACCACTGACCCGAAAACGGAAACACCCTGCGAAATCAGAGCAAGCCCTGTATAGAGAAAGGGCTTGCTCTTTTTCTTGCGTGTAAGCGTATGAAGAAACGTGCTGGTCCTTCCGGGGATACCAGATCCTAGCCATCGAATGACACTGCATCGGTACTTGGCGTATCTTCCTTGTCCTTGCTCTCGTTCGGACGGACAGGCTTACTCTCTACCACTTTCCGGACGACTTCAGTTGCCCTTGGCCGTAGAAGGATGTGTGAAATCAGAAAGATGAATAGCCATAGGGGTGGAAGTCGCACACGTCAGCGGCCCCTTTCACGTCGTAACCAGAGATCGTGCAGCGTAACAAACGCCCATGCAATCGGCTTCTTCTTCAAAATCCTGTGCATGAGCCCCGGCAGCCCTTGCTCGTCAAGCCTAGCGGCAGCCCCTGTACCTTCCAGAAACACATCCAGAACAGAGTCAACAAGATAACCGCCCATGCGGTTAAGGCGTTGACAGCATCATTTGCAGCCAGAAATACGGGAAATGAGCACGTCTGCAGCGGATGAAGAGTGATAACAGACTCACCCTGTCCTCGCCTGATTTTCAGGTTCACAGCGCCAGTGGACCCACCAATTTTTTCCGTCAGGAATTCATTGCCCTTTTTTTCACCCGGGACAGCCTGCCCATCCAGCCCCAAAAGGATGCCACCAATCTTCAAGACCGCCAGATGTGCCGCCCCCAACAATGGTATGCAACCCTTCCTCTACCTCTTTTTCATGAAAAGAGTGACACGAAGCCCATATGATCCAACAAGATAATATGCGCTGACAGGCACATGCCCCACGCTGCAAGCGGGATCGACAAGAACGTGCGTTATCGGCAAGATTAATGAAAAGCCCCTGAAACCGTTTTGGTTTCAGGGGCTATAATGGTGCCCAGAGGCGGGATCGAACCACCGACACTGCGATTTTCAGTCGCATGCTCTACCAACTGAGCTATCTGGGCCCTTTAAACACGAACCAGTTTTCTTCTTAAGACAACAAGTGCGTCGGGAGCACGCTTATAGGAAATTAACCTGTTCCTGTCCAGCCTGTTTTCACAATTCATTTTATTTTTTATCGTCAGGCGAACCACCTGTATCTCCTGCCTGCTCTGGCGCATCCAGCACAGGAACACGGTAGCTTTCGCTCATCCAGCGATGCAAATCAACATCAGCACAACGCTTGGAACAGAAAGGCCGATAACGCGGATCAACAGGCTTCTTGCACTCAGGGCAACAAGCTGCCGACACACGAACAGGTTCGACACACGCAACAGGCCGTGAGTCATCAGAGGAACTGGACATTATGTAACCTCGTAACGGCTGGCTGGGTAAGAAGGAACAATCTCTAGGCCAACAGGAGAGCCCGCCTTGCGCCCGGCCTCTTCCAAGGCCGGAGCAAGGCGCCCTGTCAACAAGGCATGAATAACGGGGGATACCCTGAGAGAAACACGCGCAGCCCGGGTTGAACGTAGCACGTCAAGAGCGGCACGCAGACTGTCCAGCGCACTGGTTTCAGGCAGGATGTCCGCATCCCCCTCCTGCGCGGAGGAGAGCATGATTTCCCCAAGGGGAGTCCGGGTCCGGTCGCGACGAATTTCCACAAGTCCCAGCCCCGAAACACCCAGTACCGTTGAGGGAACGCAATCCGCAGACAAAGCGTCGGCCAGCGCCCGGGCCAAGGCTTTCTTGGCAGGGCGGGCCCCACCGCGCTGCGGGGCAATAAAATCAACAACGATCATCCCGGCCAGGGCACGCAACCGAACATGCCGCGCGATCGCGGCAACAGCACGGGCATTGACCTCGTCTGGATCATCCCCGCCTGAGTCAACATCAATGGCTGTCAGCGCCGCTGTTGGCTCAATCCACAAACATCCCTTGGCCCCGAGAGGAACACTCCGCGCAAGTGCACTCCCGAGGACAGCATCATAATCAACCGTCGACAACAAGGACCCTGGACCATCCCAGAGACGCACAGCAAAGCCAGCAGAACGCACCTTCAGAAGAAGGTCGGCATCATCACACACAACGTCCTCAACCTGCCGGCCTGACAACGCAACAGACAAGGGCAAAGGACAATCCGCACCGCCCGCCAAAACAGCCTGGTAGCGTGCTCTCAGGGTATCAAGCTCCCGGATCAGGGCATCTGCCTGCATGGAGCAGGCTTCGGGACGCACGACAAGCCCCTCCCCGGCACAGAGGACGGGCAAAAGGCACGCCTGCAGCTGCTCCCTTTGCCCAGGGTCACGAAGACCAGAAGAAAACGTAAGCCCCGGACGGGACGGTGTCAGAACAAGACCATGCCCGGCAATCGACATATCCAAACCAAGTCGCGCACCCTTTCCCCGTCGGGGTTCGTGCACAACCTGCACCGGAATCCGGGTTCCTTCAGGTAACGGGGTGCGACCGGGGCCACCCTTTACAGGCAAGAACCCCGGATCCTCCGCCCCGATATCAACCAGAACAGCTTGGCAGGCTGGCAAGGACTGAATCACAAGACCTGGGACGACAGACCCGACCACCGGACGGCAGTCACGGAAAAGGTGAATCTCAACCACGGACCCACCCTCGACAAGAGCAACCCGGGTTTCCCCCGGACTACGACTGACCAAGGCCACACGTCCGGATGCTGCCATCAGCCTTACCCCCGGCGAAAGCCCAAGCCAGCCAGAAGACAATCTGTCTCGCGCAAGGGCAGCCCCACAACATTGGACCAAGACCCATGCAAGCCTTTCACAAAGACCTCGGCCATGCCCTGGATAGCATAACCCCCCGCCTTCCCGTCCCATTCGCCGGAATCGATATACTGTTGCACACGGTCAGGTGAAAGAACTGCAAAACCAACGACAGTCTGGACAACACGCAAGGCCAGACGGCCATCGGGGGCTACCACACAGACGCCGGTGTAGACGCGGTGACGACGGCCGGACAACAGGGACAGACAACGACGCGCCGTATCCGCATCTTCTGCTTTTGGCAGAATGCGCGCCCCGCACGCCACAACCGTATCCGCAGCAAGCACAAAGGCCCCGTGATGGCGCGGCGCAACAGCTTCGGCCTTGGCACGGGCCAAACGAAGGGCATACGGCCGGGGCCCTTCTTGCTTCAGGGGAGTTTCGTCGATTTCAGCGGGATCAACAGCCGCAGGCACCAAGCCAATACGGGACAAAAGATCAAGGCGACGAGGAGACGCAGAGGCCAGAACAAGGTGCGATGGCATGCACGACCTATCCATGCCAGACACCGGCCGCTCTTCCTGCAAAACCGGCATGCCTATTTGAAGCGGAACGTAATACGACCTTTATCGAGGTCGTAGGGGGTCATTTCGACCGTAACGCGGTCACCCTTCAGGACACGGATTCTGTTCTTCCGCATACGCCCGGATGTGTGGGCGATAATCTCGTGATCGTTATCAAGCTTCACACGAAACATGGCGTTAGACAGCAGCTCTGTGACTTCTCCCATAAACTCGAGGGAATCTTCCTTGGACATTCTTGCTCCTGATTTGGCACGTGCCAGTAAAACTGCATCACATAAATGTTAAAAAGCCGCCGCGCGGTCAAGCTCTTTGACCACGGGACCGGCACGAATGTATCCGGGACACACAACACACCGCACCACAACACAGGGGCATTGGGCCTGAATGGCTCCATAGAACCCCGAATATGGCCTTTCGTCCACACTTTTTACCAATTCCTGCTTTTGCCCATACTGAAAGAACCTTCCGGGCGTTATTTGCCTGATACAAAACAGAACCGCATAGTGAACCAGACCATGTGCACGCATGGTCTTGTCCGGCAGGGTGCGTGTTCCTGATGGCTGTTCCAGATCGGTCCTCCAGAGCTGTTGCAGAGCCATTGCGGCGCATGATGAACGCAATGCAGGTTGTGCCGCGCCACTCGTCCATCTCCAATGGCTCTTTCGTGGAAGCCGCCCGCAGTATGACCGAGCTGGCCGTAACATCACTGGAAGTAGAACAGGCCGGCATATGGCTTTATAACGAAATCCGCAGTGAATTGATATGTCAGGACATTTACGCGCCGATGGAAGAGGGCCATGGCCGCTGCGCTCCTTTTCAGGTCTCCCTGCTTCCCGACTATATCCATGATCTGGACCGACAGCGGTTAACGATCCTGACCATGCCCGAACACCGTGCCCCCCTGTCCGTTATGATTCAGGCCGGTGCCATCTCGGCACAAAGCCAAGCCCATCTCGGGGCCCATATCTACTCCAACGGTCGAGTTATCGGGCTTTTTGGCATGACGACCGAAACGCCAAGACCAACCTGGAGTGCAGAGGAGCGTGCTTTTGCCACCTATCTCTGCGATGTTCTTGGCACCGTATGGCAAGCAAAGCTGCGGCGCGAAGCAGAAGAAGAGCTGCGGCTTCTTAACGAATCCCTGGAACGTCAGATCGAGGAACGCACACACCAGATCCAGGTGCAAAGCGCCCTGATGGAGGCTGTTCTCAATAACATCAGTCGTGGCGTTGGGTGTTTTGATGCGGACAATCAGCTGGCACTGTGTAACCCTCAATTCCTGAAGATCCTTGGCCTGCCCGCGCGGTGCAGCACCGTTGGCACGCCCCTGCTCTCCATTACACAAAGTGGAAAAAGCGGGCAGGACTTGGCCCCCCTTCCACAAGCCGTAAAGGATGAAAAAGGCCGTTACGTTCCCTTCAGTCTTGCACTGCAACGACATAACGGCCATATCGTGGAACTTGAAGGTATTCCAATGCCGCATGATATTGGGGGCACGGTGATTACATGCACCGACATGACCAAACGCATACAGGTTGAGATCGAGATCAGGGACGCCCACCATGCCGCCCAGACAGCCAACACAGCCCTGCGCAAGAGCCTGGAAGACCTGCAACGCACCCAGAAAGAACTGGTTGAATCTGAGAAGCTTGCATCCCTTGGCAGCCTGGTCAGCGGCATTGCCCATGAAATCAACACCCCTGTTGGCGTTGGGTTGACCGCAGCCTCGCTTCTGGATGAGTCTATCAGCGAGCTGGAAGCTTGTTATGAGCGCGAAGACTTGGACTCCGAGACCTTCGAAAACTTCATGAGTGGCGCAAAAGAAACCATCAGGATGGTTCTGGGAAACATCGAACGCGCTGCCGAACTGGTACGATCCTTCAAGAATATTGCCACCAACAGCTCCAGCGAAGAAATCCGCAAGATCAATCTGAAGCAGCATATCAAGGATGTTGTTGTCAGCCTGACGCCCCGAATCCGCCAGTCCGGGGTTCGCGTGGAAACGGATATTCCGGATAACATCAGCCTGTCCACACATCCGGGGCCATTGGGGCAGGTTATGACCAATCTGGTTATGAACGCCCTGACCCATGCCTTTCCCGAAAAAAAGGATAGCAACACGGTGTGGATTACGGCCCGCCAGGAAACGCCGGGAACCGGCATGACAGAGATCACCGTGTCGGATAACGGCACCGGCGTCAGCCCTGAACACCTGTCCCGCTTGACCGAACCTTTCTTTACGACGAAGCGCGGCAGCGGTGGAACCGGGCTGGGCCTGCATATTGTCTACAACATTGTGACCGGAGCTCTGGGAGGGCAAATGCACTACAGCAGCCCACCCGGAGAGGGACTGTCTTTCAGGATTGTCCTGCCGTCCCTGACCCCTCACGAGGAGGGCCATGTATCATGAGCGGAAAATCCCCCATGCTCAGCCCCAAATCCCCGCGAAAAAAGAAAAAACAGGGGGCAGACGAGGTTGCATCCACCGTTGCAAACGGCTGGCCGGTTCTGATTGTCGATGACGAGCCCGAGGTGCATCGCGTTACGGAACTGGCCTTGGCCGGATTCCGGTTCGCAGACCGCCCCCTTGAAATCATCAACGCCATGTCCGCAGCCGAGGCACGCAAAATACTCGAGTTGCGCAGCGATATCGCCGTTATCCTGCTGGATGTCGTGATGGAGACGGAGCACGCCGGCCTGGACTTGGCTCAATGGATACGGAACGGACTGGGCAATACCGATGTCCGGATTGTGCTACGCACCGGACAGCCGGGACAAGCACCGGAACGGGAGGTTATCACCACCTACGACATCAATGACTACAAGGAAAAAACCGAGCTGACAGCCCGCAAGCTGCATACCCTGTTTTTTTCCTGTCTACGGTCCTGGAGAGATATCAAGACCCTGGAAGCAACCCAGCGCGGACTTGACCTGATCCTGAACGGAGCCGGATCTCTGTTTTCCTATCAGCCGGCCAACCGGTTTGCAGAAACCGCACTGCACCTGTTTCATGATCTTCTGCATCTACATGAGACAACAACTGAATCCCCCATGCACGGGCTGGTGTTGAGTGTTCAACGCCGCACAGGGAAAATTGCTATCATGGCGGGAGCGGGACGTTACAGCCCACCCCTGACCGGGCGGCTGGAAGACCTTCGCCCGGACCTGCCGGATGACCTGAAACGCCTGGAAAGCAAGATCCCGGAGAACGGTCATTTCGCCATGGATGGGACCATGGCACTGGCCAGTTTCCGCAGCTCGGTCGAGATCAAGAATATCCTGATGCTGGACGGCGTTGATGCCACGTCCATTCCCCAGCGACCCGTTCTTGATATCTTTTGCCGGACCATGGCCTATGCCATGGACAACTACAACTTGATCGATCTTGTGGAGCGTACCCAGAAAGAGGTTGTCCAACGCCTGGGAGAAGCCGTGGAAACCCGGGCCATGGAAAGCAGCCAGCATGTGCGGCGTGTAGCGGAATACTCCTGGATTCTGGCACTGGCAGCAGGCATGCCGCGCCGGGATGCACAGGTTCTGCTGGCAGCCTCTCCGTTACATGATGTCGGCAAGATCGGCATTCCGGATGCCATCTTGAACAAACCCGGCAAGTTGACCGATGAAGAGTGGGAAGTCATGAAAACCCACGCCATTATTGGCGAGGACATGCTGATCCAGTCTGACCTGGAAATTCTGAAATGCGCCGCCATTATCGCCGGCGGGCACCACGAACGCTGGGATGGGACAGGATATCCAAGACGCCTGTCCGGGAAGATCATTCCCCTGCCCGCCCGCATTACGGCTATCGCCGATGTGTTCGACAGCCTTGCCAGTGACAGCGTGTACAAGAAGGCGTGGCCACTCGAACGTATTCTACAATACTTCGAGGAGAGTTCGGGAACCCAGTTTGATCCATCCCTGGTCCGTATTCTTTTCGAGAAGCTGCCGGACCTTCTGGAAGCCCGCGATCGATACCGCGACGATATTTTCTAGACGCTGCCCGTGCTCTCGGGAGGGGGGCCAAACCGGTCCCGGATCCGCTTGATCAGCTCGTCACGCACCTGACGGTATGCATCCAGCCTTACCTCCCGCGATCCTTCAACGACAGAAGGATCGAACGTGTGCCAGAACTCGACATCACACGCCACCGTGCGGGTCAGCTCAACGGCCTTGTGTTGCGCTTCGGGCGACAGGGAAATCACCAGGTCAAAGCTGTCATCATCCAAGTCATCAAACGTCTTGGGGCTATGGCGCGACACGTCAATACCAATTTCGGCCATAACAGCAACCGCGAAGCCATCCAGCTGGCCACAACGAACGCCGGCTGAATCAACGTAGATTTTTTTTCCATACAGATGACGCAGGATGGCTGCCGCCATGGGAGAACGAATGGAGTTCATCGTGCAGACGAACAAGACAGCCGATGGATCGCTCCGCTCCACCCCTCAACTCCGCGCGTGCAGGACGCAGACCAAGGTGAACAAGCGGCGGGCCGTATCCAGGTCAATATCAATACCGGCATCGGAAAGCTGCTGGCGCAACATCGATGCTCCCTCGTTGTGGAGGCTCCGTCGCCCTGCATCAACCGCTTCGATACGCGACGATGCAGCCGTGCGGATGGCCCCGTAGTAGCTGTCGCAAACCATGAAATACTCCCGGATCACAGCCCGGAATCCTTTCAGGGACAGAAAAAACGTTTCTATTGGTACATCGCCTTCCGTCCTGACATCAAAATACAGCTTCTCTCCTTCAACGGAAAGGTGAAGACTGTACGGACCTTCATTCCCCGCACCTGACACACGGAACGTGTTGTCCTCGATAAGATCGTAAATGGCCACACGCCGCTCATGCTCGACCTCCGGCCTGCGGCTGCGCACGATTTTCTCATCCAGATAAACAGAGACAATCCTGTTCTTGTCTACAGCAAGAACCGCCGGTGTCTTCACACCGTCATTTCCTGACCCCGGCATCAAGAGGCACAGCTCCCGGACAGGGTCAAATACCGTCCTGTATGAAACAATCGGCAAGCCATAGTCTCTCCCAAGAACTGCCAGCAATGAAGGTGCCGGCCCGGCAAGGTTTGCCACACCACAACATCTTGTCAAGGCAGCACATGGAAAAGACTGCGAAAGTTCTACCGGAACCGTACGTAGTACGAGATACCAAAGAACCCGAGACCCAAGGCGATGATCGCAACCAGAACAACCAGAACAATGGTCTGCAGGGCAGAAACAACAGCCCCGCCGCCGCTGTTTATGGCCGCGTTCAACTGATCCATACGTTCCTGGATAGGCTTTTGCATCGCCTTCTTCTTGCCGGGCGGCAAGGCGTTATACATCTCCTGCAGACGCTTCAATTCCTGGATATTCTCTGCACGAGACCCCAGCTTGGGCTTGGACTTGGGCTTGGCCATTAACCCCTCATCTCACCCGGCCCCGCGCTACGCGGATGCCACACACCGGCCTTTGCCGCTGCCCGACTATAGCACGCACCCCCGGGCAATAAAGGGGGGCGGGCCTTTCTGAAGCCGTGGTCTTTCCCGGTGGACGAGAATAAGACCACAGCACAACACACAGTAAAGAATCAGCCACGTAAACGCTCTATATTGGCACCGCAGGCGGCAAGCTTGGCTTCCAGACGCTCGTAACCGCGGTCAAGGTGGTAAATACGGTTCACAATAGTCTCCCCTTCAGCAGCCAGACCGGCCAGAACAAGGGAAACAGAGGCCCTAAGGTCAGTGGCCATCACCGGGGCACCGGAAAGACGGGGCATACCGCGCACAATGGCAGAAGCCCCGTGTACATTTATTCTGGCCCCCATGCGGCACAGCTCCGGCACATGCATGAACCGGTTCTCGAAAATTGTCTCGGTAATCATTGACGCCCCGTTGGCCGTTGCCATCAGGGCCATGAACTGGGCCTGCATATCGGTGGGGAAGCCGGGATAGGGCTCGGTCATCAGATCAATGCCCCGTATCTCGGCACCATCAGCGCGGATACGAACCCCACGCGAGGTTTCAATCACCTCAACGCCACATTCGTTCAGGGCAGAAAAGACTGCGCCCAAGGCTGCAGAATTGGCACCGACCAGCTCCACATCACCACGTGTAATGGCCGCCGCAATAGCATACGTCCCGGTTTCAATGCGATCGGGCAAAACCGAATATTCTGTCCCGTGCAGGGACGACACGCCCTCGACCCGCAAGCAATTGGAGCCAATCCCGGAAATACTGGCACCCATCAGGGTCAAGCAATTGGCCAGATCCGCAATTTCCGGCTCCTGGGCCGCGTTCATGATCACAGTCTCGCCCTCGGCCAGGCAGGCTGCCATCAAGGCATTCTCTGTTCCGCCAACGGTGACGGCAGGAAACATGATGGTGCCGCCGCGCAAACGGCCATTCAGATCATCACGGATACGGGCGTTGATATATCCCTCGTCCAGCGAAATCTCAGCCCCGAGTGCTTCCATGGCCTTCAGATGCAGATCCACGGGCCTGGTTCCGATGGAACATCCTCCGGGCAATGAAACACGACATGCACCAAAACGCGCCAGCAACGGCCCCAGAACCAGAACGCTGGCCCGCATTTTCCGAACAAGGTCATAGGGTGCCGTCAGGCTGGTTATATCGGCAGCCTGCAACTCCAGCACACGGCCTGATGCACTGCCGACACCGCCCTCACCCCCGTTCAGGTGCATACTGGTTCCGTGCTGGGCCAGCAGGTGCGCCATGGTGGTGATATCCGCCAGATGCGGCAGGTTGGTCAGACGCAAGGTCTCCTCGGTCAGGAGTGCCGCCGCCATCAGGGGCAAGGCTGCATTCTTCGCGCCACCGATCGGGATCGTTCCGCGCAGGGGCGTTCCCCCGACGATGCGGATGCGATCCATCCCTCCGCGCTGCTCCTGCCGGGGGCGCTCTACCGTCAGGCTGTCCGCTGCCGGGCGCTCTATCACAGCCGGGGCAGTGTCACGCCCTTCTGGCCCATGTACTTGCCCTTGCGGTCGCCATAGGAAGTTTCGCATTCGGGATTCCCCTTCAGGAAGATAAACTGACAAGCTCCCTCATTGGCATATATGCGTGCAGGCAAGGGAGTGGTATTGGAAAATTCAAGCGTCACGTGGCCTTCCCATTCGGGTTCCAGAGGCGTGACGTTGACGATGATTCCGCATCGGGCATACGTTGACTTGCCAAGACAGATCACCAGCGTGTCACGTGGAATACGAAAGTATTCGACCGTACGGGCCAAGGCAAAGCTGTTGGGGGGAATAACGCAGACATCTGTCTTGCGGTTCACAAAGCTCTTGTCCGAAAATTCCTTTGGATCAACAACGGCGGAATCAACATTGGTAAAAATCTTGAACTCGTCGGCAACCCGGGCATCGTACCCATACGAAGAGACGCCGTAGGAAATCACGCCATCCCGCTCCAGACGGTCGGTAAAAGGCTCGATCATGCCGCGGTTGCGGGCCATTTCACGAATCCAGGTATCAGGCATGACGGCCATGGGGAACAGTCTCCATCATTTGGAACCGGGGTGTTGCCCTGTGACACAACGGGGCGGAAACGGCACCTTGTAGCGCAGCACGCGCCAGACCACAACGGCGTGTTTTTGGTTTCAGGCCCGTTTTACGGGCATATCATCCGGTTTCATCCCGGGGCACGGCAGATGTTGACGGGCATGTCCCTGAATCATCATCAGAAATGGCGCGCGACCGGATCTGCTGCTTGCGTCGCAACAGGTTCTCCCGCAGGGCCATGGCCAGACGATCCTGGCGACGATCTTTCGACGGTCGGGATCCACCGCCCTTCTCTTCCGAAACAACCGGAGTATCTGTCATCAGATAATTGCCTGTACAAAACAATCGCACATGATCCCGCTGCCAACAGGCCGGAACGCTGGCACTGTGCGATGATCAGGTCATCACCGTCAACCCACTGGCCCACATTTTTATGCTTGCATGGGTCGGTACGCTGTGCCATAAACCCGCCCACCCTGCGGGGTGCCCGAAAAGGCCTTGTCACAAGGCAACTTGGGCTGACAATTCAAGTCGTTGCTGCTGTAGCTCAGGGGTAGAGCACTCCCTTGGTAAGGGAGAGGTCGAGAGTTCAAATCTCTCCAGCAGCACCAGCCGGAACCCCCAGGAAAACCTGGGGGTTTTGTTTTTCCCGGACACACTGCCAGACGGTCTCGTATTGCATGCTTACCCCGTGCCTGCATGCCCCTTGATAAGGGGCGGCAAATCATGCCGCAGATACCACACATAGAACATCTAAAGATTATTTGCTTTTATGATCGAACTATCTTAGGGTGATGAATGTCGGCAGGTTCCAAAAATCTGTCGATAGAGGTCCAAAAACCTCGTACATACCCCACAGCAGACAGTCGCCTGTATTGCGCGGCGACTGTCTGTACGGTGACGGACTGATTCCTCGCGGTCCGTGCACGTGTATCATGGCGGGAGGGTGGCGAATAGAACACCCGCAAGGGAAATAAGCCCACCTGATACATCTGACTGTGGGCAGTGTTATTGGGTTTTTGGCCTCCCGCCACCACGTGTGTTGTCAGCGCATGTGGTGGCCGGCGTCTTCGTGCGCTAAACCGGGGACCCGGTGTGGCTTCCCCCCGATGGCCATCCTGTCCGGCTTTCTTGCTCCCCGCCGGACAGGGGCATCGGGTCCCCGGTTTTTTATACGGCTCCATCCCAGACATTCCCATGGCAATACAGAGCTCCACATTCAAACTTCCCCATAAACGCGTTATATAACAAAATACTACAATGTCAGCGTGAGATAATATCGATAAAACATCATTAATTTCAGTGAAACGTTGACTACCCCACAAGCAACCCTGTATGCAAACAACAGGGAATACAACCTGTGCGTTTTCAGAAAGCGCAACAAATAAGCCTTTAATAAAATTCAGAGGGTGCCAAACATGTCCGTATTCACCGTATTCTTTTGTGGAACCGCCTCAACAAGATACGATGCCCACAATCCCAACTACCCTAACGGAGAACTGGTCTCAACACTGGCTCACAACTGCCTTGGCAAGGAATTTGCGGACTGGGTGATCATTGACGGGCCGGGAAGCGGAAATCTTCAGGAAGACCAACTCTGGGAAAAACCCGGCGGTTACTACAGCGTAAAGGGAACTCTTTTTGGTGCGGGGTGGGAAGAGAATGTGGCGCATGCCCTTGCCCTGACAAAAGGAAAAGCCAACTGGAAGCGCCAGCAACTGACCGAGCAAGAATACACAGTCCTGAAAAATGCGGGCATTGCGATACAGGACTTAGAAGCGATAGGCTCTTTCTTCTGGAGACAATACAATTACGGTAATCGCATCGTTACCCCCCAGGACCTACAGGAACAGATCATACGCATGTTCCGAAAAGGACAGCGGATTCCCGAGCAGGTCAATCTGGTGGGATGGAGCCGGGGTGGCATCAGCTGTCACATGATGGCCAACGCCATGGCGGGTGATCCTGAACTCAAGCATATTCCCGTCAACATCTTCGCTATTGATCCCGTACCGGGGCCAGCAAACTTCCAGAAGCACCGGACAGGAATTGGCGCCAACGTCAGGGAATATGTTGCTTTCTACGCCCGGGATGAACGGTCAAAGGGCTTTGCCTGCGTCATTCCAGAGAACACAGCCGACACACGCATACATATTTTCCCCATGGCAGGCAGACATGCCACCCTGGTTGGAAACGGAGCCATCGACGGCGATGTGGGAAGGCAACGGTGTCTGGAACCCGGCATCATTGTACGCCACGTTGCAGAAACGTGCCTGACCCGATGGGGTGTTTCGCTATCCAACAAGCTTCTGTTGACGAACAAGAAGCTGGAGGATGCATACGCAGCCCTGTCAGCGGACGAGGGACTGTACGTACAAATGCGGTCCAACGTGTACACAATTCAGGAAAGCATTGGGGAGAACAAGGACCGCTACGTCTCTCACGGGAACAAAGGGCTTGCCTTCCACGATGTGCATGGCAACGCGTTCTACACAACCGATGGACTGTCTGCCCGCATCGGGCCTGATAACGTTATCCCGCTTCTTGAGCAACAGCCTGCCCATGCCGGATAAAGTCTGCGCATCACCACTTGGTCTGCAAGGAAGATGCCCGGCAACAGGTCGTTGACCATACGTTGAGGTCATATATCACAGGGGGACAGGGCCAAGCACCTGTCCCCTTTCTGATTAATGCCGTACCCCGGTATCGTGATCTGCAGGTACATCACACCCGGCACGGGCCAAGGCATCCAGAACAGAAACACGGGCGGCCCCGACAAGCAAAGCCGGCTCGCAATCCCCCCAACAGCGCAGCATCTCGACTTCCAGCTCTTCCAGGGCCGTCAGGATTTCTCTTCTTTTGGTTTCTTGCTGATGGTCCATGAGGCAACTTCTCCTGAAAAGTGAGAATGCTGAAAAATGCAGGGATTACGTTAGCATTTCACCCATATAGTTCTTTTTGTGTCCAGCCGTACACAAAATTAGCAACACACTAGCGTGCCATCTCATGGCCTTTGTCCTCGGCCCCCGTGTCCGGTTATAACGCAGTGTCATCCGGCGCCACATCATCTTCCACCAAGGCAGAGCACCCATACCTTTCGTCATCCAGAAGGACTTTTTCAGAACGGGCAACAAGCACAGGCACCAAAGCCTGACCGGTTACATTTGTAGCTGTACGCATCATGTCAACAACACGGTCAACGGCAACAATATACCCGATGGCCTCCAGCGGCAGACCAACGGCACCCAAGGTCAGAGTCAGCATAACAATCGATGGCCCCGGAACACCCGCTGTCGCCAAGGACCCCACCACACCAATAACAAAGACAGTCAACAAGGCGCCAGCCGACAGATCGACCCCCGTGTACTGGGCGATAAACAGGGTAGCAATGGCAGGAAAGATGGCCCCGCACCCATCCATTTTCATGGATGCCCCAAGGGGGACGGCAAAACTGGCATAATCCTGCGCCACACCCAGACGCCGCGTTGTGCAGGACAAGGTCAGGGGCAAACTGGCAAAGCTGGACGCAGTCACAAACGCAACCTGCATGGCCGGAGCCACACCACGAAAGAACTTTCGCGGATCAAGGCCGTGCAGGGACAAAAGTCCGCCATACACAACGAACAGGTGGAACAGGCAAGCCACATACAGGGCAAGGATATAGTGCCCCAAGGGCAGAAGTGATTCTGCCCCTGATGTCCCCACCACCCAGGCAATCAGGCCAAATGTTCCGATCGGTGTCAGTTGCAGGACCAGGCGAACAATCTGCATGATCACCTCATTGGCCTGTGCCACGCATGAACGCAGCAAAGCAGCCTTCTCCCCCAGTACGGCAAGGCTGCCCCCGAAAAGGAGCGATACAAACAAGACCTGCAACACATGACCTTCAGCCATGGCTTGAAAAGGATTGGACGGCACAACAGACAACAGCACATCGACCGGCCCCGGAATAACGGGGGTACGGGCTTCACCAACCGCCAGCTGTCCGATACCAATCCCGGGCTCCAGCAACAGGCCGGTTGCGATGCCGACCGCAGAGGCCAAGGCTGCTGTCAGAATAAAGTACAGAACCGTTTTTACCCCCAGACGCAGGGCACCACCAATGCTCCCCAATCCAGCAACGCTGGAAACGATGCTGGTCAACAGCAAGGGAACCACCAGCATCCTGATCAGGGTAATGTACACATCCCCAATCGGCTTGAACCAGACCGCCGCTTGCGGACCGGCCATATAGCCAGCAATTCCGCCCGCAACAAAGCCCGCAACCACCTTCTTCCACAAAGCAACCCGCATCCACGCTGACAACACAGGCTTCTCCTTACCTCTGAACGACCCTTCCGTTGAAGATAGGGCGCGACCCTGAATTATACAAATTTTTTGGGCTAAATTTTTTATTTAACATAGTTTTACCGCTAAATAAGCCGCGTCCGCCTGGCGGCCCCGCTCGCACCCGCACCTATTTTTCTCTTGCGCCGTGCATCGTCCCCCTATATAAACCGCGCTCTCGATTGCGGGTGTAGCTCAGTTGGTTAGAGTGCCGGCCTGTCACGCCGGAGGTCGCGGGTTCGAGCCCCGTCACTCGCGCCATCGAGATCATGAAAGACCGACCATTCCTGTGGTCGGTCTTTTGGTGTAATATCCGGGATTATCTCTCCCGAACTATCTGCCAAAACACAAAAAAAAGCTTGCCTGACCCGGTTCACATGGCTATAAAGCACCCGCACATCACAGCGCGGGTGTAGCTCAGTTGGTTAGAGTGCCGGCCTGTCACGCCGGAGGTCGCGGGTTCGAGCCCCGTCACTCGCGCCATAAACAAAAGCCCTGAACCATGGTTCGGGGCTTTTTGCTATGCCAGAAACCCCACTATCCATAGAACATCAGGCATCAACCCGGATCGTGCCCATCATACCAAAGGCCTGATGCTCGATGATATGGCAATGCACCATCCAGTCCCCGGGATTGTCGGCGACCAAAGCCACCCGCATACGCTCCTTGGGCAACAAAAGCGCGGTATCCGTAAAATGACCGGTACGGATAGACCGGCGGCTCGATGACAGCAGAGAAAAAGCCAGACCATGAATATGGATAGGGTGGAGGTGGGGCGTAAAGTTGTTCAGCTCCAGAATGTAACTGCGGCCTTGCTTCAGCACAGCCAACGGCGTTCCACCACCACACACCGCAGCGCGCACTTCGGGGAAACTTTGCCCAGGCAGGACCGGCAACACCATTCCATCCCTTTCTTCAGGATACCGCTCTACCCAGGCCCGCTTGTTGATCGACCACAGGGCATCCTCTGCTCCACCTTCTCCAAGACCGGCGTTGAAATCCATGCGTATAACCTCTGCTCGATCAACAGAAGGCATGGACACAGGGTTGGGTGGAAGCGGAACAATTCCGGACAAGGCACGGCGGCGCGACATCCCCTGTGATACAAGGCGCATCATAACCCAAGGCGTGCTGGATGATACGTTGTGCAGCTCGAACACCTCCCCCGGGTTGTCGGGCATGCGTACCACCACATCCATCCTCATACCGGGTCCCAGAAGCTCACGCTGCAAGGGCTCGGGAGCCACAAGCGGATGACCATCCACAGCAACCAGAATAGCTGGCGCCCCCTTCCCGACCACCTTGAAAACACGGGTCAGGTCAGCGTTACACAGACGCAAGCGCACAAGGCTACCCGAAGGTACCTGGTAATGCGGTTCCCGCTCCCAGTTTACCGTATGCCACCCCCCGAATGTACCGGCCCGTCCCGCTGCCTCGGGATCAGAGACGGGCAGCCATGCACCCTTTTCGTCACGGCGCCAGTCCCGAATCAGCAGGGGAATATCGGCATCATAACCGGGGTCATCGGCCTCCCGGACAACCAGAATACCGGCCAAACCGGCCCCAATCTGGTCAAGGCTTGCATAATGGGGGTGATACCAGTATGTCCCAGCATCCGGGGGAGCAAAACGATAGTGAAATGCCTCACCTCTTGCGACCGGATTCTGGGTCAGGAACGGAACGCCATCCATGGCAATGGGCAAACGAATGCCATGCCAGTGAACCGTTGTTGACCGGGCCATGGCATTGTGGAAATGAACAGACAGAGTATCTCCTTGGCGTACATCCAGCACAGGAGGCAAAGCAGCCGGAGCAGCCGGCGTCCGGGCATAGGACAGGACCGGAACAGGCTCTCCCCCCCCGGGGGTACCCGGCGCCTCTATGGCATACAGAACTTCATCACCTGATGCCGGAATGGCACGGTACAACAGACCAGCACCAACAAGACCGGCACCAACCGCACCAGCCCCAAGAAACGAACGACGGGATAACCCCGCTTTTTCCTTACTTTCCGACACATAACACTCCCGCCACGAAACCAGGGATAAAATACTAACTTGTTTGCCCGCTGATGATAGTAATTATTATTGACACATGAAAGCACAAAGCGTAGCAGACCATTAAACAGTGCGGGCGTCACCGCATTGCGCAAACCCACCCGGATATTCCCGCACGGGACAGAGGGGATCAGATCACGATGAGAGCATTTCTTGCCACAGCAACATTCCTGACCGCCACAGCGCTGACAGCCGCAGCCCCCACGCTGGCTGCAAGCAAGGCACAGGAAAAGGACGTGGTGTCCACCTATATCACACTTGCCCATGCCAAGTTCGAAGATGCAGAACAAACAGCCCGGGTTCTGCAGAAAGCGGTTGATGCGCTGGTTGCCCACCCCGACGAGAACACGCTGTCTGCCGCTCGCAAGGCTTGGATCGAAGCACGCGTTCCCTATATGCAAACCGAAGTCTATCGTTTCGGGAACCCTGCCGTTGATGACTGGGAAGGGCGGGTAAACGCCTGGCCTCTTGACGAGGGGCTGATCGATTACGTTGATACAGCCAGCTATGGCGAACACTCTGACGAGAACGCCTGGTTCCGCGCCAATGTCATTGCCAATCCGGTACTGGAGATCGGCGGGCAGACCATTGATGCCACCGTCATCAACAAGGATCTTCTGCAGAAACTGCACGAAATTGACGAGATAGAGGCCAATGTGGCGACCGGTTACCACGCAGTGGAATTCCTGCTGTGGGGACAGGACCGCAACGGAACCGGCCCCGGCGCTGGCGACCGCAAAGCCACAGACTTTGACCTGAAAGCCTGCACCAATGGCAACTGCGACCGTCGTGCGGCCTATCTGAAAGCAGCAACAGATCTTCTGGTTGAGGATCTGGCCGAAATGACTGGCGCATGGGACAAGAACGGTGCCATTGCCAAGGATCTGTTGGCTTCGGAACCCAAGAAAGCCCTGACGGCCATGCTGACCGGGATGGGAAGCCTGTCCTATGGTGAACTGGCAGGGGAACGGATGAAGCTGGGCCTCATGCTGCATGATCCGGAAGAAGAGCATGATTGCTTCTCTGACAACACCCATGCCTCGCACTATTATAATGCCGTTGGAATCCGCAGCATCTACAGCGGATCATACACACGCCCCGACGGGCGCACTGTGTCGGGCAAAGGCATGAAGATCCTGCTGCCACAAGTGGAACGCAAGGAACTGGGTGCAGCCCTGGACAAGACCGTGGCAAAAATGCAGGTGCTGATGGATATGGCAGCCAAAGGCACAGCCTATGACCAGATGCTGGGCGAAAATAACCCCACCGGAAACAAGGTCGTTCAGGATGCGGTTGACTCTTTGGTCGCCCAGACCCGCTCTATCGAGCGCGCCACGGCTGCCCTGGGCCTTGGTACCCTGGAGCTGGAAGGATCGGACAGCTTGGATGCTCCTGAAAAAGTCAGTGGCAACAGCTGATCATCCTTGATCAAAAACCGGGCCGGGTGGATGCTTCTGCACCGTCCGGCCCGTGTTGTTTGAGACCCAATGTTTCTCACAACAATTGTCCTTACCCCGTCAAAGCGATGTCTTGATGCCCCGCCGTTTGTATTCCCTGTTGACTGCCTTGGCCCTGCCTTTCCTTTGTACCGGATCAGCCCTGGCGACAGAACCGCGGCCTGACCAAGGCGAACAGACATCACTTGATCGGCGGGCTTTTTCCCGCTTTCTGCCCGGCCTTTCCGCTGACGAGAAAATGGGTGCTGCCGTTGGAAACGGCTTCTTCAAGCGGCTCTGGGTCAGCTCTCCCTCCTCGACCCAGGCATCAGATGGTCTGGGTCCCTTGTTCAATGCCCGGGCCTGTTCTGGATGCCACGTCCGCAATGGACGCGGGCGCCCACCCGATCCAGACAACGGATACGAACACAGCCCATCCTTCTTCCTGCGCCTGAGTATTCCTCCCCAGACCGCACAAGACGAGCACGACATACAAAGCGGCCATCTCAGCGTTATTGGCGACCCGACGTATGGCACCCAGTTGCAAAGTGCCGCCGTTCCAGGACTGAAAGCTGAGGGACGCGTTGGCGTAACATGGACCGAGGAAACCGTAACACTGGCCGGAGGAGAAAGCGTTTCCCTGCGCCGCCCGACCTGGTCTGCCCGGGACCTTGCCTACGGCCCCCTGTCCCCGCAGATCATGATCTCGCCGCGCATGACCCCGCAGCTTCCGGGGCTGGGCCTGCTGGAGGCTGTTCCCGATACAACCCTGCTGAACCTTGCCGATCCGGATGACCGGGACAATGACGGGATATCCGGGCGTATCAACCGGGTATGGAGCGCACGTGAACACGCCATCCGCATTGGTCGTTTTGGCTGGAAAGCCGGCCAACCCACCCTGGATGACCAGAACCAGAGTGCCTTCAACGGTGACATTGGCCTGTCCACACCCCTGTTCCCGCAGGCCCATGGCGACTGTACCGCAGCACAACCGTCTTGCCTTGCCGCGCCCCATGGCAACAGTGCGCAGTTTGACACTCTGGAGGCCCCCAAGTCCGTCACGGACTCTGTCCTGTTGTTTGTTCGTGCCCTTGCACCTCCATCCCGACGTAACCGCACGGATCCTGCCGTGATGGCAGGCGAACAGCTCTTCACACAGGTTGGCTGTAGCGGATGTCATCGCCCGCACCTGCGCACAGGCTCGTCGCCATACCCGTGGCTGGCACACCAGGACATTGCCCCGTTCACGGATCTGCTGCTGCACGACATGGGCGATGATCTGGCCGATCTCCGTCCGGAAGGCCTAGCCAGCGGTCATGAATGGCGCACCCCGCCACTGTGGGGCCTTGGCATGACCAAAGCCGTATCGGGCACAGAGGCCTATCTGCATGATGGGCGCGCCAGAACCCTGACCGAGGCTGTGCTGTGGCACGGCGGCGAAGCACGGCAGGCACGTGAAGCCTTCCGTGAGCTCCCGGCCGAGGACCGGGCAACCCTTCTGGACTTTCTCAGGTCCCTGTAACACCAGGATCATGGATACCGACCCGACATGACTGCACGCCTTGCCCTGACCACCCTGCTCCTGGTCACGCTCCTGCCTGTGAGCGGACGTGCCGCTGACAGCCTGCGCCTGACAGCCGAGGCTGTTGACACCGTTATCCTTCCCGCTTTCCAAGCATTTGCCGAGGCAACCGCAGCCCTTGACCGCACACTGGACCACAGCTGTCCAGAACAGGACAGCAAGGCCGCCTTTGCCACTGCATTCCTGGCTTGGCAAGGCGTGCAACATGTTCGTATAGGCCCATCACAGACAGAAAACCGCCACTACCGTATCCAGTTCTGGCCTGACCCGAAGAACCTGGGTGCACGGCACATGTCCACGCTGCTGTCGGCACCGGATACAGCCCTGACTCCGGAATCCCTGTCCCGGGCCAGCATTGCGGTACAGGGGTTCCCGGCACTGGAACGCCTGCTCTGGAGGCCTGACCCTCTGACTGCACATGAATGCCGGGTTGCCCAAGCGATTGGACAAAACCTGTCATCCATGGCCCAGGCTATCAGAGCGGAATGGACAGAGCCAGACGGCGGATTTCGGGCAATACTTCTGAGGCCGGGTGACAATAACACCCTGTTCCGCAACCCGGCTGAATCCTTGCGGGCCATACACGGGACACTGTCCACCCTTCTACAGGCTGCGCAGGACATGAAATTGGGCAGCCCGATGGGATCCAATCCGACAAAAGCACGCCCGGAACGAGGCGAAGCCTGGCGGGCGGACTTACCGCTACAGGCGCTTCTCGCAAATCTTGATGCAGCCCTTCAGCTTTACCAAGGCCCCGCAGGAAAAGATGGAGGACTGCGCGCCGGAGTTCTGGAGTATGAAGACAGCGAAATCGTTGATATCAGCATCCTGCACGGGCTGACCGAAGCCCGCCGCCTGACGGCTGAACTGGCAACACGCACTTGGAAAGATGTTCTTGACGACCCTGCGGGCTACAGAACCTTGATGCTGATCCGGGCCAATATCGGTACCGCCCGCAGCATGGTGGAAACGGAAATG
The DNA here is from genome assembly GCF_012102665.1 of Haematospirillum sp. 15-248. Lineage (NCBI taxonomy): Bacteria > Pseudomonadati > Pseudomonadota > Alphaproteobacteria > Rhodospirillales > Novispirillaceae > Haematospirillum > Haematospirillum sp. 15-248. Next base: position 274,465 of record NZ_JAAVTF010000002.1, on the reverse strand, counting down.
GCCGGCATGCTGGGGCTGGGCATTGGTTTTAATGCCCTAGACGGAGACTGACCCCCGTGGATGATCAGAACACCCCCCTTATATTATCCAGACGCTCCCTTCTATGGGGCGGCATGGGGGCCTTGGCAGCAGGCATGATCCTCCCCGCCACGCCAACACGGGCAGCCATCCATGGAACGGGAAATACTCTTCTCAGCTCTGCAAGAGACAACAGCGGACGCGATCATGCCGTGGCATGGTCCGAAGATTTTGGCATCGTATGGAAGACCCCCCTGCCCGGGCGTGCCCACGGTCCCGCCGTATCACCGGATGGAACCCGAGCTTTTTTGCCGGCACGCCGCCCGGGAAACTGGGCCACGGCGCTGAACCTTACAGAGGGTACCATAGCCGCATCTGTAGAATGCCAACCCGGAAGACACTTCTTCGGGCATGCTGTGTATACAGTCGATGGCCGCCATATCCTGACAACCGAAAACGCTTTTGATCACGGCGAAGGCCGGATCGGCATTCGGGATGCCCACAGCTATGCCTGGATCGGCGAGTTCCCCAGCTTTGGAACCGAGCCTCATGAACTGGCCTGGATGCCTGATCAGCGGACACTGGTTGTTGCCAATGGCGGCATCCTGACCAGCCCTGAATCCGGACGAGCCAAGCTGAACCTGGGTATGACCGAACCCTCCCTGACCTATATCGACAGCAAGACCGGCACCCTTCTGGAAAAGCGAACCCTGCCGGCGGCACTGCGGGCCGTCAGCCTGCGCCATTTGGCCGTTGCCCCTGATGGAACCGTTATCGTGGCCTGCCAGTACCAAGGGGCGGCGACAGACCGTGTACCCCTTGTTCTCCTGCACAGGCGTGGACGCGACCATGTTTTTCCGGCTCTTCCCGATGCCGTCGTCACTGGCCTGCGGCAGTATTGCGGCAGTGCCCTGTTTTCGCCGGACGGAGCCTATTACGTTGTCACCAGCCCGGTAGGAGGCATTGCCATCCTGGGCACAACAAACACCCCCGGAACTGTTCGAACAATCCAGCTGCCTGATGTCTGCGGTGCCGCCGTGCTGAACGGAAACCTGATTTTGACCAACGGCTTTGGCCAGATCATGGGCGGGTCGTTTGATGACTTTGACCCCGAACCCCGATCAGAGCCCCTGAAATGGGACAACCACGCCATCGCCTTTTCCAGCCCGTACACCTGAACACTTGCCGTTGGCAACAGTCCCGGCTAGAACCCGCTCATGGAAACTGACATCGTTATCATCGGGGCAGGCGCCGCAGGTTTAATGTGCGCCATGACGGCTGCCCGCCGGGGCCGCCGGGTTCTTGTTCTGGAACATAATGACCGTCCGGGGCGGAAAATCCTGATTTCCGGCGGGGGAAAATGTAACTTTACCAACCGGAATGCCGGCCCTGAATGCTATGTGTCCCATAATCCCCACTTTGCCCGCTCGGCACTGAAGCGATACACGCCGCAAGACTTTCTTGATCTTCTGGCAACCCACGGCATCCCTTGGCACGAACGGGACCACGGACAGCTGTTCTGTGATCACTCTGCCGCTGATATCGTCAATGTTCTGGTTGAAGAGGCTGTAGCAGCAGGGTCCACTATCCAGTGTGGCGTCTCTGCCGGTCATGTTGTCCCGACCGGGGAGGAAGACCGGCGCTGGCTGGTGGAAACATCCGCCGGCCCTGTTCGCTGCCAGTCGGTTGTGCTTGCAACGGGCGGCCTTTCCATTCCAAAGATCGGAGCCAGCAATTTCACCCTGCGCGTGGCAGGGCAACTGGGCATCCCGGTTCTTGATCCCTATCCGGGTCTGGTGCCTTTGGTCTTTGGAGAAGACGATCTGGCGTTTATGCGCCCCCTGACCGGCATCGCCCTGGACGCCACCGCAACCTGTGGCAAGACCCGTTTCCGCGAAGCCCTTCTCTTCACGCACCGCGGCTTGTCCGGACCGGTTATCCTGCAGATTTCCTCCTTCTGGAAACAGGGTGACGCAGTACGTATCAACCTGTGCCCCGACAGGGATATACCGGCATGGCTGGCTGAACGCCGCGACAGCCGCCCAAAGGCACGCCTGCATACGGTTGTCAGCGAGATCCTGCCCAACAGGCTGGCGCAAAGCCTGTGCGAACGCGCCGGCATGCCCGACACCGTGATCGGGCAAACCGGCAACAAGACCTTGTCTATCCTGGCCGACCAGATCCAGGCCTGGACCGTCTACCCGACCGGGACCGAGGGATACCGAACCGCCGAGGTCATGGTGGGAGGTGTTGATACCAACGCCCTGTCTTCCCGGACCATGGAAGTCAAAACCAAACCCGGCCTGTACATCATCGGTGAGGCCGTCGATGTCACAGGCTGGCTTGGCGGCTATAACTTCCAGTGGGCCTGGGCCAGCGGTCATGCCTGTGGCGAATGTGCCTGAGACACAGGCTGCCAGATAACCCCTTGTTATGACCGCTGCAAAGGTGGCAGAAACGCGCAGACGCGAACGGGCACCAACCCGATAACCGCGCTGCGACTGCTGTGCCAGAAGGCAGACAACAGCAAAAGAGCAGCACCAATCCCGGCACTGGAAAAGGCAAACCCAAGGCTGACCGCATCGCCGTGATCAAACAGAGATGCAAACACATAAACAACGTATCCAAGAGCGGATACCATCAGCGCACGGCGGTCAACAAGAAGGGATATCAGGGCCAATACGGCATACAACCCCATGACCAGAACAACACTCTCCAAGCCAACGCTCTCCTCTCGCACCCCCAGGAAGCTGAACACCGGGTGCACCAGCAAGGGAGCCGCCAGAAGGTGCAACCAGAAAGCAACGTCCGAGCGACGGGTCTGACGGCGAATATCGGAACTATCCCAGCGCATTGCCAGGAAAAACACAGCCAAACCACAGACAAAAAGAACAAGGTTATCGTAGGCATCCAGACCGGGAAGGAGACTGTCCAGAACAGTTACGCTCGTCAGGACAAGACCGGCAACACCAGCCGCCACCGTGACCGGCACACGGAAACGGATCCAATGCAGGGCCGCAGCCAAGGCCGCAACAAGTCCTGCAATGCTTGCATCGGCACCACGGTCATACAGGGCGGCAAAGGCACACCCGCCCGAGCCCACGACAAACGCACCAAGCAACGCGATCGATGGCAAAGCCATGCGGCGCTTGCGGGTAAAAAACTCCGCCAGAAACCAAGAGACCACAGCAACAAGTGCCGGTCCGGCCCATGGTTGGAACGAAAACCCGATCCAGGCACAAGCCCCAAGCAGCAAGCCACAGGCAATAACCACAAAGATATCATTGAAGCCACTGATCAGACGGAAATGCTCTTCATCCACAGCCAGCGTATTGCTACGCTGCTCCATATACTCACGAAAAGCCGCAACCACACCGGCAGACAAGATGCCGTCCGTTACGGCTCCGTCAAGATCATCATCCGTATACATTCAGCATAAACCCTTACGATATCATCCAGTGACGCATGCCTCACATAAGAAAGTGGCACAGGCATGACCTTGTATATCATTCATAATGGGGGGATTATTTACAGTCAGAATAGCCCACACCCATCGAGAACAGTATAAACATGCAACCAAAGATTATGACGCGCATGACAGCCCCAAAGAAAAGAGCCTTGTTCCAAGGCTATACAAGAGAAAAGACATCATTGATCGAAGAATTAGAGAAGGCAAATCGCGCCGCTTGGCTGCGCCGACGGTCATATTGAATACACTAGATGTTTTGACGTTGTCATAAGCTTCGGATACAGGCACATTCTCAAAAAGTTGGTCATCGAGAGCGCAAACACCCCTATCATAAACCTACATACCTCATATCTTCCCTGGAATCGTGGCGCTCCATCCTAACTTTTGGTCTTTCTTTGACTGCACACCAAGCGGCGTATCCATTCATTTGGTTGACGAAGGAATTGATACAGGCCCTATTCTCTACCAACGTTACGTAAACTTTACCAAAGAACAAAAGACATTTTCCCAAACATACAGGCAGCTCATTGTGGAGATTGAAAGCCTTTTTAAAGAAAACATCCGTGAAATCATACATGGTACCTATGAAGCTACCCCACAGCGAAGAAAAGGCTCTTGCCACAAAGCGGCAGACCTGCCACCGCAGTTTCGTGGGTGGGATTCCAATATCTAGGGAGAAATCACAAGGCTGGTTTCTTTAATGATCAACAGGGGTTGATAGTAATGCTTATCATATCAGGCCGGGAAGTATCGGAGCATCACCCCCCGTATGTCATTGCCGAGATTTCTGCAAACCACAACGGCTCGCTCGAACGTGCCAAGCTATCTATCGAAATGGCCGCAAAATCGGGGGCAAACGCCGTCAAGATACAAACTTATAACGCCGATACGATGACGATCGACTGCAACAAAGATGATTTTATCGTAAAGGGTGGCTTATGGAACGGATACAAGCTGTACGACCTTTATCGCGAAGCCCACACCCCCTATGAGTGGCACCAGGAACTCTTCCGCTTTGCCCGTGAAATTGGGATTACGTTGTTCTCGACACCCTTTGATGAAACTGCCGTTGACTTGTTGGAATCCCTGAATACACCGGCTTATAAAATAGCATCCTTTGAATTGACTGATTTGCCCCTGATCAGCTACGTGGCAAAAAAGAAGAAACCCATGCTGATGTCTACCGGAATGGCCAGTGAGGGGGAAATAGCGGAAGCCCTGGAATGCGCCCGAAGTCATGGGTGTGATTCCATTCTTCTATTCCACTGCATCAGCAGCTATCCCGCACCTGTCGAGCAAGCCAATATACGATCCATAACACAGCTGAAGAAGACGTTTGGTGTAACCGTTGGCTTATCCGACCATACGATCGGCAATATTGCGGCAACGGCTTCTGTTGCCTTGGGCGCTTCTGCCATTGAAAAACACTTTACCATCAGCAGGGCAGACAAAGGCCCTGACAGCGCGTTCTCAATAGAACCGAACGAACTGGAGAAGCTTGTAGGGGACGTCAACGAAACCTGGTCGGCCTTGGGAAAAGACGAACTTGTCAGGCCCAAGGCGGAGACCAACAGCAGGGTTTTCCGTCGATCGCTGTATTTTGTCAATGATCTCAAGGCAGGAACCCCCATAAAACCCTGCGACGTAAGAAGGATACGCCCCGGGTATGGGCTGCCGCCAAAGCATTACGATGAAATCATCGGAAAGATCACATCAAGAGATGTAGAACGTGGTCAGCCTGTCGGATGGGATGACATACAAAAACATTAAACGAACCCTCATGCCCAGCCACATCAATGACCTGACCGGGCATGACCGGGTCCCGATCCGCCCCCTCTACTCCCACTCGATCGTGCCGGGTGGCTTCGATGTAATATCGTAAACAACGCGGTTCACGCCCTTGACCTCGTTGATAATACGATTGGACAAACGGGACAGGAATTCATGATCAAAATGATAATAGTCTGCTGTCATACCATCCGTTGACGTGACAGCCCGCACGGCAAGGGCATAGTCGTAGGTACGGCCATCACCCATAACCCCAACCGTACGCACAGGAAGCAGCACGGCAAACGCCTGCCAGATGGCATCATACAGCCCGGCATTGCGAATTTCTTCCAGATAGATCGCATCCGCCTTGCGCAGAATATCCAGCTTTTCACGGGTAATATCCTGCCCCGGAATACGGATGGCCAGCCCCGGCCCCGGAAACGGATGACGTCCGACCATTTCTTCCGGAAGCCCAAGTTCACGACCCAACGCGCGAACCTCATCCTTGAACAGTTCGCGCAGTGGCTCCACCAGCTTCATGTTCATGCGCTCGGGCAGACCACCAACGTTGTGGTGAGACTTGATCGTGACGCTTGGCCCACCGGTAAAGGAAACAGACTCAATCACATCAGGATACAACGTCCCCTGGGCCAGGAACTCGGCACCCCCAATCTTGCCAGCCTCGGCCTCAAAGACATCAATGAAGGTTTTACCAATGATCTTGCGCTTTTCTTCGGGGTCTGTCTTGCCGGACAGAAGGCCAAGGAACAGCTCCGAGGCATCCACATGCACCAGATTAATATTGAAACGATCCCGGAAGACCCGCACCACCTGCTCGGCCTCTCCCTGACGCATCAACCCATGATCAACAAAGACACAGGTCAGCTGGTCACCAATCGCCTCGTGCACGATGGCAGCCACAACAGAACTGTCAACACCCCCGGACAACCCGCAAATAACACGACCCGTCCCGACCTGGGCCCGGATGCGGGCAATCTCGGTCTCGCGGAAGGACGCCATGGTCCAATCCCCGGAACAGCCGCAAATATCACGAACAAAGGTCTTCAGAAGCTGAGCCCCATGCGGGGTATGCACGACTTCGGGGTGAAACTGGACCCCATAGAAACGGCGTTCATCATCAGCAACGGCCGCAAACGGCGCTCCTTCAGAAGACGCAACAGCACGGAACCCGGGAGCCAGGGCTGTCACCCGGTCACCGTGGCTCATCCATACCTGCTCGACAGCATCAGGAATCCACGTTCCGTCAAACAGGCGGCAATGTCCCTGTACACGTACAAAAGCCCGGCCAAATTCACGGTGGTCCGACCCTTCAACATGGCCACCCAGCTGAGCCATCATGGTCTGCTGCCCGTAGCAAATCCCGAGAACAGGCAACCCCATGGAAAACAGCTCCTGCGGTGCACGCGGCGTATCCGTTCCTGTGACCGAGGCCGGGCCACCAGACAGAATAACTCCGGCAGGAGAAAAAGCCCTTATGCTGTCGGCACTCACCCGGTTGAACGGGTGTATTTCACAGTAAACACCAGATTCGCGCACACGCCGGGCAATCAGCTGGGTGACCTGGGATCCGAAATCGATAATAAGAATACGGTCAGTCATGGGGTTCCGTACAGATACAGGGCCAGAATCGGCAGAACAGGGGCGGACCTTAGCGCAAAGCGGCCCCGGCCTCCACCATTGTTTCATTCCTGCCGTGAACGCACGGACATATTGCATGTCTGCCCGGGCATTACAGCCCCGTATCCGTTGTTCATGCCTATCCCTTAAAGGATAAAGTTGCAGCAATAGCCGTCATGATCGGACAAGTGTCATGTTTCTGAGAAAAGCGCGGATCGAACTCCAGCTGGGGCTTATTGTCGGTGCCATTGTCATCGGCTTCGTGCCTATGTGGGGCCTGTCCCGTTGGCAGGAGCATACCATCCATCAAGCGTCCGAGCGTCAAAACAACGCCAGATCAATCAGGGATGGCGTTGAGGACATAAGATACAACTTCCTGAACGCCCGACGGCGGGAGAAGGACTTCTTCCTGCGCCTGAATGAAAAAGAAATCGGCAACCATGCCGCCGTCACAGAAGAGATTCTTTCTGATTTCAAGGCACTGGAAGCGCAACTGGATAAAGAACAAGCAGCCAATGCAGCCTCCGCCTCTGAAAAGTTCAAGACCTACAACGCCAAGTTCCAGTCCATTGTTGAGATGTGGAAAACTGTTGGCCTGAAAGAAACAGAGGGCCTGCGGGGGGATCTTGAAAAACGTGCCCTCGCGGCAGGCAGTGAAACAGCCATAAAAACCAGCGCCAGCCTGATGGCACGCTATCTGGACCTGCGACGCCTGGAAAAGGACGTCATGCTCTACAGCCGGCCCGCAGATATCGAGGAGTTCCGGAAAGATGCCACTGATCTTCTAACAGCGACAAACAACAGCGCCGTTATTGCGGACTGGCTGAAGCTGTTTGATCAGTATGTTGCTATCAGCGGTACCTTGGCCAAAGAAACATCCTCGCTGAGCAAGCTGTTTGCCGAAGCTGAACCCTTTCTGGAAGCTCTTATTGAAAGGGCCCGCAACGATGTTGCAGCCGCACGTGCGGCCCAGGACGAAACCATGGCGACAAGCCAGCTTATATCTTCCATCACCATGCTGGTTATCCTGACCGTTGTTGTTTGCATAACAATTATTGTTGCCCTCAGCATTTCGCGCCCCTTGGCCCAGATGACAACGGCTATGGAGAAAATATCAAGCGGGAACCTGAGTGTAGATATCCCGGCCGTTGGCTGGAAAAACGCCATTGGCCAGATGGCAGCGGCTCTGGTTGTTTTCCGCGACAATGCCTTGGAGGTTACCCGCCTGAATGCCATGGCTGAAAGCACCCGTGTCCGCACAGATGCAGAGCGGCGTGCAATGATGGAAAAGCTGGCCGAAGAGTTCCAAGCCACAGCCGGTGCCATGGTTGAAACGATGGTCAGCATGATTTCCCAAATAGGAGACCAGATCCGTTCCGTGGCCAACGATGCGAAAATGGTTCTGGAACGAGCTGATGCATCCAGTCGCTCGGCTGGGTCTGCCAGCCACAACGTCGAGGCTGTAGCTGCAGCCACCGAAGAACTGACAGCATCAATCGGTGCCATATCAGAGCAAGTGGAACGTTCCGCAGGGTTGGCGCACAAGGCATCAGACAGTGCCCGCATCACAATCCAGCGTGTGGAAAGCCTTTCAACCGCTGCCGTAAGGATTGGCGAGGTTGTCAGCATGATCACCGCGATTGCCGACCAAACCAATCTGCTGGCCCTGAACGCCACCATCGAAGCTGCCCGCGCCGGCGAGGCCGGAAAAGGCTTTGCCGTGGTCGCCAATGAAGTCAAAGGCCTGGCAACCCAGACCGGCCGCGCCACAGAAGAAATTGTCCGCCAGGTAGGAGCCGTACAAGCCGCAACAGAAGAAGCCGTACAGGCCATTAACGCCATTGCCGGCAATGTACACAATATCAACGATAACATTGCAGCCATTTCAACCGCTGTCAGCGAGCAAGGCGCCGCAACACGCGAAATCTCGAACAACGTGATCAATGCGGTTTCAGCAACCAGCGAAGTGTCTGACAACATCCGCGAGGTGGCCAGCTTGGCCAACACAACCAGCAAGGCCACCCATACCCTTGACGGGACCATTATAGAACTGCGGAGCAAAGCCTCGGCATTGCAGGACAGCGTGACCCAGTTCCTGGGCTATGTGCGGGGTGACAAATAGGTTCACGCCTCTGACGGCTCCGCACGTTCCAGCACGGCAACGAAAAACCCGTCGGTATCATGCTCCAGCGGATCAAGCCGTAAAAACGGGCCTGTCGCAGGGCAAGGAGCCGTGCCCACAAGATCGGACCACAGGGTCCGGACATCCAAAACGCGAAAATCCGGCGAAGATGCCAGAAAACGTTCTATACGTGCCTCGTTTTCCTGAGGCAGCAGGGAACACGTGGCATAGACAACTCTCCCGCCAGGCCGTACCAAGCGGGATGCGCTGTCCAGAATATGCCCCTGCAGCTCATCCAGGGCCTGCACACTCTGACGATCCAGCCGCCAGCGGGCATCGGGGTTGCGGCGCCAGGTCCCGGTCCCACTGCAAGGGGCATCAATCAGAACCCGATCAAAACGACCGGCAGAGCGCTTGACCCACTTGTCCCGTTCACCGGACAAGACATGTCGGGTCACATTGTGAACCCCGGCACGCCGCAAACGGACAGCTGAACGTTCAAGGCGCCCCTGTGACACATCACAGGCAACCAGCCGCCCCTTGTTCTCCATCCCCGCAGCCATAGCCAAGGTTTTGCCACCCGCACCGGCACAAAAATCAACCACGGCCATTCCCGGGCGGGCATCAACCAGCAGACCGACCAGCTGCGATCCCTCGTCCTGCACTTCGACCAGACCTTCACGGAACGTCTCGGTTGCAGGCAGGTTGGCACGGCCCTCCAGCCGAAGAGAGAGCGGCGACAACAGACCGGGACGGACCGTAATCCCTTCATTCTCCAAGCGGGCGATACCCTCGGCCACATCCGCTTTCAGGCTGTTGACCCGGATATCAACCGGGGCCTCGCGATTGAGCGCCTCAAGGAGCGGCATAACCCGGTCACCGTAACAAGCCGCCAGGTCCGGGATGATCCATTCCGGAACCTCACCCTGCACCCAGTCCGGCTGATCACTGTGGGTCAGCCTTTGGCCCCGCAACGCACGGATCAATGCCTTTTCCCGCTCGCGCAGACGATGCGGGCAGAATTTATCCCCTGAACAGAGGAGATCCAGGTCTGACAGGCTGTATCCCGCAACCAGCACACGATGAGCCAGAACCCGCAGACGCGGCGGAACATCGCCCCATTCCGGAGCTTCTCCCGGCAGGCCAAGCTGGCTGTGCAACCGACGGATCCACCAGCCGATACGCGCCCATGTCCGCAGGAGGCTCCATACGTCATCGGCAATGAACCGGCGATCTTTCGAGCCGATATAACGGCGTGCCCGGAAAAACTCCGACGCTGTGCCATCCGCCGGACGGGGGGAGGAGACAACAGCCTCCAGAAGATCAACAGTAGCTTGTAAACGGGCAGCAGGAATCACGATTGCAATCTTTTCATACCAAGCAGGAACCAGGGACAAGCCCCCAAGAAACCGGAGCCGATGGCAACCCACCGGCTCCGGAGCAAAGCATCAACAACGAAGACCAGATACCCTTACGCCCCTACACGGTAGTTCGGCGCTTCATGGGTAATGGTCACATCATGGACATGGCTTTCACGATAGCCGGCGGTCGTAATGCGACGGAATGTACACCGTTGCTGCATTTCGGCAATGGTACGGTTGCCGGTATAACCCATGGCGGCTTTCAACCCGCCAACCAGCTGATGCAGGATATTGCCCGCTGCACCCTTGTAAGGCACACGCCCCTCGATCCCTTCGGGAACCAGCTTGAGGTCATCCCGGACTTCTTCCTGGAAATAGCGGTCAGCCGATCCACGCGCCATGGCGCCAACAGACCCCATCCCACGGTAGTACTTGTAGGAACGCCCCTGATACAGGACCACCTCCCCGGGGGCCTCGTCCGTTCCGGCCAGCAGGCTGCCGATCATGCAGGAGTCAGCCCCGGCAGCAACAGCCTTGGCCAGATCACCAGAGAACTTGATCCCGCCATCAGCGATCAGGGGAATGCCGTGACTGTGGGCCACCGCACTGACCTCAAGGATGGCAGACAACTGGGGCACACCAACACCGGCCACAACGCGGGTTGTACAGATCGAACCCGGACCAATCCCGACCTTCACGGCGTCAGCCCCGGCTTCTGCCAAAGCGGCCGCTGCTTCCGGGGTTGCAATATTGCCGGCAATAACCTGGGCCGCCGGATAGTTCGACTTGATATCGCGAACAGCCTGAACCACCCCGGATGAATGGCCATGGGCCGTATCAACGACCAACACATCGACCCCGGCCTCCAGAAGGGCCTCGGCACGCTTCATGCCATCGCGGCCCACACCTGTTGCCGCAGCAACCCGCAACCGTCCATGATCATCCTTGCAGGCCAGCGGGTAATTCTGGGCTTTTTCCATATCGCGGACGGTCACCAACCCCACACACCGATAGGCATCATCGACCACCAGCAACTTTTCGATCCGGTGGCGGTGCAGCAGGGCCTTGGCCTCATCCTGGCCAAAGCCCCCAGTCACAGTAACCAGGTTGGTATCGGTCATATAGGATGAGACCGGCTGGGACCGGTCATTGGCAAAGCGCACATCCCGGTTGGTCAGAATACCGACCAGGCGACCTGTGCCACGATCAACAACAGGAATACCGCTGATGGAAAACTGTTCCATCATCTTCAGGGCATCGGCAAGGGGCTGGTCAGGGTGAATGGTCAGGGGATTGACAACCATACCGGACTCAAACCGCTTCACACGCCGCACTTCCTCGGCCTGCTCGGCAATACCAAGATTTTTATGGATGACGCCAATACCGCCTGCCTGGGCCATCGCAATGGCCATCGGGCTTTCCGTAACCGTATCCATGGCTGAGGACAAAAGCGGAATTCCCAAGGACACACCACGGGTCAGACGCGTGGAAACATTGGCCTGGGCAGGCAGAACATCAGAGGCTGCAGGAACCAGCAGCACATCATCAAAGGTCAGGGCTTCAGAGAAATTCATTAATTTTGCACCTTACGACCGGCAGCAGCATATTTCGGGGTGCGCGCCATCATACACAGAAAGTTTTCTGTGCCAAGCAACAGAATTGCAGCCCCGCACCCCGAAAAGTGCAACCCGGAACATCTATGAGACAGCAGATCCCTTAGCCCCGGAACCCCCGGGCGACCAGATACAGCTCCGGGCTTTCCTTGCGGCTGGCCGGGGGTTTTATGTGCTTGATGCTGTCAAAGCGGGGCTTGAGAACCTTGAGCAGGTCACCCGTCGCCCCACCCTGAAACACCTTGCAGAGAAAGGTTCCACCGGGGGCCAGAACCTCGGCCGCAAAGTCCCAGGCGACCTCCAGCAACGCAATAATCCGCAGATGGTCTGTACGGGGATCCCCGGTTGTTGGGGCCGCCATATCGGACATCACCACATCGGCAGTCCCGCCAAGGGCGTCTTTCAGGGCCTGCGGGGCAGCCGGATCAAGAAAGTCCAGGGTAATACAATGCGCCCCGGGAATTGGACCCCATTCCAGGATATCGATCCCGACCACGGTTCCGCCACGGGGCTGATCGGCCCGTGTCCGTTCTACCGCAACCTGGGTCCACCCACCAGGCGCAGCACCAAGATCAACCACTTTCTGACCGGGCTTAAGGAACGCCAGCTGCTGGTCCATCTCAACCAGCTTGAAAGCAGCTCGGGACTTGTAACCCTGCTGGCGCGCAGCCACCACATAAGGGTCATTCAGCTGGCGCTGGAGCCATTGCACAGACGACGTGCTGCGCCCACGGGCAGACTTGACCCGTACAGACGTCATCCGTACCGATACCGCCGACCGGTTCGACGCAGACGATACGCGACGACCGCTCTTTTTTCCTGGTGCTCGTGCCATAACAACCAAAAGATTAGTATACTTGAGAAATGCACTCCATGCCAAAATCGGCCGGAGTATTACGTACCCCCATAAGCCCCATAAGCAGCCCTTCGCGCAAGCCCCGATCTGCAATCGTCAGCGAACCACCTGGCCAAAGACTGAAAACAGCCTCCAGAATGGCACACCCGGCAATGACCAGATCAGCCCTCTGAGGGCCAATACACGGCGAATCTGCCCGTTGCCGGGCCGTCATGCCCATCAACTGCTGCCCCGCATCAAGAATGGCCGCACACGACACATCCAGTCCATCAACCGCTGCGCGATCATAGCGCGTCAAGCCAAGATGAAAAGCTCCCAAAGTTGTAACTGTCCCGGACGTACCCACCACCTGAAGCTGCCCCGTCGTCACACGTTCCGCAAGATTATGGCGCTCCCCAAAGGGTTGGACCATGGAGCAAATGCGGGCGCACACCTCCCGGTATGTGCGATACGAGAAGTCCCCCCCTCCACAGGCATCCGCAACGGTCACGACACCAAAGGGAAGAGACATGAAACCCTCAACCCGTAACCCGGAGGCACCCTGCGCAATCAGGACCAACTCAGTCGACCCGCCGCCAATATCAAACAGAAAGATAGAACTGGCCCCGGCAGAAAAAAGCCCCGAACACCCGACCAAAGCCAGGCACGCCTCTTCTGCGGCAGAAATACACTCTACGGTCAAACCTGTCTCGCGGTATACGGTCGCCAGAAACTCCAGCCCGTTCCCGGCGCGGCGACATCCTTCTGTTGCAACGTGGCGCGAGCGAACCGGACCAAACCGGCCAATCTTTTCGGCGCAGCTGCGCAAGGCGTCAAGTGTTCGCTCCTGCGCAGCAGCAGACAAAACGCCCGTTTCAGCCAACCCTTCCCCCAAGCGGGTTATGCGTGAGAATGAGTCCACAACCCTGAAGCGCTCTCCGTCAGGGCGGGCAATCAGCATACGACAATTGTTTGTCCCAAGGTCGATCGCCGCATACGCAGATGCCACGTCTGTCAGGCCACCACCGGAACCAGCAGAGTATCGACGCCCCTCTAACGGCGCGTTTACCGCAAGATCTGCCATACCGGCCCCTTCCATGCCAACCATACATACCCATATAATCATATCCTAGAGGGTTACAAACGGGGAAGCATGCTCCACGACAGCACTGAAAGTTAAAAAAGATAATAAAGGGGGTTCACAGCATGGAAACAGAAGGATATAAGGGCGCCCGCCTGCCGGATCGATCGATCAAGAGTGATCAGGCTGACTGTCCTGTTGGGGGATAGTTTAATGGTAGAACAGCGGACTCTGACTCCGTTAGTCTTGGTTCGAGTCCAGGTCCCCCAGCCAAAAACGAAACTCCCCGCATACATGTGCGGGGAGTTTCGTTTTCAGGGCAACGGAAACAAGGACCGGATAATACCAGCCCTTGCCAAGCTGCCCGCCTGTCACGCCATAACCATGGACTTTGCGATATAAGAATCCACGGTCGATACAACCGTATCAATATGGCCGGAGAAAAAGTGATCTGCCCCCGGAATGGAAACATGATCCACGCTGATATTCTTCTGGGCCTGAAGCTTGTCGGCCAGCTTCTTCACAGACTCAGCGGAAACAACCCTGTCAGCCGCACCATGCACGATCAACCCGGGAGAAGGGCAAGGCGCCAGGAACGAAAAGTCATAATGGCTGGCCGGCGGCGCAACACTAACAAAACCTGAAATCTCCGGACGACGCATCAGAAGCTGCATCCCGATCCATGCACCAAAGGCAAAGCCTGCCACCCAACACTGCCCTGCATGCGGATTTATGGCCTGCATCCAGTCAAGAGCGGAAGCAGCATCGGACAGCTCCCCCTGCCCGCTGTCAAAAGAACCCTGTGAACGGCCTACACCACGAAAGTTGAAACGCAGGACCGAAAAGCCACGCTGGGCAAACACATGAGAGAGGTCAAAGACAATCCTCTGGTTCATCGTGCCGCCATGCTGGGGATGGGAATGCAGCACAAGCGCCAAGGGGGCATTTGCGGTGCTGGAATGGTGATAGCGACCTTCCAGTCGGCCTTCAGGACCATTGAAGATGACTTCATGCATTGGCGTCTGTTTCTTCAGCAAGTTGGTTACCGGAATAAATGCGTGGAGCGAAATCGCACAGCAGGACCAGAACGAAATAAGGCGGCCCGGCGACAGTATAGCCCTGCCCGGACACAAAAAGCCATTCCCACGATACAGGGAAGAACGGAAACACACCACGACTGACCACAATTTTATCATAAACGCAATGAAAAACACGTTTGTTCATGCCCGTGTACGACTATTTTACGTTGCGCCGCCCCCGATTACTTGATCTTTCTTGTCAACTATCCTAGATTCGCCATAAAAAATAAAAGGCCTTTACACAGGCTTGGGAAGCCGGGGCCAACTCGAAAAATCGGGATCTCCCAGACATCAGGACAGCGCAATGATTTTCAGTCGCCTGAAAGAAGACATAGATACGATCCTGGCCCACGATCCGGCAGCACGCAGCCGGCTGGAAGTGGTCTTGGTTTACCCGGGCGTTCACGCCATCATCGCCTATCGTCTGGCACATCGACTCTGGAAAACAAACCTGCGCCTGCTGGCACGCGTGATTTCCCATCTTGCGAAAATGGTGACAGGCGTTGAAATTCACCCCGGCGCGACCATCGGGCGTCGCGTTTTCATTGATCACGCAACCGGCGTGGTCATTGGAGAAACCGCTGAAATCGGCGATGACGTGACCCTGTACCAAGGCGTGACCCTGGGCGGTACATCTCTTGCCAAGGGCAAGCGTCACCCCACCCTTGGCAAGGGGGTTATCGTCGGGTCGGGGGCACAAGTTCTGGGACCGATCACCGTCGGCGACGGTGCCCGGATCGGGGCTAATGCGGTGGTCCTTGCCGATGTTCCTGCCAATGCGACTGTGGTGGGCATCCCGGCCCGACAGGTTGTTCCCCGTGCGAAGCACGAGGCTGAATTCTGTGCCTATGGTATCCCTGAACGGGATATGCCTGACCCACTCGAGCGGGCTATAACAACACTGTGCGAACAGGTACGCACCCTGTCTGACCGGATTGACACGCTGGAGAAACAGAAAGGCTCAGCGGCATCCGCCCAGCCGGAGACCAGTCATACGGCCGTTGTTATCCCCACTCCGTTTGCCCAACCCGGACCGGACCGGACCCCGGGTGATGATAATACCGAAGACGGCAAAGCCGCTTCAGGCATTTAAGAGCGGGAGCCGAAAACCGTGAGACTGAGCACCAAAGGACGCTATGCGGTTATGGCGATGGCTGATCTGGCCAGCCAACCCGAAGGGAAGCCTGTTTCCTTGGCTGATATCGCCGTACGCCAGGAAATTTCACTGTCCTATCTGGAGCAGTTGTTCGGGCGGCTCCGCAAAGGCGGCCTGGTCAAAAGTGTTCGGGGACCGGGCGGCGGCTACCTTCTTGCCCGCACAGCCGGGCAAACGCGCATTTCCGATATCATCCTTGCCGTGGATGAACCTATTCAGGCCACACGCTGCACGCCGGGCAGTCCCGCTGGCTGTCACAACAACCGTGGACGCTGCCTGACCCATGACCTGTGGGAAGAGCTGGGCAACCAGATTTACCTTTACCTCAGCTCTGTTTCCCTGGAGCAAGTAGTCAAACGTACGATTCTGGGGACAAGCGGACCTCTGCCGGTGGTGGCCACCACCGCTGGAACCTGACGAGCAAAAACAACACAACCTGCCTGAAAAATGAACACGCGAACCGTTTATCTGGACTACAACGCAACGGCACCGGTCAGACCCCAGGCGATTGATGCCGTGGTACGCACCCTGCACATGACCGGAAACCCGTCCTCTGTGCACAACCCAGGGCGCAAAGCCAGGGCCATTGCAGAAGATGCACGGGAAACCGTTGCACAACTGGTCGGCGCTGTTCCGTCCCAGGTCATCTTTACATCCGGCGGGACGGAAGCCTTGGTCCTTGCCCTGCAAGGATACCCGCCCGGTCCCCGGCTTATATCGTCCATAGAGCATCCCTGCGTACGGGTTGCCACACCAGAAGCCAAGGATATTGCCGTAACGCAGGGCGGCATTGTTGATCTGGAGCATCTTGAAAACCTGCTACGGACCGTTCCTGCCCCAGCGCTTGTGGCGGTTATGCTTGCAAACAATGAAACTGGTGTGATCCAGCCTATCCGCGATGTTGTACGGATTGCTCATGCTGCCGGCGCCAAGGTTGTTTGCGATGCCGTACAGGCTGTTGGAAAGATACCCGTTGATTTCCAGAGCCTGGGCGTGGACGCACTGGCTCTGAGTGGCCACAAATGGGGTGGCCCCCAAGGCATTGGTGCCCTGATTACCCGCACACCGGAGCAGCTTGTCCCGCTTTTCACTGGAGGAGGACAGGAACGCGGAAAACGCGGCGGGACCCCCAATACTCCGGGTATTGCCGGGCTGGGCGCAGCCGCCGAGGCTGTCCTGAACCAGGGGCAGGCCGAACGGGAACAAATCCTCCATCTCCGTAACACCCTGGAAAGCCGGATCGTCTCCCTGGCTCCCGGGGCCAGAATCTGGGGCCATGCGGAAAACCGCCTTCCCAATACAACCTGCGTTGAACTGAAGGGGGTCAACCAGCAGCGTCAGATCATGGCCCTGGATCTTGCCGGCATTGCCGTATCTGCCGGATCGGCGTGCTCGTCCGGGAAAACAGCACCCAGCCCTGTTCTGGCCGCCATGGGGGCAAGCGAGTCGCAAGCCCGTGACACGATCCGCATCAGCCTGGGCTGGAACAGCCAGAAGTCAGATATTGAAGCCTTCCTGACAGCTTGGTCTCCCTTGGCGCGGGCTGCTGCGTAGGACAGCAGGGACCAACCGCCTGTTTCCTGTAAAATGCCTTGCCCCAACGCAGGACAGGAGCTATCCATTCCCGCACGTGTAACCATAATCTGTTATCATGGAGAGCTGTCGGCATGCCGAAGATGACCTTCCTCAGCCCTGATGGAACCCGACTCGAGGTCGAAGCCCCGGAAGGCCTGTCTGTACTGGAAATTGCCCATCGCAACGACGTTGATCTGGAAGGCGCGTGCGAAGGATCCTTGGCATGCTCCACCTGCCATGTCGTCATTGCTCCGGACTGGTTCGACCGCCTGGAGCCACCGGCAGAGGATGAGGAAGACATGCTGGACCTCGCCTTCGGGCTGACAAAGACCAGCCGGCTCGGATGTCAGATTATCATGAAGCCGGAACTGGATGGCCTGACCGTGCACCTGCCGGCAGGAAGCCGTGGGACAGCGGGAAGCTGACGCCCCCGCACAACACACCCGGAACAGAACACGTTCGCCGGAAACCCCCTCGGATACCGTTTTTGCTATGCAGATGATGTCCCACGCCCTGATTGATCTGGATATTCCCGGCAACCCGGCTGATACACGGGTTGTTGTTGCCATGTCTGGCGGCGTTGACAGCGCGGTGGCCGCAGCCATCCTGAAGGATGCCGGTTACCAGGTCATCGGGATGACCATGCAGCTTTACGATGCAGGCATAACGGTCGGACGCACCAAGACCTGTTGCGCCGGTCAGGATATCTATGATGCGCGGCGGACGGCAGACCATCTGGGTATCCCCCACTACGTGGTGGATTACGAAGCGACGTTCATGAAAGACGTCATGTCCGCCTTTGCCGATTCCTATATTGCCGGCGAAACGCCTGTTCCCTGCGTGTTGTGCAACCAGACAGTCAAATTCCGGGATCTGGTTCAGGCCGCTCGGGATCTGGATGCAGCAGCCCTGGTGACCGGGCACTATGTCCGCCGGATACCAACCCCGCAAGGGCCAGAGCTGTGGCGCGGTGCCGACCACGGGCGGGATCAGAGCTATTTCCTGTTTGCCACAACGAACGAACAGCTGTCGTATCTGCGCTTTCCCCTGGGTGCCCTGGACAAGGATCAAACCCGCGCCATTGCCCGCAGGCACGGGCTGGCTGTTTCCGAAAAGTCGGACAGCCAGGATATCTGCTTCGTCCCCGATGGCAACTACGCCCGCGTGGTGCAGGAACTCAGACCGGAATCTACCATGCCGGGTGACATTGTTCACATAGACGGCACCGTACTGGGACAGCATGAAGGCATTATTCACTTCACGGTCGGTCAACGCCGTGGACTGGATATCGGCGGGACGGCAGAGCGGCTGTATGTTATACGCGTGGAACCAACGTCCAGACGCGTCATTGTCGGCCCACGTTCAGCACTGGGCAGGGATCGCTTTGCCCTGCGGCATGTCAATTGGATGCCCGACAAGGGAACCTTGCCCACCGAGGGGGCTGCTGTCAGCATCAAGGTGCGCAACAGCTTCCATCCCGTTCCTGCCACAGTATACGGGCGCCCAGGTGGATGGGCAGAAGTCGTTCTGGATAACCCCGCTGATGGAGTATCCCCCGGTCAGGCGTGCGTTTTCTATATCGGGGAACGTATGGCCGGTGGCGGCTGGATCGCACGGAACGCTCCGTGGGAGCAGGATATCTGAAAGTCTTATAGCCTTCCTGCGCAACGCAAGAAATAGCCCAACAAAAACCCCGCCATGATCTGGCGGGGTTTTGCACATAAGCACCTTGTGAAACGCGGCCTACCGCTTCCACCAGCCCCGACGGGGAGCAGCGGCAGCATCGGACTCCCCAGCAGCTGCCATGGCAAGCTGCTGGGGCTCTGTTGAAGGAAGCGACTGATGCTCATCAACCTTCACGCTGGTCTCCTTGGCTGACGCCCCATCAGCATCGGCCACAGGGGTCGCAGCCTTTCGGGAAACACGACGCTTCTTGGGTTTCGGATCAGCCGCTTCCGCAACAAGCAGATCTGCTTCGGCCACAACCGCCGCACGGGAACGGGACGTCCGCTTGCGAGCAGGTTTTTTCGCTGGCACCGCCTCTTCCCCCCCGGAATGCTCAACTACATCCGCCACAACAGCGGCAGGAGCAACGATATCGACCCGGTCCAGAACAGCCACAGCATCCCCAGCCCCGGCCACAGCATTTACCGCTGCCATCAAGGACAGGTTATCAACAACAGGATCGGGTTGACCGGGATCTTCGTTCCGACGAACCCGCCTTACACGGCGCAGTGGGGGCCGTACAACAGCATCGCCGGCAATGCCATCAGACGGCGGAGTTGCCGTGACAGCATCACCGCTCACGGGCAGCGCCACCTCCGGGTCACCATGATCCGCCAAGGCCGAGCCTACCACATCAACCCCCTGCTCCGTGGGCCGCCGACGACGACGGCCACCACGCCGGGAACGGCGACGGCGCTTGGCATCACCCCCGTCATCATCAGACGCATCAGCCGTGACGGCGATACCCTGATCCTCATCAGAAGAGTCATCGCCATCAACCGCGACAACCGCATCATCAACACCCATATCACCGGACACGGTAAGATCACTGCCTGACGGCTCCACAGGCATCACAGCTCCGTCACGACGCCGGCGCCGACGCCGCTTGCGCCGCTTGCGAGGATCCCCCCCTTCTCCCTCGCCCGGTTCCCCACCTTGGGAGACAACGACAGAGACAGGCTCACCCACAGCAGCGACTGGAATATCAGCAAGCACCTCATCACCGGAAACGGGCAGATCGTCCTCTTCCTCATCCAGATCGGGCTGAACAGAAATCGGTATAGAACGAACACCGGCAGCGGGAAGCGATATAGCAGGCTTCAGCCGCTCGATCCGACACTCTGGTGGAATCAAGCTGTCATCACCCTTCAGGAAGGCCGTCAGGGCATAACGCTGTTCAATCTCGGTCAGTGCCGCACGCTTGTTGTTCAACACATACAAGGCAACCGGCGTTGCAACATGAACCACAACCTCGGAAGCACGACGGCGCACACCCTCTTCCTCGATCACCCGCAGAATATGAACCGCCGCACTTTCAACAGAACGCACCATGCCCGTACCGGCGCAACGGGGACAGGGCTGAAAACTTGTTTCCATAAGGGATGGACGCAAACGCTGGCGTGAAAGCTCCAGAAGACCAAACATACTGATCCGGCCCACCTGAATACGGGCACGGTCCAACCGCAGGGCTTCTTTCAGACGCCGCTCTACCGCCGCATTGTTGCGGGGCTCTTCCATATCGATAAAGTCAATGACCACCAGACCGGCCAGATCCCGCAGACGCAACTGACGGGCCACTTCCTCGGCCGCTTCCAGGTTCGTCTTCAGTGCCGTTTCCTCGATGTGACGTTCCCTGGTGGCACGCCCGGAATTGACATCGATGGCAACCAGTGCCTCTGTCTGGTTGATGACAACATACCCGCCAGACTTCAACTGCACCGTCGGGTTGTGCATGGCATCCAGCTGACTGTCCACCTGGAAACGGTGAAACAACGGCATGGACGGATCGCGGTAAGGCTGAACACGGCGCGCATGGCTGGGAGTCAGGATTTTCATGAAATCCTTTGCAACGCGGTATCCGTCCTCACCTTCCACCAGCACTTCATCTATATCGGTAGAATAGATATCACGAATGGCGCGCTTGATCAGATTACCTTCCTCATGCACCAAGGCCGGGGCACAGGACTGCATGGTGATATCCCGTATCTGGACCCAAGTTCGGATAAGATATTCGTAGTCACGCTTGATTTCGGCGCGGGACCGTTCCTGACCGGCTGTACGCAAAATCACTGCCATCTGGGACGGAACATCCAGATCGCTCATGATTTCCTTCAACCGCTTGCGGTCAGCGGCGTTTGTAATCTTGCGGGAAACACCGCCCCCACGAGCCGTATTGGGCATCAACACACAGTAACGCCCGGCCAAAGACAGGTAGGTTGTCAGCGCGGCCCCCTTGTTGCCCCGCTCTTCCTTGACTACCTGCACCAGCATAATCTGGCGGCGCTTGACCACTTCCTGAATTTTATAGGACTGCAACAGGGATTGACGGCGGGAACGATAGGCCTGCACATCGCCGCCTTCATCGACGGCTCCCTCAACCTCTTCCTGCTCTGCGGCAACGTTTTCGCGTTCGGCTTCTTCCGCTGCACGGGCAGCCTCTTCAGCCAACAGAGCCTGACGGTCAGCAACCGGAATTTGGTAATAGTCCGGATGGATTTCACTGAAAGCCAAGAAACCATGACGCCCGCCGCCATATTCAACAAAAGCAGCCTGGAGGGATGGCTCTACACGAATAACTTTTGCTAAGTATATGTTCCCTTTTATTTGTTTCTTTGTTGAGGTCTCGACATCAAACTGTTCGAGCCGTGTCCCATTCAAAACCACAACCCGTGTTTCTTCCGGGTGGGTCGTATCGATCAACATGCGCTTGGCCATAAGCCCTGAAACTCCGTGTCACCGCCGGCATACCCCGAACTTGGGGCAGCCTTTGGGAAATCGTGCCGACAAGGCTTCCGGCGCCACGCATCATGTCACCAAGGACACAGCCACCACGCACCGCGCCGGCTTGCCGACTGCGGAGCGAAAAAGAAAACTGTGTTACATCCATGGCGACGTGGGGCTGCACAAAAGCCTCGAATCTTTGTGGTTAATACCGTTTACCCTGGGTTAACCAGCCTGCCGGATTGCTGCGGTGCGATACTCCCCCTTCACCACGAACCTTCTCTGAACCGGCTTGACCGGCCGCGTCCGTTGGTAAAGCACACACGCCACACAGCCTGTTCAGACGCTACCCCCGCCCCCTCCCGAGAATCCAGCAACGCAGGGCTTGTGAGGAGGTAAGGGAGTAATATGGCAGGAAAACTGTCCAACGCCTGTCTGGCAACGGTAACCCATCACCGATGACAATAACGGTCCGTGCCCCCGGGTACAACATTTTGTTCAGCAATACCCCGCTATCACATCACTTCAGTACCCGTCCGGCTCTTGCAGAGACGCCGCAGCTTTGCTGTTGCAAGAAGGCTAGCACGTGGAGAAACTTGTCAAACTTGCGAAATAGCGCCATATGATCCGCACTGGATACCACACTCCAACGCCGTCCCGAAGCAGTGGAACGGGACAAAGCGCTACCCAAGGATGATTGGGGCCACCACAGAACACCTGCACGCCACCACCTGATACTGATACACCCTGCCCTGGCTGACATTTCCTCGATACCGGATACCATGGACACGCCCAAGACTCCTTCCAGAAATACACTTGCTGCCTTTGCTCCCGGCCGGGATGGCTTGGAATATCCCTGCCTGTCACGGCGGGCTGTCTTGGCTGGCGCAGCCGGTCTGGCCGGGGTCGTCCTATTCTCCAGCCACGGAGCCGAAGCGGTTGGCGCACGGAATGTACGCTTGGGCAACCATGGGACATTTACCCGTGTTGTGATCGATGTGACCGGCGACGTCCCGTTCAGTGCCTTTTCCCTGGCGAACCCAGCCCGTATCATCATCGACCTTCCGGAAATTGACTGGCAGTTCGAACAGCCGACTGTTCCGGGAAAACCGGGCCTTCTGGTCAAGGCCATGCGTTATGGCCTGTTCCAACCCGGCAACTCGCGCATTGTCCTGGATCTGGCAGAACCTGCTGCCGTGAAGAATATGTTTGTTCTCCCCCCGGGGGAACAAACCAGCTGGCGTCTGGTGGTGGATCTGGCACCCGTTGACGCAGCTATGTTCCAGCGCTCTGCCGGACCAAGAAACCGGACCGGCACATTTCGCCCCAAACATGGCCCACAGGATACGGAGCCGGCAACAACACAAGCCGACAACGCTCCACCCCGCCAGCCGATGACACCGGAAAAGCGAAAGGCCGTACCCTCTCCGGCCAAGCCTGTGATTGTCCTTGACCCGGGCCATGGAGGCATTGATCCCGGCGCCACCGGGGTATCCGGTATTTTCGAGAAGAACCTGACACTGTCCACAGCACGGGAACTCAAAGCTGCCCTGGATAAAACGGGCCGGTACACGGTACACCTGACCCGGGACCGGGATATCTTCCTTCAGCTAAGGGAGCGCGTGGCCATTGCCCGCACGCACCGGGCCGACCTGTTTATTTCAATACATGCCGATGCCGGTGCCAAACCATCGATACGGGGTCTTTCCGTCTATACCCTGTCGGACAATGCCTCTGACGCCGAGGCTGCCGCCCTTGCCACATCGGAAAACAAGGCAGACATTATTGCCGGAATCGACCTGAGCCACGAGAGCAAGGAAGTCACCAATATCCTGATTGACCTAGCCCAGAGGGAAACCATGAACCTGTCATCCCGGCTGGCTGAAATTGTGATTGCCGAACTGCGGCGCGACGTCACACTGCTGCCGCGGTCACACCGCTTTGCCGGGTTTGCTGTGCTGAAGGCACCTGATATTCCGTCATTTCTAATGGAAATGGGCTATCTGACAAACCGTGATGAAGAACGTCTGCTGCGAACCCGGGGCTATCGCAAGAAACTGGCATCAGCCATGGTCCGCGCCATAGACCGTTATTTCTCGGCCACCCAAAAAGCCTCTCTGCCATGAAACAGACACCAAACTTCGGTAGCTGGCGTGACCTTCAGCCGCTATAGTGTTCGGCTTCTCAGACGTATAGGCATCTGCGGCAGCGGCGCCGTGAAACAAAGGTATACCCGCCATGTCCAGGGTTCTGGTCGTTGTTTTCAGTTTGTTGCTTTTGTCCATTATCGCCGGGATCGCTGTTGTTGGCAGCGTTCTGTGGCACTTTGGACGTGATCTGCCGGACTATCGGCAGCTGGCTGACTACCAGCCACCGATCACAACGCGCCTTTATGCCGGCGACGGGCGGCTGATCACTGAATATGCTGTCGAAAAACGGGTTTTTGTCCCTGTCTCCGCCGTACCCCGCCGGGTTGTCGATGCCTTCCTGTCCGCTGAAGACAAGAACTTTTACCAGCACTACGGCCTGGATCTGACAGGCTTGGCCCGCGCGGTTATCGTCAATGCCCGCAATTTCGGTTCCGACAAACGCCCGGTTGGGGCCTCTACAATCACGCAACAGGTCGCCAAGAACTTTCTGCTGACCAACGAAGTATCCATAGAGCGCAAGATCAAGGAAGCCATTCTGGCCCTGCGTATCGAGCAGGCATTCTCCAAGGATCATATTCTGGAGCTGTACCTGAACGAAATCTATCTTGGCTACGGTTCCTATGGCGTAGCAGCAGCAGCCCTGAATTACTTCAACAAAACGCTGGATCAGCTCACCGTTGCCGAAGCAGCCTATCTGGCCGCTGTCCCCAAGGCCCCAAACAACTATCACCCGGTACGCAAACACGCCGCTGCCCTGGAGCGACGCAACTGGGTCATCATGAGAATGCTGGAAGACGGCAACGTCAGCCCGGAAGAAGCCACCGCAGCACTGGCAGACCCCCTGGAAACCAAGGACCGCGATGAAACAGAGTATGTCCAGGGCGCTGATTTCTTTGCAGAAGAAGTCCGCCGGCAGATTGTCGCCCGCTATGGCGAGAATTCCCTTTACAAGGGCGGCCTTGCCGTCAGGACAACACTGGACCCTATCTACCAACACCTTGCTGAAAAAGCCCTGCACAACGGCCTTATTGCCTATGACCGCCGCCATGGCTGGCGGGGTGTTCTGGCAGAGCTGGCTGACCCGGGTGCCTGGAAACAGGTTCTGGGCACATTCCGCCCCCCCCTTGGCACACCCGAACATTGGGGACTGGCCGCCGTTCTGAAGGTTGAACGGGAACGGGTCGTGGTTGGCTTTGCCGACGGCAGCACCGGAACTGTTTCCTTTCAGTCCATGAAATGGACACGGGCGCAAAGCCCGGGCGCTATCGTCAAGGTTGGCGATATCATCCTGGTTGGGGAAACCAACCGGGCACATGAATACAGCCTGGAACAAATCCCCAAGGTAGAGGGGGCGCTTGTGGCCATGGATCCCCATACCGGACGCGTTCTGGCCATGGTGGGTGGCTTTTCGTCCGAACGGTCGGAGTTCAACCGCGCCACACAAGCCCTGCGCCAGCCGGGATCGGCCTTGAAGCCGTTTATCTATCTGGCTGCCCTTGAGTCGGGATTCAGCCCGTCAACCCTGATCATGGACGCCCCCTTTGTGTACGACCAGGGCCCGGGCCTGCCGCTCTGGAAACCTAAAAACTACTCCGGCCAATACTATGGCCCAACCACCCTGAGGGTCGGGCTGGAGAAATCCAGAAACCTGATGACCATCCGCCTGGCCCAGGCCACCGGCATGGACAAGGTTGCACACACCGCTGAAATCTTCGGCATCGACCGGAAGTTCCCACGCAATCTGGCTTCATCCCTCGGGGCCGGGGAAACCACGGTTCTGCGCTTGACAACAGCGTATGCCATGCTGGCCAACGGCGGAAAACGGATCACACCAACCCTGATCGACCGAATCCAGGATCGTAGCGGCACAACAGTATACCGGCATGACACACGCCCATGCCCGGATTGCCGGGATGTGTTCTGGACAGGACAGCCGATGCCGGAAATCCCGGATTACCGGGAACAGATTGCAGATCCACGCAGTGTGTACCAGATCGTGCATATTCTGGAAGGTGCGGTCCAATATGGTACGGCACGTCGCCTCGCACCGCTCGGGGTTCCCATGGCGGGCAAAACCGGAACCACAAATGACAGCAACGACACCTGGTTCGTCGGATTTACCCCGGATCTGGTTGTTGGCGCCTTTGTCGGGTTTGATGAACCCAAGTCACTGGGACAGCGGGAAACAGGTGCCAGTACAGCCCTGCCAATCTTCCACGATTTCATGAAAGAGGCCCTGAAAGGAAAGCCGGTACGCCCCTTCGCGGTCCCACGCGGGATCCAGCTGGTCCGGGTGGATCACCGCAGCGGCCGCCTGGCCATGCCTGGTGACAGCGATGTCGTCCAGGAAGCGTTCAAGGTCGGCAACAGCCCGGGCTTTACCACCGGCGCCGTTGTTGACGGATCGGCAGCCATGGCAGAAAGCGTTGAAAGCCAGGACGATGCCGTCATTACCGACGAAGACGCACTTCTTGGCCCTGCCGATGTGTACCGCGAACCAGCCGACAGTGCAAAACGCCCCCCGCCCCGCCAGGATGGCCAACCCCGGGCCGGCGGGCTGTACTGAATGCAGGTATCCCATGCCGCAGGGTTGATACCACGGGCAAGATGCCATAAAACCCTCCTCCGTCAGGTGCAATGCCGGACACGGACATAAAAGCGAACAGGAAAGATACGAAACCATGCGCGCTGAAGCACAGGCGATGGCCGATGAGATCAAGCAGGCAATGGCCCTGCTGAGGAGGCATCTTTGACTGGGATACAGCCCACCTCCGACTGGATGAACTGAACGCCTTGGCTGAAAACCCGGCACTGTGGGACAAACCGGCTGAAGCCCAGAAGGTGATGCAGGAACGCACCCGCCTGGAACAAGCCCTGACCAGATTTCGCAAGCTGGAAGAGGAGTTTGAGGACGCCTGCACCTTGGTTGAACTTGGCGAGTCTGAAGGTGATGAGCCAACCGTCGAGGAAGGACTGGCCGCCCTGCGCCAGGTTCACGCGGAGACCGAGAAGCGCCAGCTGGAAAGCCTGCTCTCCGGCGAGGCAGACGCCAATGACGCCTATCTGGAAATCAATGCGGGGGCCGGCGGTACCGAAGCCCAGGACTGGGCCAACATCCTGATGCGCATGTATACCCGCTGGTGCGAGAAACACGGCTACAGCGTCGAGATTCTCGAGGAATCGGAAGGTGAAGAAGCTGGCATCAAGTCTGTCACCCTTCAGGTCAAGGGGCACAATGCCTATGGCTGGCTGAAAACCGAAAGTGGCGTGCACCGGCTGGTACGCATTTCACCGTTTGACAGCTCGGCCAGACGGCATACCTCGTTCTCGTCGGTATGGGTCTACCCGGTTGTTGATGACAACATCGAGATCGAGATTGCCGAAAGCGATTGCCGGATCGATACCTACCGGGCATCAGGGGCGGGTGGACAGCACGTCAACAGGACCGAATCCGCCGTGCGTATTACCCACATACCAACAGGTGTTGTCGTGGCCTGTCAGACACAACGGTCGCAGCACCAGAACCGCGATGCCTGCTGGAAAATGCTGAAAGCCCGCCTGTACGAGCTGGAACTCCAGAAACGCGAAGCGGCAAGCCAGGCCGAGCAGGACGCCAAGACAGACATTGGCTGGGGGCATCAGATCCGTTCGTACGTGCTGCAACCCTACCAGATGGTCAAGGACCTGCGGACCAGCCTTGAAACATCCGATACCCAGGGTGTTCTGGATGGCGATCTTGATCCGTTCATGGCAGCATCACTGGCACAGAAGATCAAGGGATACGCCGACACGGCCAACAGCGGATAGACAATGAACAACTTGGTCAACATAGCAGGGGCAACACTGGGCATTGGTATTGCCCTCTATGTTCTGGCTGTTTTTGGCATGTTCGCCTTCCAGCGTCACCTTCTGTATAAGCCGGAAGGAATACCGGCCCCGCCAAAGGCCAATGATGTGCCGGAAATGCGTGAAATCCTGTTCCGCACAACCGACGGGTTGGCTCTTGCGGCCTGGTGGTCTCCACCCCCGTCGGAAGAGGCAGCGACTGTCATTATCTTTCACGGCAATTCGGGAAACCGGGCGTGGGTAGCCCGCAAGATCCGCCTGTATCTGGATGCCGGCTTTGGCGTCATGGCACCGGATTATCGGGGATTTGGCGGAAATCCCGGCTCCCCCAGCGAAGATGGCCTGCGGATCGATGCGGTAGCGGCACGCAACTATGTTCTGGAAGAAGGCGTGCGTGAAAATCGTCTTTTCTATCATGGTGAGTCGCTGGGAAGCGGTGTGGCCACCTGGCTTGCTACCGAACATCCGCCTCGTGGGCTGATTCTGGAGGCCGCCTTTACCAGTATCCCGGATGTCGCCCAAGGAATTTATCCATGGCTTCCGGCCCGGGCTGTCGCACTTGACCGCTTTACGTCACTGCGCCGTATCGGTCAAGTACGGGCACCGGTTCTGCTGCTGCACGGCGAGAAAGATGAAACGGTGCCCCACACGCACAGCCAGGAACTTCTGGAAGCACACCCCGGCCCCAAGCAAAGAATTACGTTCCCTGACGGCGAACATGCCAATCTGTATGACCACGGGGCCGGTGTGATCGCCATCAGCTGGATACACGACCAGCTCTATTCCCGGGAATCCGGATCCGCTGCTTCGGGCTCAGGATCACTGCCTGCGCCGGAGCACTTGTAATAACTGCGATGCGGTGTTGCGACCGAACATTGCCAGTGTGATGTATGGGAAAACAGGGCTGTCCGACCGGTTCTGCGGCACTGCGCATCCGCCATGTCCTGCAGAACAGCTGGATCTTCATCCGAAACGTGGCAGATCACAATGCGATCCATGGTCGAAGCCCCAACCTGCTTGCCGGGGGATCCAGCCTCACGCCGGCTGTCAACCCATGGTGCCCCGGTACAACCGGCCACAGAGACCGCCAGCAAACATACGGACCCCAGAACCATCACTTTCCGACACACAGACCGCACAGTATTACTCCTGCCTGTAAAAGAATGTCCTTCTTACCCCTCAAGACAAGATGGAGCAACAGGGACGCCATCACCACCCTTATTGATATTAGTTATCATTATCATAAATGATGTGGATTCCGGGTCACAACAGCCCTATAGTGAGCGTATCCTTGTTCGGTTCTGCCTTCCCGGAGCGTACCTGATGTTTTCCGACAAAACCCTGACCCCGCGCGAAGCCATACGCTTGTGCATTCTGGGAACTGTATACCAGAGTACCATGCATTACGCTGATCTGGCCTCCTCTGCACGACTTTTTATTACGCGGCTGTCCGGTCCATCGCTGGAGCTGATGGGGACGTCAGTAGAGCTGCTGCGCTACGAAGGACTGATTGAACCTTTGGATGGAAAGGGCATGGAAGACAACGCGCGTGTTGCCATAACAGAGGCCGGCCGGAATGCATTCCGTACCCTGATGACAGCCCCCCTGCGGCCTGCCAGCGATCTGTCCAAGCTTGTCACTGCACTGAAGTTCCGTTTCCTCCACCTCCTTCCCCCGGAAGATCAGCGTGAACAGGTTGATCTTCTGGTGGAAACACAGGAAACAGGCTTGGCCCGACTGGCTGATCTGCGCGATGCGACAGCCGCTGATTCCGGCTACATGACACGCTGGCTGGATGAAGAAATACTGCGGGCAGAACAGAGACTGTCATGGCTACAGGGCCTGCGCGACCAGGTTGCCCCCTGAAAACACGAACAGGGCGACCGTGTTATAGCGCCTGCGCTCTTGCGCCATAAAAAACAGCGCCCACATCGGGGCGCTGTTTCGCGGAAACAAACGGATCAGAACGCCGGAACAATCGCCCCCTTGAAGGTATCCCGGATGAAGGTACGAATGTCTTCTGACTGATAGGCTGCCACCAGATCCTTGACCCAGCCCTCGTCCTTGTCCTTTGACCGGACGACAATAATATTGGCATACGGGCTGCTGGCATCTTCAATCACAATAGCATCTTTCAGCGGGTTGAGGCCCGCCTCCAGGGCATAGTTGGTGTTGATCGCCGCAATATCAACATCATCTAGGGAACGTGGCAGCTGGGCGGCATCCAGTTCTATGAATTTCAGTTTTTTCGGATTGCCGGTCACATCCGCCGCACCGGGCGTCATGCCGGCAGACGGATTGACGGTTATCACGCCCTTGGCTGCCAGCAGGAGCAACGCCCGGCCACCATTGGATGGATCATTGGGGATGGCAACCTTTGCCCCCTCTTTCAGGTCGGACAGGGACCGCACCGTGCGCGCGTAAACCCCCATTGGCTCGACAAAGTTTGTCCCGGCCACGGCCAGATCAACCCCCAGCCCCTTTTTCTGCTGTTCCAGATACGGAACATGCTGGAAGCTGTTGGCATCAAGATCACCGTTGGCCAAAGCCTGGTTGGGCAGAATATAGTCGCTGAAGGTGATAATCTTCAGGGTATGCCCTTTCGTCTTGATCAGCTCGGCCACCTTCTCGACAACCTGTTCGTGCGAGCCTGGCGTCACGCCAATACGGATCTCCTTGGCTTGGGCAAGAGAAATCAGGGTACCTGTAACAACAGCGGCCGCAGCCAGAACACCATACAAACGCATTGTAGAACCCCTTTATAATCTGCGTATCCCGTTACTGGATATTTCGTTTGTCAGCCTTGCGGGCCAACCAGTCCCCCAGTGTCTGGAGCCCCTGCACCAGAGCCACCAGGACCACCACCACGGCAATCATCACGTCCGGACGGAAGCGCTGATAACCATAACGGATTCCCAAATCCCCAAGACCACCCCCGCCAACAGCACCCACCATGGCGGAGTACCCAATCATCGCCACCAAGGCGAGGGTAATACCGTGGATCAAACCCGGCAGGGCTTCGGGGAGCAATACCTTGAACACCACCTGCAAGGGCCTTGCGCCCATTGCCTGGGCAGCTTCAACCAGACCGGCATCTACCTCGCGCACAGCCCCCTCGACAATACGGGCCAGAAAGGGTACTGCGGCCACGGTTAACGGAACAATTGCCGCCGTTGTCCCGATAGAGGTCCCGGCCACCAGCCGTGTAAACGGAATAATGGCGACGGCCAGAATAATAAAGGGCACCGACCGGGCGGCATTGACAACCGGCCCAACCACAACCTGGAACCAAGGCATCTCGAAGAGCTCACCCCGACGGCTTGTGGCCAACAGCACCCCAAGCGGAGCACCAAGCAGCACACTCAGGAACAGGGACACCGAGACCATGTACAGCGTCTGCAGGGTTGCCTCCCACAAGATGCCGATCGTGGCACTATCGAGCAGCAGTTCGTGAATCGAAGGCATGGCCGTTCTCCAGGGGAATCACATTGCCGTCTTCTTCCTCGTGACCATGCGCAAGCAGCAAACGGGTCACCGGGTGACGGGGGTCAGCAAAAACATCGGCTGTCGTACCGCTTTCCACCACTTCACCGTGGTCCATGACGGCAACCTTGTCACACAAAAGGCGTACCACCTCCATTTCGTGGGTGATCACCACCATGGTCAGGTTAAGACGCCGGTTGATATCTTTCAAAAGGCGCAGGATCTGGCGTGTGGTCTCCGGATCAAGAGCCGAGGTTACCTCGTCACACAGCAGAACATGGGGCTTGCTGGCCAAGGCCCGCGCAATGCCAACCCGTTGCTTTTGTCCACCGGATAGTTCCGACGGATAACGGTCACGCTTGTCTGCCAGTCCGACCAAAGGCAGGAGCGGCTCCACCGCCGCCTTTATATCGGCACGCGAGGCCCCCGCCAGCTCCAGTGGCAAAGCGATGTTCTGGAACACCGTGCGCGAGGACAACAGATTAAAGTGCTGGAAAACCATCCCGACCCGACGACGAAACAGGGGAAGTTCCCTCTTGCTCAGGGCCAGGACATCGATGCCATCAACTTCCACCAAGCCGCTGGTCGGGCGCTCAAGAACATTGATCGTCCGCAACAAGGTTGATTTCCCGGCACCGGAACGACCGATAATACCAAAGACCTCCCCTTCCCCTACGGTCAGGGTGATGCCCTTCAGGGCAGCATGAGGCAAAGTGCCCTTGCGGGCAGGATATACCTTGCACAAATCAACAAGACGGATCATTCAGGATCCTCCGGGCAACAAAAAAACCGCCAAGCCTTGCTGCCTGCGGCGCTTTGGGTATTCCCGTGCACTCGCTTTAGCCGCATTTATTAAGCGCCCGCAAGCTGAGAAGCAAATCGGCGCTGTGTACACACGTTAGCGGAAAGAAAGCATACAATCAAGCCCTAAAAGTACAAAATATCCGGAAGGACAAAACCGTGCGGTTGGGTTTCCGCCAGAAAGCCGGAATCCAACCGCACCCGGAAGGCAGGCAATCAGCCCAGACGCACCAATGCGTGCTTCTTTTTGCCTGCCGAAAGACGCACAGCACCATCCACCAGATCCGTCCGCGTCAGACAAAAGGCCTCGTCCCCAACGCGGGTATCATTAAGGCGAACACCCCCACCACGCACTAAACGCCGGGCCTCGCCCTTGGATGCTGCCAACCCGGTTGCAACCAGAACATCAAGGACAGAAACGCCCGCGTCCAAGGCAGAACCATCCAGCGACACCGATGGCAGATCATCACCGGCACGGCCGCGTTCAAACGTTTCCTCGGCGGTACGGCGCGCCGCAACCGCTGCCTCATCACCACGGGCCAAAGCTGTAACCGCATCTGCCAGAATCTTCTTGGCTTCGTTGATTTCAGCCCCCTGCAAAGACTCAAGACGTGCAATTTCATCCAGGGGCAACTCCGTAAACAGGCGCAGGAAACGCCCGACGTCCGCATCCTCGGTGTTGCGCCAGTACTGCCAGAAGTCATAGGCCGGCAAGCGCTCCTCGTTCAGCCACACGGCGCCGCTGGCTGATTTCCCCATCTTGGCACCGGATGCTGTTGTCAGAAGCGGCGAGGTCAGACCAAACACCTCACGATACGACTCTGTACCACCCTGCACGCGCCGCGTCAGTTCCACCCCGTTGACGATATTGCCCCATTGGTCGGATCCCCCCATTTGCAGGCGCACCCCTTTCCGCCGGGCCAGCTCGCAGAAGTCATACGCCTGAAGGATCATGTAGTTGAATTCCAGGAACGTCAGCGGCTGTTCCCGGTCCAGACGCAAACGGACTGAATCAAAGGACAGCATCCGGTTGATAGTGAAGTGGACACCGTACTCACGCAGAAACGTGATGTAATCGATACCGGACAGCCAGTCATTGTTGTCCACCATCATGGCGTCGGTGGCAGCATCACCAAACGTCAGATAACGGGCAAACACCTTGCGAATACCGGCCATGTTTGCCGTAATCTGCTCATTGGACAGCAGGCGACGGGCTTCGTCCTTGCCAGAAGGGTCACCGATACGCGTTGTACCGCCGCCCATCAGAACCACCGGCTTGTGCCCGGTCTTCTGAAGCCAGCGCAGAAGCATGATCTGGATCAGGGAACCAACGTGCAAACTGTCGGCCGTGCAGTCAAAGCCGATATAACCCGGTACAACCCCGGCACACAAGGCATTGTCAAGGTTTGCCAGGTCGGTACACTGGTGAAAATAGCCCCGCTCGCTCACCACCCGAAGAAATTCAGAGCGGGGGGTGTAAACAGCGGTATTCATCGACAGGTTCCTTTTGTACAGCAGTCAAAACAGGGGTAGAAATCAGGACAGGGGGCAAGCTTTAGCATACCTGCCCAGACACGACAACGGAGCCGGAACCTCAATGCTTCACCTGCCCTGCCGCGCCTTGGGACTGATGAGCGGCACGTCGCTGGACGGTGTGGATGCCGCCCTGATCGAAACGGATGGTGAGCGGGTCCACGCTTTTGGCCCTTTCCTGACCCAACCTTGGCCGGATGGTTTCCGCGATACACTGCGCGGGATCCTGGGGGAGAAGGACAACACAGAACAGGTCCGGCTTGCAGAACAAACCCTGACCGACGTACACGCCCGGGCCGTATCAGCCCTGCTGGAGAAAGCAGGGCTGGGCGCGCAGGACATCGGGATTATCGGCTTTCACGGCCAAACCATCCTGCACCGGCCCCAGCAACGACAAACCCGGCAGATCGGGGATGGTGCGCGACTGGCAGCCCTGACTGGTACACCGGTTGTCTTTGACTTCCGCAGTGCCGATGTCTCTGCCGGAGGACAGGGGGCGCCACTGGTACCGGTCTATCATCAGGCCCTGCTGGGATCTGTGGCCGATACAACGGTGGTGCTCAATATCGGCGGGGTGGCAAATGCCACGGTCATCACACCCCGGGGGCCCCTGATGGCGTTTGACACCGGGCCGGGCAATGCCCTGCTCGACGATTGGGCCCAGCGCCATACCGGCATACCGGCTGATACCGACGGTACCTTGGCCAAGGCCGGAACCGTTGACCACAAGGCCCTGGCCACCATGCTGGATGACCCATGGTTCCACAAGCCACCCCCCAAGTCCCTGGACAGGGATGATTTTGCGGGCATGATGCGCCACATTAACTCTCTGGGTGCGACTGACGGCGCCGCAACCCTGACAGCATTCACCGTTGAAAGTGTCCGCCTGGCACTGCGCTGGATGCCGACACCTCCAGACCGATGGCTGGTCTGCGGGGGAGGACGCCACAATCCCGCGCTGATGTCCGGGCTGCGGGCAACCCTTGGGAACGTTGATCCGGTTGAAGCTGTCGGATGGAACGGCGATGCCCTGGAAGCACAGGCTTTTGCCTTTCTGGCCGTGCGCCATATCAGGGGGCTGCCGCAAAGTTTCCCCGGTACAACCGGCTGCCCCCGCCCAATGACCGGAGGGCGCCTTGCCCCTGTACCGGGGCACGAAAAACCCGGCTGAGCAACAGCCCAGCCGGGTTCCCGCAATACAAAACAAGGAACTATTCGCTACGGCGTCCAATCAGCAGGCCATAACCGGCACCGCGACTGTCCGCAGCTACACGACACGAGCCGGGCCAGGGCGGCAAGCCGCGGTCACAATGCAGGGCAGAGACCAAGGCCGGACCAGAGGCCGACGAAGAGAGTGCCATCACGGATTTCGGCAGCACATCATCCCCACCTTTGCCCAGCGCGGACGACAAGACGGCAACCGCATTTCCGGCAGCCCCGGCACCCGCCGCCGCAATACCGGAGCGGAATTCGTTGACATGGTCATTGATGGCCAACGCAACCGCCAGAGGCGTATCGCCACCGGACGCAGGTGTCAGGAAGCTTCCAAAACCGGGGACCATCCGCCCGGTTCCGAACGGCTTGCGCATGGTCAACGCACACGCCACGGCTGAACCGGACGGATCAACCACTACAAAACCGGTACCACCGCCGTTCAGCCCTGCAACGGGCGCAACGGCACGCTTGATCCAGGCATCATGAATGCTGCCACCGGCACCGGACATCGGAGGTGTATACAGGGTATCATGCCCGTTCACGATCGTTTCAGGGGTGACCCAGCGCGGCTTCCACGACCGCATATGCTCAAGGGTCAATGAAGCCCCGGCATGCCTGGATGCGGCAACAAACTCGCGCCCCAGGACACCACCATACAAGTCAGCCGGATTCCGGCGCAGTCGTCCGATGAAGGCCGCCAAATCCATTTGGGTCAGATGATCGCCGGCCCGCACCGGCTCGCCGGTACCCCGGGCAAAAACCTGACGCGCTGCGGAATCGTGAACCAGACCGGCGCCATGCGTGCCCAGATCAACAGCCAGTGCCCTGGAAACGGGTTCCCCGAACCGGGCCAGTTGCTCCGCCGGGCCAAGAATTTCTTCCCACCGCATACGGCCATAGCGGGCATGCAGGGCAAACAAGCCACGCGGCAGGGCTGGCACGGCTGCAGAAGACTGTCCGGGCAGGAAGTCCAGCACCTCGGTTGTCCCTTGAGCCCGGTCGTGCACCACGCAGATGCCGCCCCCGCCGATACCGGCAGATGACGGCAGGGTTACGGCCAGCGAGAAACCCGCGGCAACAGCGGCATCAACCGCTGACCCACCGGCCGTCAGCACATCACGCCCGACCAGAACAGCCCGCGGCTCATCTGCCACAATCCCGCCAGCAAAACCTTTTACATAACCTACTGTTCCGGTTTTCAGGTCACGGGCCGGATCCCAGCATCCGGACAGAGCCGGGACCAGGGCTGTCATGACCATCGCCACAAACAGCCCCCGTTGACGGGGAAACATCCCCACCCTACGCTTTGTTTCTCTTTCCGGGGTCAAGACTGTGCACATATTCTTCTCGATCACTCGCATGTTCCGATACGCTGTCCTGGCATTGTCAGCCATGGCGATTATTCCGGGGAATGCCCTGGCCGGACGGGGTGGAGGCATCCTGCGGGATGCCGAAGTAGAAAGTATCATTCGTTCCTATGCCGATCCACTGTTCCGAGCCGGCGGCATTCCACCGGCCAGTGTCAGGATACGGGTGATCAATGACCCGTCGCTGAACGCCTTTGTTACATCCGGATCACGGATGTACATCCACTCCGGCCTTCTGGAACGTACCGAAAACCCGGAACAACTGATCGGCGTCATTGCCCACGAAACAGGACATATTGCCGGAGGGCATATTGTCAACCGGATCGATGCCCTGGAAAAAGCCGGCATATCCAGCCTGGCGGCACTGGCAGCAGGTATTGCCATCGGTGCGGCATCAGGTCGACCGGATGCCGGGCTGGCCGTCACATCACTGGGAACCAGCGTGGCAACCCGGAACTATTTCTCTTTCTCCAGAACACAGGAAGCTTCAGCGGATGCCTTTGCCCTCAAGGTCCTGGACAAGACCGGGCAAACCGCAGAGGGGCTTCTGGAATTCTTTCATATCCTGGAAGGTCAGGAATACCTAGCCTCGGCCAGCCAGGATCCCTATGTCCGGACACACCCGCTGAACGCAGAACGCATATCTGCCGTTGCCGCCCATGTGGAACAATCTTCCGCAACAACGCATGCACCAACGGCACAGATGGCCGCACACAAGAGAATGGTGGCCAAGATGTTTGCCTTCCTGCAAACCCAGGGCCGCACCCTGCAGAAATATCCGGAAACAGACCAATCTGTCGCGGGACGCTATGCCCGCGCCATCGCCTACTTCCGCCGTGGAAATACGGCCAAGTCCCTGCCCCTGATTGACGGCCTTCTGAAAGAGTATCCGTCCGATCCCTACTTTCATGAACTGCGCGGGCAAATGCTGGTGGAAAATGGGCGTGTTGCCGAAGGACTGCCAAACTATCGCAAGGCTGTCTCACTGCTGCCCAACGAGCCCTTGATCGCCACAAGCTATGGCCATGCCCTGATTGAAAGTGGATCACCCGAAGCCATGAAGGAAGCAGCACAGGTCCTGCGAACAGCCCTGGCCCGTGATCCGGAGAACAGTTTTGGCTGGAGACTTCTTGGCACAGCATGGGGACGCACCGGGAATGAAGGCCAGGCATCATATGCCCTGGCCGAATACGCCCTGCAAACCGGTGACCCCTCGCAGGCGTCCTTTCATGCCGGAAAGGCCGAAAAGCTTCTGGGGCAAAGCCATCCCCTGTGGCTGAGGCTTCAGGACATCAAGATGGAAGCGCAGAACCAGCTTGACAAGAAGTAGGCCTTTCCACTCTGCTCACGTCCCGAAACACAAATCCGGAGAGTACCCCAGTGCCCCTGTACCCGTTCCTTCGTCGCCTTGCCCTTTGCCTTGCCGGCCTGATCGCCTCGGGCATTGCCTTACCAACAACCACCTGGTCCTCTTCCCAGATCGACAGGACAGAGCTGCACCGGGAAATCCGGTCCTATCTTCTTGAGCATCCAGAGGTCATTACCGAGGCCATAGACGTCCTGCGGGCACGTCAGGCAGAACAGGCAGAGACCGAACTGCGCTCCGTCCTGGAAGCCCGCCGTCCCGAACTGGTGGCTTCAACGGCCGATCCGGTTCTGGGCAACGCCAAGGGTGACGTAACAATCGTCAGCTTCTCCGATTATCAGTGCGGGTACTGCAAGCGGATGCTCAAACCCTTGATGGAGGTGCTGAAACAAGATCCGAATGTGCGGATTGTTTTCAAGGAACTTCCCGTTCTTGGCCCGATGTCCACAAATGCGGCCGAAGCCGCTTTGGCTGCACACATGCAGGGAAAATACCGGTCGTTCTATACAGCCATGATGGAGCACCGCGGCGCCTTGACCGAAGCCATCATCCGGGACACAGCGCAGAAAGCCGGGCTGGACATGAAGCGCCTTGACCGGGATATCAAGCAAAAGTCTATTGCCGGAACGCTGGAGAAGAACATTGCCCTGGCAACGGCACTGGGTATTCGCGGCACACCGGCTTTTGTCGTTGGCGACCGGATTCTACCCGGGGCCGTAGACACCAACACGCTCATGACGGCCATAAAAAGTGCCCGGGAATCATCCTGATCACGTACTTCTGATCGTACATGGCTTGCAGGCCCCGTGGACATATCCTGTATCATTGTTCTTCAGGGCACATCTTATCCCGTAACCGGCCCGGATTCGGGCCCTTGCCTGTCGGGGAGCGATGAACATACGCCATGCAAGATTCGAAATTGGCCAGATTGTCCGGCACAGGATCTTCCCGTTCCGCGGGGTGGTTTATGATGTAGACCCGATTTTCTCCAACACGGAGGAATGGTGGCTGGCCATACCCGAGGAGGTGCGCCCTCCGAAAGACCAGCCCTTCTACCATCTTCTGGCAGAAAATACCGAAGGTCCCTATCACGCATACGTTTCTGAACAAAGCCTGATCGAGGACAACAGCGGTGATCCCGTTGAACACCCGGACGTCGACAGCCACTTTGTCTGCCTGCGTGACGGACACTATGTCCCGCGCCATGGAACCCCGAATTGACTGTTTCTGCTTGACCCCGGCCCGGAACGCTCTATGGTCCGGTTCGCCAGATGGCCGGATGGTCGCCCCTTGCCACCTTTGATGATGGCTGGGGGAGGAAAGTCCGGGCTCCACGGAAAAACGGTGCCGGATAACGTCCGGCGGGGGCGACCCCAGGGACAGTGCCACAGAAAGCAGACCGCTGCGGCCTTGGCAGCAGCAAGGGTGAAAGGGTGCGGCAAGAGCGCACCGCGCCCCTGGTAACAGGGGCGGCATGGTAAACCCCACCGGGAGCAAGACCAAGTAGGGACGGCAGCCGCAACAGGCGGCAGGCACTTTTCCGGGCCGCCGTCCGGGTCGGTCGCACCAGGTGTCCGGTAACGGGCATCGCAGATGAATGACCATCCAGCGCACAAACCGTGCGTGGACAGAACCCGGCTTACAGGCCATCTGGCACATCCCCCCCGCCACTCAGGCGCATAATCCACGAAAAGAAACCATTGCGCGATAAAATGCGTCGCGACAAAACCTGTACGCTCATGAAAAAGGTCAGCGTTCATGCGGGATGCGGCCTTTTATTCCCCGGCGGTCAAATCCCGTTATCACAGGGCAGGTGTCGTTGACACCCATGTGATCCCATGACATACCATGACATACCATAATTGCTTCCCGCCCAGCACGGACTCCGGCCACCGGCTTCACTGTCGGTCAGGGCGCATCCAAAGCGGAAAGCGTTGCTTTTGACACACCTGCGGTGCTGGTCACACCGCCCAACCATGGGAAGGCCCGGGAAGCGATGTCGCTTTTCGTTTCCACGATCATCAACAAGATTGACCGGAAGGGACGGGTGTCTGTTCCGGCACTGTGGCGATCATCCCTGACAGGGCAAGGCTTTGCCGGTGTTGTCTGCTACCCGTCCTTCACGACATCCTGCCTGGATGGCATGGGCATGGATCGCCTTGAAAAGATTGCCTCCAGCCTGGATCGGCTGGATATTTTCTCACCTGAACAGGATGAAATGGCCCAGCTTGTTTTTGCGTCTGCACGCCAGCTCGCCTTCGATACCGAAGGCCGGATCATGGTCCCCGAGGATTTGCTCGAACATGCGGGGCTGTCGAGTGAGGCCGCTTTTGTCGGTCGGGGGCGTACCTTCCAGATCTGGGAACCATCTGCCCTGAAAAAGGCCGAAGCCGAAATCCGGCGCCGGGCAGCGGAACGCCGCCCGTCCCTGCACCTTGGCAGCGGGGACTGAACCATGACAACAGAAACAGCCCTGCACATTCCGGTTATGCTGACCGAAGTCCTGGATGGCTTGCAGGTACACCGTGGCGGAACATACGTTGACGGCACATTCGGTACCGGCGGTTACAGTCGCGCCATTCTGGAGGCTTCAAGCGATACATGCGTTGTTGCCATCGACCGCGATCCCGAAGCCGCACCGCGCGCAGAGGATCTGGCCTCCTGCTACCCCGGCCGTTTCCTGTTCCTGCCCGGTCGTTTTGGTGACATGGCCTCCCTGCTGCAACAAGCCGGCGTTGGCCTTGTCGATGGCATCACCCTGGATGTCGGGGTCTCGTCCATGCAGATCGATACCCCGGGACGAGGGTTCTCTTTCATGCGCGAAGGTCCCCTGGACATGCGGATGGAAAAGGCCGGTCTATCTGCTGCAGACGTAGTCAATACCTTTGAGGAAGAGGATATTGCCTCGATTCTGTATCGCCTTGGCGAAGAGCGGCAGTCGCGCCGCATCGCACGGGCCATTGTACGGGAACGCCACAACGGCCCGCTGCAGACAACCCGTCAACTGGCCGAGATTGTCCGCTCTGTCGTGCACAAGGGCAAGGATACCATAGACCCGGCAACGCGGACTTTTCAGGGATTGCGCATCTTCGTCAATGATGAAATCGGTGAACTGCGCCGCGGTCTGGAAGGAGCACAGTCCATACTGGCCCCTGGCGGACGGCTGGCTGTTGTGTCCTTTCATTCCCTGGAAGACCGCGAGGTGAAGGCCTTCCTGTCAGAACGCTCTGCCAAAAGCGCCTCACGCCTGTTGCCGGGCGAAATACCGCCCCCGCCAGCAACCTTTGTCGGGTCAGGACGCAAGGCCGTACAATGCTCGGCTGCCGAGGCACAACGAAATCCCCGGGCCCGCTCCGCAAAGCTGAGAGTGGATACCCGAACCGATAGCCCCGCACAGGATGGTGCAGCATGATCCGCGGCACCACAGCATTATGGGTTTTTCTTGTGCTGGCCGTCAGTGTCGGCATGTTTCTGATGAAATTCCAAGTCCAGAACCTGGAAGACCGGCTGGCCGGACTCAACCGGGATATCCACAAGACACACAACGAAATTCGCGTTCTGTCTGCTGAATGGGCTTATCTGAACGATCCGGCCCGTATTGCGGACCTTGCGTCGCGCCTGCTGGGCCTTGGTATCCTGGATGGACAGGCCATGGCACAGATTGCCGACCTGCCGCTGCAACAGCCTGAAAACCCTGCACATCAGGGAACCTTCTCCCCGACACTGGCCAACCATTCCAGTCCGGAGATGGTGCCATCGCATACATCGCGATCCCGGGTTCCCTCCAGAACAGGGAAGCCATAGCATGATGGCCCGCCTGTTCCCACGTCGTCGGAAGGTCGCACCGTTTCTCTACCCAGGGGAAGAGCTGCTTCCATCCGCAGGCATTGACCGGAAAGGAACCCATGTGGTTCTGGACGGAGAGATCAAACAAGCCCTGGAAACCGGGCGCGTCCGCATGCTGGTCACAGCCAGCCTGTTTACCTTGGCTTTCTGCGGGATCAGTGTCCGGCTGTTCGACGTCATGGTCCTGGGGGCTGTTGACCACCAAGTCTCGTACAAGGCCAAGGCCGTCGCGAAAACCGAGGTTATTACACACACACGTGCAGACATTGTGGACCGGAACGGGCTTCTTCTTGCCACAAACCTGCCAACCGTCAACCTGTATGCCGACAGCCAGAAACTGATCAACCCTGCCGAGGCCGCAGACAAACTGGTCGCCGTTCTGCCTCACCTGAACCGACACGATGTGTTCAACCGCCTGACATCCGGTCGGCGCTTTGTCTATCTTGACAGGAACCTGACGCCACGCCAGCAGCAAAGCGTCAATTCCGAAGGCATCCCCGGGCTCTTCTTCGA
This sequence comes from Haematospirillum sp. 15-248, assembly GCF_012102665.1. Taxonomy (NCBI): domain Bacteria; kingdom Pseudomonadati; phylum Pseudomonadota; class Alphaproteobacteria; order Rhodospirillales; family Novispirillaceae; genus Haematospirillum; species Haematospirillum sp. 15-248. The sequence continues at coordinate 232,182 of NZ_JAAVTF010000002.1, read as the reverse complement.
GAATGCCGAGCGGCGCGCCTATTTGCAGGGTTCGTTGTTCAGCCACGTCCTTGGCGCCACAGACCCCGACAACAACGGCATTGCCGGAACCGAACTAACCTTCAACGAAGCCCTGCGCCAGAACCCCTCCATCCCGCTGCGCCTGACCGTGGATGCCAGGGTCCAGCATGCCGTCCGCCACACTCTGTTGCGCAACATGGAAAAGTTCAGCGCCACAGCGGCAAGTGCAGTGATCATGGACGTACGCAGCGGAGAAATCGTGTCGCTGGTTTCACTGCCTGATTATCAGCCGGAAAACTTCGGAGCCTCTGATGCCAATGCCCGCTTCAACCGGGTCACGTTAGGCGTTTATGAAATGGGCTCCATCTTCAAGCTGTTCAATACTGCCATGGCCCTGGAATCCGGTCAGATCCGCCTGCAGGACAGTTACGACACGATCAATCCGCTGAAAGTGGCACGCTTTACCATACGCGATGTACACCGCGAGAACCGTCGGCTGAATGTCGCCGAAATTCTGACCCGCTCGTCCAATATCGGTTCGGCCCGGATGGCCATGCAGCTGGGAACCGAATTCCAGAAGAAATTTCTTGGCAGGTTGGGCATTCTTGATGCAGCCCGTATCGAACTTCCTGAAACGGGCCACCCGCTGTATCCCCAGCCATGGCGGGACATCAATACCATGACCATATCGTTTGGCCACGGCATTGCGGTCACGCCGATCAGCATGATCAGGGGGCTGGCTCCCTTGGTCAATGGCGGCTACATGGTTCAGCCAACCCTGCTGCCACGCGATGCCGGCGATCCGGAACCGCAGAAAGTCCTGCGCACGGAAACCTCTCTGGCCCTGCGCAAACTGATGCGGACCGTCATTACGGATGGCACGGCCCGCAAGGCCGAAGTTCCCGGCTATATGGTCGGTGGCAAGGGAGGAACAGCCGAAAAGATCTCTGCATCCGGTGGATACAACCGCAAAAACAACATGAACAGCTTTGCCGGTGCCTTTCCCATGGATGATCCACGCTATGCGCTGGTTGTCACACTGGACGAGCCAAAAGGACTGAAGTCCACATGGGGCTTTGCAACATCGGGATGGAATGTTGTTCCAACAGCCGGCGAGATCATTGCTGAAATTGGCCCCATTCTTGGTATACAGCCCCATGTCAATGGCCAACCGATTGAGGTCAGGGCCATGAAAACTGCCCAGGCACGGGTGGCCAGGACAGCGGTTGTGGAAGAGGAAGGTATTGATGTTGCTCGGTGACCTGGCAGAAAAAGCCGGCATACAGAAACCGGATGAAGGGGCTTGCCGGACAGACATCCTTGGCATTACGGCCGACTCGCGGCTTGTAAAAGGCGGTTTCCTGTTTGCTGCCATGCCCGGAACCCGGTCCAACGGGCAGGATTTTATTGCCGATGCCCTTCAACGGGGGGCCGTAGCCATTCTTGCCGCACACGGCACCACCACACCTCGTGAAGCATCCTGCATTCCTGTTCTTGGAACCGACAACCCCCGGCGCGACTTGGCCCGGCTGGCCTCTGCCTTCTATGCACGCCAGCCCGAAACAACAACCGCTGTCACCGGAACCAACGGAAAGACATCAACGGCTGTCTTTTTCCGCCAGATCATGACCCTTCTGGGCAGAAGGGCCGCCAGCCTGGGCACGCTGGGGCTGACCGGTCCCGACTTTGACTGCACAGAAGGCATGACCACCCCGGACCCGGTCAGCCTGCATCGCCTTCTGGCCATGGCGGCGGATCGGTCCTGCTCTTTCCTGTGCCTGGAAGCGTCCAGCCATGGGCTGGACCAGTTCCGCCTGGATGCCGTGCGACTCAAGGCCGCCGCCTTTACCAACCTGTCCCGCGATCATCTGGACTATCACGGATCGATGGAAGCCTATCGGGCCGCAAAGACACGCTTGTTTACAGATGTGCTGGAACCGGGTGGCCTTGCTGTCCTGAATGCAGACAGTCCGGACTATGGCATCCTGGATGCCGCAACCCGTAAAGCCGGGCGCCGTGTCTGGAGTTATGGCAGAAACGGGCATGAAATCCGCTTGCTTGAAAACCGGGCCAGTCCACGCGGACAAGCCCTGTCGCTGGATGTCCTGGGTAACAGGATGGATGTTGACCTGCCCCTGACCGGGCATTTCCAGGCGATGAATAGTCTTGCTGCCCTTGGGCTGGCCTTGGCCTGCGATCGCTCCATCACACCGGCCGCAGCTGTGGCCACACTCCCTCGCCTGACCGGGGTGCCGGGACGACTGGAATATGTAGGCAGCTGTGCCGATACAGCCACTGTGTATGTGGACTACGCCCACACACCGGATTCCCTGGAACAGGCCATACTGGCCCTGAGGCCCCATACACAAGGGAGATTGATCGTTCTATTTGGTTGCGGTGGCGACCGCGATCCCGGCAAACGCTCCCTGATGGGCGAGATCGTCCATCGCCTGGCCGATGGCGTCATTCTGACAGATGACAACCCACGCACCGAAGACCCGGCTGCCATCCGGGCTGCCGCACGAACCGGGTGCCCGGACGCTGTTGAAATCGGTGATCGCGGCGAAGCAATCCGCACAGGCATTGCCATGCTGCGTGCGGGCGACGTGCTGCTGCTGGCAGGCAAGGGACATGAAAGTGGGCAGACCATCGGCATAACCACACTTCCTTTTGATGACCGCCACGTTGCCCGGGAAGCCCTGGAAGCCCGCATGCTACAGGAGATGGCGCCATGACCCTATGGAGATCATCGGACATTGCCAAGGCCACCGACGGCAAGAGCAGCGGAGCTTTTCCGGTCACCGGCCTGTCGATTGACAGCCGGACAACAGCACCCGGTGATCTGTTCATCGCCCTGAAAGGCCCCAACTCTGATGGACATGACTGGGTAAAGCAGGCTCTTGAATCCGGTGCGGTCGGCGCCTTGGTCCATAAGGCGGTACCAGACGTCAATCCAGAACAGCTGATTATGGTCTCCGATACCTTTACGGCCCTGCATGCCTTGGGACGAGAAGCGCGGAACCGTTTTGGTGGCCGCGTGGTTGGTGTCACCGGCAGTGTCGGCAAAACATCAACCAAAGACATGCTGGCGCACATCCTGGGCAATTTCGGTCCCACGCATGCCGCCTTCGGGAGCTTCAACAACCACTGGGGTGTTCCGGTTACCTTGGCACGGATACCTGCCGATGCACGCTACAGCGTCGTCGAGATGGGGATGAACCATGCCGGAGAACTCCGCGCCCTGACAGCCCTCGCCCGGCCCGACATTGCCGTGATCACATGGGTTTCGGATGCACATCTGGAATTCTTCCGTGACGTCTCTGAAATTGCTGATGCCAAGGCCGAAATTCTGGAAGGCGTACAGACTGGTGGCACAGCCATCCTGCCCCGCGACAATCCATTCTACGAACGCCTGGAAGCACGGGCACGGGATCTGAATCTGAACATCCTGACCTTCGGACAACACGGCGAGGCTGACGTGCGGCTTCTGGATCTGGTGATCGGGGCAGAGCAGACCGAGGTCTCTGTACGGCTTGACCGGGAAGGACTGAATTATACCATCGGAGCACCAGGTGCACACTGGGCCCGCAACAGCCTGGCCGCTCTTGCCGTTGTCCATGCACTGGGGCTTGACACGACACAGGCCGCCCGCACACTGGCAACGCTGGTCCCCTCACAGGGACGGGGCCAGACCCGGATCATCCCCCTGCCCGATAGGCGTGGATGTATCACGCTGATCGATGAAAGCTACAACGCCAATCCGGCATCGGTCCGCGCCGCCCTTGAAGCTCTTGCCGTTGCAAAACCCGGACCGGGCGGACGACGTATTGCCGCACTGGGGGACATGCGCGAACTGGGACCAACCGGTCCAGAACGGCACGCAGCCCTGGCAAAGGAAATTGTGGCACTGGGGATAGAGCAGGTGTATACCGCTGGACCCTTGATGATGAACCTGCATGAAGCCCTTCCCCCCGCGATCAAGGCTGCCCACGCCGTTGACAGTGCCACACTGGCGTCGTTGCTTGCACCGGCCCTGAAAAATGGCGACGTTCTGATGGTCAAGGGATCATTCAGTACCCGGATGGGGCATCTTGTCTCCTTCCTGGAAGCCATGACCGACAGCGTAAGCGAGGCGACCTGACCGGAAGCCCCCGCCCGTTTCCTCTTGCTACCCAAGGATCACAAGAAGACCACACGATGCTCTATTATCTATCCCAGCTGTCCGGCGATCTCAGCATCCTCAACCTGTTCCGGTATCTTACCTTCCGGGCCGGGGGTGCTGTGCTGACAGCCCTGCTGGTGGCCTTTGTCTTCGGGCCGGCTATCATTCGCTGGCTGAAGCACAAACAGAAGCAAGGGCAACCGATCAGGGAGCTGGGACCGGAAAGTCATCTGCTGACCAAAAAAGGGACACCGACCATGGGCGGGATGATGATCCTGCTGGGATGCACGGTCTCTACCCTGCTGTGGGCAGACTTGGCCAACTCCTATGTCTGGGCTGTTCTGCTGGTCACCATCGGCTATGGCCTGGTTGGCATGATCGATGACCTTCTGAAAGTCACCAAGCGGAATACAAAGGGCGTTCCGGGCAAGATAAAACTAGTCGCACAGTGTGCTGTCGGCGGGGTGGCCACATGGTGGATCATGTCGATCACAGATCCATCCATTGCATCGGCGCTGACCATTCCGTTTTTCAAGAACGTCCTGATCCAGATGGGTTGGTTCTATCTTCCTTTCGGCATGGTTGTCATTGTCGGCTCCTCAAATGCCGTTAACCTGACCGACGGGCTGGATGGGCTGGCAACGGTCCCGGTCATGATAGCCGCCGGCGTCTTTGCGCTGATCGCCTATTTCGTGGGATCAAACCTGTACGCAACCTATCTGGGGATCCAGCACATTCCGGGATCGGGCGAACTGTCGGTCTTTCTGGCCGCCCTTATCGGTGCATGCTTGGGATTCCTGTGGTTCAATGCACCGCCCGCAATGGTTTTCATGGGTGATACCGGGTCCCTGGCCCTTGGTGGCGCACTTGGCAGCGTGGCCGTTGTGACCCGCCATGAGATTGTCCTCGCCCTGGTGGGGGGGCTGTTTGTGCTGGAAACCGTCTCTGTCATTGTCCAGGTTGTCAGCTTCAAGCTGACAGGGAAGCGGGTCTTCCGGATGGCTCCCCTGCACCATCACTTCGAGAAAAAAGGCTGGGCCGAGCCAACCATCGTGGTCCGGTTCTGGATTATTGCCACTATTCTGGCCATTCTGGGCCTGTCTACCCTCAAACTGAGATAAGGAAGCCGGCGAATGCACCCAGCGCTGCATTACCTGAAAAGTCGCGTCGCCATCCTGGGACTGGGCAAGTCCGGGCTGTCAGCGGCGCGTGCTCTACAGGCTGTCGGAGCAACGGTGCTGGCGTGGGATGACAACCCCGAATCCCGCAACAAGGCCGCACGCATGGGGATTTCCATTGCCGAGCCATCAGAGAAAAACTGGGTTGGCCTGAAATCCGTTATCTGGAGTCCGGGTATCCCGAGTACCCTGCCCTCTCCCCACCCGACAGCACTGCTGGCACGCCGGATGGGTATTCCCCTGGTATGCGACGTTGATCTTTTGTGCGAGGCACGGACAGACGCCTTTGTCATTGCCATCACCGGCACAAACGGAAAATCCACAACCACGGCCCTGATTGGTCATATCCTGGAACAGGCCGGGCTTCCCGTTGCTGTTGGTGGCAACATCGGGGTTCCAGCCATGGACCTGCCAGAGATGGACTGGCGGGGAACCTACGTCCTGGAACTGTCAAGCTATCAGTTGGAGCTGATGCCTCACCTGAAGGCAAACGTGGCCGTATGGCTGAATATCAGCCCTGATCATCTGGATCGCCATGGCAACATGGATGGTTACGTCCGCGCCAAGACAAGGGTCTTTGCCGATCAGCCTGCCCATGCCACCAGCATTATCGGCGTTGATGATCCCGACAGCGCCCGTATGTACGAAACAGTATCACGGCACGCCCTGCACAAGGTCATTCCCGTACGCACAGGACGGGCAGTCGCCAGCGGTATCTTTGTTGCCGACGGCATCCTGTTCGATGCCAGTGAAGGCACGCCCGTTGAAATCTGTGACCTGCGTCCGCTGAAGCGCCTGCCGGGGATCCACAACGGACAGAATATTGCCTGCGCTTTTGCCGCAGCCAGGGCACGGGGTGTTGCCGTCCCCGTTATCATAGAAGCGCTACGCACCTTCCCCGGCCTTCCACACAGGCTGGAACTGGTCGAGGACATAGAGGGCGTACCCTTCATCAATGACAGCAAGGCAACCAATGCCGAAGCCACAGCCCGCGCCCTGGCCTGCTACGACCGGGTCCTGTGGATCGCCGGCGGGCAGGCAAAAAAAGGCGGCATCCAGGCCCTGCGCCCGCTGTTTCCACGCATTCGCCATGCCTTTCTGATTGGAGAGGCGCAAGACCTGTTTGCACAGGAGCTGGGGCAGGATGTGCCTTGGACCAAGTGCTCTGACCTGCAGAACGCGGTTGAACGTGCAGACGAAATTGCCGACCACGGCGATGTGGTCCTGCTCTCCCCGGCCTGCGCATCCTTTGACCAGTTCCGGAACTTCGAGCACCGGGGCGAAGTCTTCCGCCGGATTGTTCAGGAACTGGCCGAAGAAGAGTCCGAGGACGTACCCGAAGGAGAAGAGGCAACATGACCCTTCTTCAGTTCACCCGTACCGACACATCGATTATCGGCCGTTGGTGGTGGACCGTGGACAGGGTTTTGTTAACGGTTACACTGCTGCTGGTCATCATCGGGGCTATCCTGCTGATGGCAGCCGGACCCGCTGCTGCGGGGCGCATCCATGCCGAGCCATTCCACTTTGTCCGGCGCCAGTTTGTCTTTCTTCCCTTGGCTGTGGGCCTTATGTTTGCGGTGTCGCTGCTTTCGCCACGCTGGATCCGTCGTGTGGCCTTGGCGGGCTTCCTGGCATCGGTGACCCTGATGATTGTGGCACCATTCAGCGGGGTGGAAATCAAGGGCGCAACACGCTGGATCCATCTGGGTGGCCTGTCGATCCAGCCGTCCGAGTTTCTCAAGCCAACCTTTGCCATCGTTGCCGGGTGGATGTTTGCCGAAGGCCGAACGTCCGAAGCGTTTCCCGGGTTCCGGATTGCCAGTGCCCTGTTTCTTGTTGTTGTCGGCCTGCTGCTGATCCAGCCTGATTTCGGGCAAGCGATGGTTGTCACCGCCATGTGGAGCACACAGTTCTTCCTGGCCGGGCTGTCCTTGTTCTGGGTTTTCCTGCTGGTTGCGGTCAGTCTTGGCGGGGCGGCAGGGGCCTATTTGATCTTCCCGCACGTGCAAAGCCGCGTTGACCGGTTCCTGAATCCGGACGGCGGGGATACCTACCAGATCGAGAAAGCGCTTCAGGCATTTCGCAACGGCGGTATTTTTGGCCGTGGCCCCGGAGAAGGACGGGTCAAGGAGCAGCTTCCGGATTCCCATACAGACTTTATCTTTGCTGTTGCCGGGGAAGAATTCGGGGTTCTGTTGTGCCTGCTGATCGTGGGGCTGTTCGCGGTTCTTGTCCTGCGGGCCATGAGCCGAACCCTGCAGGGCAACAGCCTCTTTGTCCTGATTTCTGTTGGTGGACTGGCCGTTCAGTTCGGTCTTCAGGCCATTATCAACATGGCTTCCAGCCTGCATATGATGCCGACAAAAGGGATGACCATGCCTTTTGTGTCCTACGGGGGGTCATCCATGCTGGGACTGGCACTGGGGATGGGCATGATCCTGGCCCTGACCCGGCGCCATCTTGTGCTTGGCCCGGGGGGGACGCTGCCATGAATGGACAGGTGACTCCCCGTGGATGCATTGTGCTTGCGGCCGGGGGAACAGGCGGACACGTGTTCCCGGCCGAGGCGCTGGCCACAGAACTGTCAAAGCGGGGTTGGTCCCTGAGCTTGATCACCGACCAACGCGGACGCGCCTATGGGGGAACTCTGGGGCAGGTCGAAACATTTGGGGTGTCATCGGCGCAGGTTCTGGGACAAAGCCCCCTGGCCCGCATCGCCGCCCTTGCGGCGCTGCTGCGTGGAACCTGGCAAGCCCGGCGCATCCTGCAGCAAATACGCCCCAAGGCCGTTGTCGGGTTTGGCGGCTATGCATCAGTTCCGGCCATAGCTGCAGGCATACAGCTGGGTATCCCGGTTCTGATCCACGAGCAGAATGCCGTTCTGGGGCGTGCCAACCGCCTTTTTGCAAAACGGGTTCAGGCTGTTGCCACTGTTTATGACGCGATCCGCTTCCTGCCGCCACAGGTTCCGGCGATCCGTGTTGGTATGCCGGTCCGGAGTGGCATACAGGATATTGCAGGAACCCCTTACATACCACCGGGCCCCGATGGCCCCGTTGAACTTCTGGTCTTGGGCGGCAGCCAGGGCGCCCGTATCCTGACCGACGTCGTTCCCGCAGCCCTTGCCGCCTTGCCCGACGCCATACGCACACGCATTACCGTCAGCCATCAGGCAAGACCGGAAGATCTGGAGCGTGCCCGTCATGACTATGACCGTGCCGGAGTCCCCGCAACGGTCAACGCCTTCTTCGACGATGTACCCGAACGTCTGGCACGTGCGCACCTGCTGATCGCACGCGCCGGGGCATCAACCGTTGCCGAGGTAACCGTCGCCGGCCGGCCTTCTGTTCTGATCCCCTATGGCGCGGCAGCCGATGATCACCAAACGGCAAATGCACGGGCTGTAGAAGTCGCCGGTGGCGCGACTGTCATACCTCAGGATTCCTTTATACCCTCGACCCTGACCCATACCCTTGTGCATCTTCTGTCCGCCCCCGAGCATCTGGCTGCCATGGCACGGCACGCCGGCGCGTGGTCCATACCGGATGCGGCTGTCCGCTTGGGCGATGCGGTCGAGAACCTTGCCTGTACCCCGGAGACTGCCTGACCATGCGTGCGATTCCCCTTGATATTGGCCCCCTTCACTTCACCGGCATCGGCGGCATCGGTATGTCCGGTATTGCCGAGATCATGCATAACTTGGGATACGCCGTTCAGGGATCGGATGTTGCCGAGAATGCAAACGTCCAAAGACTGCGGGCGATGAATATCCCGATTTCCATCGGTCATGATGCCGCAAATCTGGGGAACGCAAAGGTTGTTGTCGTCTCTTCGGCGATCCAGGCTGCCAATCCGGAAGTCGAAGCCGCACGCACACGCCATCTTCCAATCGTACGCCGCGCTGAAATGCTGGCCGAACTGATGCGCCTGAAGTGGGCCATTGCTGTCGGCGGCACGCACGGCAAGACCACAACCACCAGCCTGATTGCCGCTTTGCTGGATACAGCCGCCATGGATCCAACCGTGATCAACGGCGGTATTATCAATGTCTGGGGCACGAATGCCCGCTTGGGCACGGGTGACTGGATGGTTGTAGAGGCTGATGAATCTGATGGCACCTTTACCAAGCTGCCAGCCACGATTTGCGTGGTGACCAACATCGACCCCGAGCATATGGACCACTATGGCCGTTTCGAACGGCTTCAGGACGCGTTCCACACCTTTGTCACCAACATCCCGTTCTATGGCTTTGCCGCCCTGTGCATTGATCACCCGGAAGTGCAGACCCTGATCGCCCGGGTGGCAGACCGGCGCATTGTCACCTATGGCTTCAGCCCGCAGGCAGAGATACAGGGGATCAACGTTGAGGGCGGTGTCAACGGGGCCCGCTTCGATGCCGTGGTGCGAAATGGTGATCCGCACACATCCCGTACGATCGAGAATATCCGCCTTCCCATGTTCGGGGATCACAATGTGCAAAATGCCCTGGCAACTGTTGCCGTCGGAGTGCGCATGGGGCTGACGGATGACGTCATCCGCCGGGCCTTGGCTGCATTTGGTGGTGTCAAACGCCGGTTTACGCGTACAGGCGAAAGTGACGGGGTCACCGTCATCGATGACTACGGCCACCATCCGGTGGAAATTTCTGCCGTCCTGAAAGCTGCCCGCCAGGCAACACGTGGACGCGTGATTGCTGTGGTGCAGCCGCATCGTTATTCACGTCTGAGAGACTTGTTCGAAGGATTCTGCACCTGTTTCAACGAAGCGGAGGAAGTCATTGTCGCCGACGTCTATGCGGCCGGAGAAGCACCCATCGAAGGCTTTGACCGCATGGCTCTGGTCAACGGCCTGCGCGATCATGGACACCGCAGCGTCCATGCCCTTGAGGGACCAGAACATCTGGCATCGCTGGTCAAGTCCCTGACCGCACCGGGTGATCTTGTTGTATGCCTTGGGGCCGGCAATATCACAGCATGGGCACAGACCCTGCCCCGTGAACTTGATGCCCTGTCAACCTCGGCCGGGAAAGTAACAGCCTGATGCCGGAAAGCACCCGAACCATGACACGAACAGCCGGAGCCCATCTGCTGGAGCGCCTGCGCCCCCTGATGGACGGGGTTCGCGGACAGCTTCGTGCCGATTACGATCTGTCACGGGTTACATGGTTCCAGGTCGGTGGCTTGGCTGATATTGTTTTCAAGCCCGAGGATGATACGGATCTGGCGCATTTCCTGTCCGTGCTGCCAGATGACGTGCCCGTAACCGTTATCGGTGTCGGCTCCAACCTTCTTGTACGGGACGGCGGCATTCCGGGGGTCACCATCCGGTTGGGACGGGGATTTTCTGCTGTCGTATCCAGCGAGGGGCACATCCTGAAGGCTGGCGCGGCAGCCTTGGATGTTCATGTTGCCCGCTTTGCGGCCGCACAGGGTTTGTCCGGTCTGGAATTCCTGAGCGGCATCCCCGGAACTCTTGGCGGTGCCCTGCGCATGAATGCCGGGGCCTATGGGTGCGAAATGGCCGATATCCTGCTGTCCGCCACCGCCATCGACCGCAGCGGGCGCTCTCATACCCTTGACCGGGAGGCTATGGGACTGTCCTATCGCCACTGCGCAGTTCCGGATAGCTGGATCTTTACCCATGCCACCCTCCGGGGAACACCGGGCTCCAGCCACGCCATCCAGTCACGGATGGACGAGATCGCCCAGTCCCGCGAAGACACACAGCCAGTCCGGACCCGAACCGGCGGCTCCACATTTGCGAACCCGGACGGCCACAAGGCGTGGGAGCTGATTGATCGCGCCGGATGCCGTGGCTTGCGCCATGGCGGGGCGCAGGTCTCGGAGAAACACTGCAATTTCCTGATCAATACCGGCAGTGCCACGGCACGTGACCTCGAAGAACTGGGGGAAATTGTCCGGCATAAGGTCTGGACCAGGTTCGGGGTGGAACTGCGTTGGGAAATTCGTCGTATCGGGGTCGAAAAACGAACGCCTGCCGGAGACAGATCATGAACCTGGACTTCACCAGCACAACAGCCACGCAACCTGCCAATGCCGCAGCTGTCGAAGAAGTTGCACGGCTGCGCGCAAACCGGCGCCACAGGAAGGTCACTGTCCTGATGGGAGGATTCTCCGCAGAGCGGGAGGTTTCTCTCAGCTCAGGAGCTGCCGCTGTCAGGGCCCTGGAAAGTGTTGGTTATGCCGTGCAGGCGGTGGATGTCTCACGCAATGTCGGGGCCTTGCTGCATCATCTGGAACAAACCAGTCCGGATGTTGTGTTCAATGCCCTGCATGGACGTTACGGAGAGGATGGCTGCATCCAGGGCATGCTGAATGTTCTTGGCGTCCCCTACACCCACTCGGGTCTGATGGCCAGTGCCCTGGCCATGGACAAACCGATGGCAAAGAAACTGTGTGCCAGTGCCGGCATCGCCGTTGCACGGGAAAAGATTGTCACGCGGGAGGACTTGATCGCGGGTGACCCCATTCCGGTTCCCTATGTTGTCAAACCACACAACGAAGGCTCATCGGTCGGTGTCGCAATCATCACCGACACCAAAAGTCCCCGGCCTTTTGCCACCCACTGGCCTTATGGCGAACGCGTCATGGCAGAAGAGTTCATCCCCGGGCGTGAACTGACAACAGCCATCATGGGGCACCATGCCTTGGGGGTTACAGAAATCACAACCAGCCACAGTTTCTATGACTACGATGCCAAGTACGCGGCGGGTGGATCCGCGCATACCCTGCCTGCCGACCTGCCTGCCGATATATATGCCGAGGTGCAGCGGCTGGCTGTCGTGGCCCATCATGTCCTGGGATGCCGGGGCGTATCGCGCGCAGATTTCAGGTATGATGGAAAACGGCTGGTGATTCTGGAGGTCAATACCCAACCCGGTATGACACCCACATCACTGGTGCCAGAGCAGGCTGCCCTGTCCGGGATTTCGTTTCCCGACCTTTGCACCTGGATGGTGGAGAATGCGCAATGCGACACATGACCATGGCCGTTCCCTTTCTGGTCTCCCTACCCGGTACCCGGGCCCGGAAATGGCTGGCAGCAGGTACGATGACCACGGCCTTGGTCATGGCAGCCTGGATGTCTGGTGCCATCGCATGGACGCAGAACATGTTGCGCGATGTAACGCTGGACGGCCTGATGGATATAAGCGCAGACGCCGGCATAAAGCTGCGCCAGATTACCGTAACCGGACGGGGGCGCACAGACCCGGATGATCTGCTCGGTGCCGTGGACCTGCCACGGGGTGCGCCGCTTCTGGAGCTGGATCCGGCAACCGTCCGGACACGGCTTGAACAGTTGCCATGGGTCCGGCTGGCGACTGTTGAACGGCACCTGCCCGATGAACTCCACATCACGTTGGTGGAAAAAACACCCATTGCCCTGTGGCAGAACGGAAGTGATTTCCGAATGGTCGATGCGGACGGCAGCGTCATCGGTCCCATGTTGCCGGAATACAGCCACCTGCCCTTGATCGCGGGTCGGGGTGCGCCCGATGCTGTCAGCGACCTGTTAACCCTGTTATCCGCAGAACCCGATATCATGCAACGTGTCCGGGCCGCTGTCCGGGTTGGATCCCGGCGCTGGGATTTGTGGATTGATGCTGTCGGCGAGGGAGGCACAGAAGTCAAGCTGCCTGAATTTAATACCGGCACGGCCCTGTCGCGACTGGCCGCCATGGACCGTGAGCAGAAACTTCTGGAGCGTGGGCTGGAAATGATCGACCTGCGTGTTGTGGACCGTATGATCGTGCGTGCCGCACCGACCACGCAGACACGCAGCACACCTCCGGGCAAGGGGCGTACCCAGCCCCCTGCACTGCCTGCAACCGGTCCGGCACGGAATGCCTGACGTTACTGAAACAAAAAACAAATACATAACAGAGTGCACGGAGACTACAGTATATAATGGCAAGAAACCGCCAACGTAATGATCCTGTTACTGCTCTTGACGTGGGCACGACAAAAGTTGCCTGCTTTGTTGCAACAGCGGATGAAAATGGTGACCTGCGGGTACTGGGCGTGGGGCATCATCGGTCACGCGGTATGCGCAACGGACAGGTTGCGGATATGGCCCAGCTGGAAGAATCTGTCCGCGCTGCGGTTGATGCAGCTGAACAAACAGCCGGCGTCCGCGTTGGGGATGTTTGCATCAATGTCACTGGCGGAGGCCTGCACTGCCGTAACGTGGATGCAGAGGTCTCTGTTGCCGGTCACGCCATCCGCGACAACGATGTGCGCCGCATCCTGGAACAGGGACACCAGTTCCTTTTGGCCGAAGGTGGCGACCGGGAGCTGATCCACTGCATCCCGACGGGTTACACCATTGACGGGACCGACGGCATTGTTGATCCACGCGGCATGTATGGCGATCGCCTGGGCGTGCGCATTCACATGGTTGCTGCGGGTGGCGGTGCCCTGCGTAACCTGGCCAATGTCATTGATCGTTGTCATCTGCGCATTGAAAGCCGCACGGCAAGTGCCCATGCCTCTGCTGTGGCCTGCACCGTGGATGACGAAAAAGAAATGGGCGTAACCGTCATCGACATGGGCGGCGGGACAACAAGCATCTCTGTATTTCTGGATGGACACCCTGTCTTTGCCGATGTCGTACCGGTTGGCGGGCATCATGTCACCAATGACATCGCTCGTGGCCTGTCAACACCAGCCGGAATGGCAGAGCGCCTGAAAACCGTCTGGGGCACAGTTCACAGCGCACCGGCCGATGCGCGGGAACTGCTGAAGGTTCCGCAAGTCGGCGAGGACGAAGATGCAGGTGCGCAGGAAATTCCGCGCTCCGAACTTGTCCGTATCATCAGACCCCGTATCGAGGAAACATTTGAGCTGGTCCGCGCACGGCTGTCCACGGCAGGAATGCTGCATGCCGCAGGCCGGCGTGTCGTGCTGACAGGTGGCGCAAGCCAGTTGCAGGGACTGCGTGAAATGGCCGAGCTGGTGCTTGACAAACAGGTGCGACTTGGACGGCCGCGACGGATCCGTGGGGTCCCCGAGAACGCTCTTGGTCCCGCATTTTCTACCTGCGCAGGACTGCTGCGTTACGCCATACGCGACCAGGCATTCCGGACCGCACCCGCCGATGCCGACATGGCCGGATTGGTGGAAAGAAATGCGCGCCCCAGTCGCGGGATTGGTCGTGTCTTTGGATGGCTGAAAGAAAATCTTTAGGAAAAAGCGCCGGGCCTCTTCCAACGTGGCTCAGGATTATGTACCAAGGAATGTCAAGATACGTAAAACAGAAACCTGACATAATGTAGCGGGATCAAGAACGGTATCAGTACCGCATCCGCACTTTCGTCAAAGGCACTGAACAGAAGCAGAAGCGATCAAGCCCGGAGGCCCACGATATGATAAACCTCACTGTTCCACAACAGGGTGAGCCCCTGCTCAAACCCCACATCACAGTTGTTGGTGTTGGTGGTGCTGGTGGTAACGCGGTCAACAACATGATTGCAGACAATTTGCAAGGTGTTGACTTTGTCGTTTCCAATACGGACGCACAGGCCCTGACCATGGCGCGGACCAACCGCCGCATTCAGTTGGGGGCAACCACCACCCAGGGACTGGGGGCCGGTGCACGTCCGGAAGTCGGGCGGGCGGCCGCCGAAGAGACAGTCGAGCAAATCGCTGCAGAAATCCAGGGATCGAACATGGTGTTCATCACCGCCGGTATGGGCGGTGGAACCGGAACCGGTGCTGCACCCGTCATTGCCAGGGTAGCCCGCGAGATGGGCATTCTGACCGTTGGTGTCGTAACCAAGCCGTTCCAGTTCGAAGGCGCCAACCGCATGCGTCTTGCCGAAAGCGGTATCGAAGATCTGTCCCAGTACGTTGACACCCTGATCATCATTCCGAACCAGAACCTGTTCCGGGTTGCCAACGAAAAAACCACCTTTGCCGATGCCTTCAAGATGGCGGACAACGTCCTTCACCAAGGCGTACGCTCCATCACCGACCTGATGATCCTGCCCGGCCTGATCAACCTTGACTTTGCCGACGTACGCACCGTCATGAGCGACATGGGGCGTGCCATGATGGGAACCGGCGAAGCCACAGGGGAACGGCGCGCACTGGACGCCGCCGAGGCCGCCATTGCCAATCCCCTGCTGGAAGATACCTGCATGAAGGGGGCACGGGGTGTTCTGATCAACATCACAACCGGCATGGACGTGACCCTGTTCGAGGTCGATGAAGCAGCAAACCGCATCCGTGATGAAGTGGAAGGTGAAGCGCATATCATCTTCGGCTCGTGCTTTGACCCAAGCATGGAAGGCACCATGCGCGTCTCCGTTGTTGCGACAGGCATCAACAGCGAGGCCGCCTGCCTGCCCCAGACCACGCCGATGCGCCCGGCAGTCCAGCAACAACCGCAGCCCCAGACGGTTCAGGTTGTACAGCCTCCCCGTGTTCCGGAACCTGCGACTGTTCATGCCCCACCTGCCTTTGCTGCACCGGCTCATGCCAACCCTGCCGCGGCTCAATCACCAATACCGGTCCCGGTGCAGGCGACGCAGACAACAGCACAGCCTTCATATCAGGCCATGCCCGCACAGGTTTCTGTCAGCGCAACAGCCCAGATGCCACCCAGAAGAGAGGCCGACAGCTTTATTCCTGCGCAGTCTGCAAGCCATGACCCCTTGGCCTATCAGATGCCGCAGCAGCATGGCTATGCCTCCGGCGCTACGGCTCATGCCCAAGCTACGGCAGTAGCTCCGGCTGCGGCAGTGGAACCCGTTCTGTATGCCGAAGAGCGTACAGCCCCGGCCAGCGCACCACGCAACAACCTGTTTGCCCGGCTCAGCCGCTTGGCACACCGGGATGAAATGGCCCCGACCGAAGCCCATGTCGAGGCTCACCCGGCGGCGGTTGCCCCTGCAGCAGCGCAGGCTATGCCGGTAACCCGGCGCGAGGAGGATGAGCTGGAAATTCCGGCGTTCCTGCGCCGCCAGGCCAACTAGTGGCTTTTGTGCTGGATTGCTTCACCCACAAAAGGTCCGGTGCATGATACCGTTTGCCTGATGTGGCAGAAACGTGCCAACCTGACAGGGAGAGCTTCGGCTCTCCCCTTTTTTTTCATATATTTACAATGCGTTATGGAGTATCAGATTGCACGCTTGAGAAGAATAATATGCCCCTTGCAATCAGGGCATATCGCCCAGTATGAAACATTTCGCAACAATCATTGATTTGCTCTGTTGTCTCCGGGTTGCTAAGCCTTTACCGGTTGAAAAGTTTGATGGCCCGCCGCTATAGGCCGGGTATGTTTTGTAGTGTTGTTCAGATTGTGCCCTGTGGATTGGATTGTACCAAATGATGTTTGATGGTCTGGCTGATGCATCTGTTGCCTCCCATGCGGTTGACACCAAGCGGGTGTCCCGTCGTGCCGGAGGACAAAGGACCGTCTCGTCATCATCCTTGTTGCGGCAGAGAACACTCAAAAGCACCATATCCTGCACAGGTATCGGGCTGCACAGCGGCATCAAGACCCGCATAACGCTGGCACCTGCTGCCCCGGACACAGGCATTGTTTTCCGCCGCACGGATATCGCGGGCAGCGCGGCCATAATCCCTGCGAACAGCGATCATGTCCGGGATTCCCGCCTGTGCACAGTTATCGGTGACAATACAGGCAATACCGTGGCAACGATTGAACATCTGATGGCCGCACTGGTCGCCATGCAGGTAGACAACGTGGAAATCCAGATCAATGGCCCGGAAGTACCGGCCATGGATGGCAGCGCCGCACCTTTTGTCTTCCTGACAGAATGTGCCGGGATCGTGGAGCAGGATGCCCCTCGCCGGGCCATACGGGTTCTCAAGCCCGTAAACGTCAGCGCACATGGGGCCGAAGCATCCCTGCACCCAGGGCGAGGCTTCAGCATAGACTTTACTGTTGATTTCCCTGCAGCTGCCATCGGTCGTCAGTCCTGTTCGCTGGACGTAACCAAAACGTCTTTCAAGGCTGCCCTGTCGCGCGCCCGTACGTTCTGCCTGATCGAAGATCTGCCGAAAATGCGTGATATGGGGCTTGCACTGGGGGGGTCCCTGGACAACGCCGTTGTGGTCAACGGTGCCGATGTCCTGAATGACGGCGGTCTGCGTTACGGCAACGAGTTCGCCCGTCACAAGGCCCTGGATGCCATAGGCGACCTAGCTCTTGCCGGACGGCCCTTGCTTGGTCATTACAGCGGCCTGAAGTCCAGCCATGCACTGAACACTGGCTTGGTCAAAGCTCTTCTGGCGGATCCTTCAGCATGGGAAGAGATTACCATGACAGAAGAAGACCTTACGCCCAACCGCGCCCCACTCTTCGCCGCCTCGGCCTGATATCATCTTTACGGTTGTTACCTGTGAAAAAAAACACGGCTCTTCTGGGACCGTGTTTTTTTTGTGCTGGCGCCCACGGTCAAGTTCTTCCAGAATTCCAGGCAGGCCAAAAGCCAAGGAAACCAGAAAAGACCATGCCGAGGATTATTCCAGTACTGTGCGTCCTTGCCGTACTTCTTCTTGTCCCGGTCTGGACAGAACAACAGGTGCGTGCCGCAGCTCCGGTATCACTGAACGGGATCTGGAAAGCCAGCAACCGGCCCGATGTCCTGTGGGTGGAGGCACCCTATTACACGATCTATCAGATGACCGGCCCCACGACCCTGATCCGCAAGCGGGGCATGGTTGATGACTTGCGCCGCGATGCTTCCGTTATTTCACGGCAGGGCGCCGATGAACTGATGATCACCAAGGGGGGTGATCTGGTTCCCGTACGTTACCAGCTGGCTGACGATGATACCGTGCGCCGTATCAAGGAGCGATCGGTGATGGAGCCAGCACGGGGGACAACCCTGACCCCTGATCTCAATACCATGGTCTTTCTGATGCTCTTGGCCAACGCCAACCGTTCCGAGGAAAGCCCCAACCTGAAAGAACAGGCAGCAGCCATTCTGGAAAACCTGCCCACAGCCAGCATACATGGCTCGGAACTCTTTACCCGCCTGTGCACAGCCTTGATTGAAAGCGGCGACGACCTGGGCACCATGGTCCGCCCTGACGGAGCACTCTGCGAGGCTGCCCCGGCATCGGCGGGCACCATGCTGAGCCTGTGGAAACAAGCGGGGGGTGCATCCGGCGATACAAGCGATGCAACCAGTCTGGAAGCCTTGCGCGGGGCGTTTATTGCCCATATGAACCGCACCATGCTGGGCGGGAAAGCCGTATTCAGTGCCCGGGGACGCATTGTCCGGGGAAAACTGGACGATGGATCGGCCTGGCTTGGGGTTCTCGACCTGGAAGGTTTGTCCGAGGAATCAGGGGCCGTCACAAACACGCAGGCCCTGATCAACGCCTTGAGCGAAGCCCTTGATGACCTGAAAACAGCACCAAGGCTGGTCCTGGACCTGCGCTTCTCCACCGGCGGCGGCCTGGCGACGGGACTGGAACTGGCCAGCCGCTTCACAGATGCCACGCGCGTTGCGTTTCTGGTTGCCCCGGCAAGTCCGCAGGCCGGTCTGACCGATGCAGAGGAAATTTACGTAACACCCAGCCTGCGCAGCAGCTGGTCCGCGCCCGTCGCAGTCCTGATCAGCGACCTGACAGCAGGAGCCGCTGAAGCCGCTGTTCTGGCCATGAATGATGTTCCCGGGATTATCCTCGTCGGGGACAATACACGTGGCGAGCTGGCCGAATCCCATGACTGGGTTCTTCCCAACAACTGGCGCGGCACCCTCAGCGCAACCCGCTTCCTGGCCAGCGACGGCACAGCCTATCAAAGGACCGGCATTCCCCCTGCCGTCAGAACATCGCCGGGCAGCGCCGATACCTTCCTTGATGACTTGGTAGCCGATATCAACCTGGCGATAACACAAATCCCGGCCCTGCCCCGCTAAACAAACGGGTTGGTTGCGAACGTCGTGTTTCTTCGTCATGGCACAGAGTATCTCTTGCCCCGCAGCCGGACCTGCGTGATATAGTCTGCCGACCTTCAAGACAGGGTGAACCGGATTATACCATGCTTCTGCTGCCCAACCCGCAGACACTCCGTTATCTTCTCCGCCACATGGCCACCATCTCTGTGGTCGCGCTGCTTGCCGCCTGCGCCGGAGACAAGGACCAGGAATACGTGGAACGCCCGGTCGGCGAGCTTTATGGCAAGGCGATCGAGGAACTGAACGACCGCAACTACGTTGAAGCCGCCCGGGCTTTTGACGAGGTGGAGCGTCAGCACCCGTATTCGACGTGGGCTACAAAAGCCCAGCTGATGTCAGCCTATGCCTATTACGAAGACGCAAAGTACGATGATGCCATCATTGCCTTGGACCGCTTCATCCAGCTGCATCCCGGCAACGTCGATACGCCATACGCCTATTACCTGAAGTCCCTGTGCTATTACGAGCAGATCAGCGATGTCGGTCGTGACCAGAAAATGACCGATATGGCCCGTTCTGCCCTGGAAGACGTCATCAACCGTTTTCCCGGCACATCCTATGCCCGGGATGCCCGCCTGAAACTGGATCTGACCCTGGATCACCTGGCCGGCAAGGAAATGGAGGTCGGGCGCTGGTATCTGCGGCATCAGAAATACCTGGCCGCCATAAACCGCTTTCTGGTCGTCATCAACCAGTATGATCGCACATCCCATGCCCCGGAAGCCCTGTACCGCCTGACCGAATCCTATACGGTCCTTGGTCTGAAGGATGAAGCCAAAAAGACAGCGGCTGTGCTGGGGCACAACTACCCGGGCAGTGACTGGTATGACGACGCCTATGACTTGGTCGAGCGTGGCGAGACAAATCCCGAGGCCAACAACGCAGCCCTCGACGAAGGCGGTGAAGGCTGGTGGGACAGCATTACCGACATCTTCTGAGAACGGCGGGTTCTGTCTCCGTATGAACACAAGGATAGCATCCTCTCATGCTTGTACGGCTGTCCATTCGTGACGTTGTTCTGATCGAACGTCTTGACCTGACGTTCGGAGCTGGCCTTGGCGTGCTGACCGGTGAAACCGGGGCTGGCAAGTCGATCCTACTGGACAGCCTGGGGCTGGCTCTGGGGGAACGGGGTGACAGCGCGTTGGTCCGCAATGGAAGCGATCAGCTGTCGGTTACGGCGGCGTTCGACCTTCCGGCTGCCCACCCGGCCCTGCTGCTGGCCCGTGAACAGGGACTGGACAGCCCGGACGGCGAGGAACTGGTCCTGCGTCGCACCGTGTCGCGGGATGGTCGGTCACGGGCCTTTGTCAATGACCAGTCCGCCAGCATCGGCCTGTTGCGCCAGCTCGGGCGGGCTCTGACGGAAATACACGGCCAATTCGATGCCCATGGCCTTCTGGATCCATCAACCCACCGGGGTGCACTTGATGAATGGGCGGGCACAGGCCAGGCCCGCCAGATATGCCAGCAGGCATGGCAAAGCTGGAACACAGCCCGCACCAACCGCCGCCGGATACAGGAAGGGCTGGACGCCGCCCGACGGGAAGAGGACATCCTGCGCCACCACGCGGAGGAACTGGCGGCTGTTGCCCCCAAAGCCGATGAAGAAAACAGCCTGGCCGAACAACGACAGTTGTTGATGAACCGCGAGAAACTGGCTGAAGGTCTGGAAACAGCCTTGCGGTCCCTTGCGGCGGGTGGAAGCGGGGTTGATGCCCTCTTGCGGTCTGTCTCACGGCAACTGGAACGCCTGACCCCCATGGCCGGGGAGGTCTTTCACCCCGTTATCGAATGCCTGGACCGGGCCGCTCTCGAAACGACGGAAGCCCACGCCACGCTTGAGCGGATCAGCAGCGCCCTGGATCTGGATCCCGGACAGCTGGAATATCTGGAAGACAGGCTGTTCACACTGCGCAGCCTGGCACGCAAGCACCATTGCCGGGTTGATGACCTGCCTGCTGTCCTGGAATCCCTGCATCAGAAGTTACGCGCCTTGGATGACGGGGGGGCTGATGTGGCGCAATGGGAGGCTGAAGAACGGCGTGCACGCGAGGCGTACCAGCATGCCGCACAAACCCTGTCGAACGTGCGTACCAAGGCCGCCGGACAGCTGGACAAGAAGGTTGCAGCAGAACTCCCCCCGCTGAAACTGGATCGTGCGCGCTTTGTGACGCGGGTTGAGGAACTGCCCGAAAACCGCTGGGGACCGGATGGAACGGATCTTGTCACCTTTGAAGTGGCGACCAATCCAGGGGCAACTCCTGGCCCGATCGGGCGCATTGCCTCCGGGGGGGAACTGTCGCGCTTCATGCTGGCCCTGAAGGTTGTTCTGGCCCGTTCGTCCACCATCCCCACGCTTGTGTTTGACGAGGTGGATACCGGTATCGGTGGCGCCACCGCAGCCGCTGTAGGGGAACGACTGGCCCGGCTGGCCGCGGATGTCCAGGTTCTGGTTGTCACCCATTCCCCCCAGGTCGCCGCACGGGGAACCCACCACTGGCGTGTGGTCAAGACAGTCCGGGGCGGAAAGACAACAACCGGGGTCGAACCTCTTGACGAAACAGCACGGCGCGAGGAAATTGCCCGCATGTTGGCTGGCGAAACCGTGACCGAGCAGGCACGTGCCGCCGCCGACAGCCTGATGCATTCCATCTGATCCGGACCGTGTGGATGAAAGAAATTGCTGCCCTTTCCCGACAGGAAGCTGTCGCGGAGATCGAAGCCCTGTCGGTCGAACTGCAACGACACGACACCCTGTATCACCGCGATGACGCCCCGGTTATCAGTGATGCGGATTATGACGCCCTGAAACGGCGTCTTCTGGCTTTGGAGGAACAGTTTCCCGATCTACGCCGTCCCGACAGCCCGTCGCTGCGGGTCGGGGCTCCGGCTGCAACCGGCTTCGGCAAGGTGCGGCACAAAGTCCCCATGCTGTCTCTCGACAATGCTTTTGATGCAGAGGAAACCGCCGAGTTCGTAGCCCGGGCCCGCCGCTTCCTGTCCCTGCCTGAAGACACCGTCCTGGATATCCTGGCCGAGCCCAAGATCGACGGGCTGAGTTTCTCTGCGCGTTACGAAGATGGTGTTTTCGTTCGTGCCGCAACCCGCGGCGACGGACAGGAAGGAGAAGACATCACAGCCAACCTTGCAACCGTTGCCGACCTGCCGGCGCGGCTGAATACGTCCACCCCACCCCGCATTCTCGAAGTCCGGGGCGAGGTGTACATGCGCCGTGATGACTTTGCGACCCTCAACAGCCGACACAGCGCACGTGGTGGCAAGGTCTTTGCCAATCCCCGCAATGCCGCCGCCGGGTCCCTGCGTCAACTGGATGCCAAGATCACGGCATCGCGCCCGCTACGCCTGTTCTGCTATGCGTGGGGAGAGCTTGACGGTTTCACGCCGGAAACCCACAAGGGCTGGCTGGACCAGCTGCAGGCCTGGGGGCTGCCTGTCAATCCGGAACACCGCCTGTGCCAAACGCTGGAGGATGTGGAACGCTTCGCAGCCGATATCTACGCACGGCGGACCGATCTTCCCTATGACATCGACGGACTGGTGCTGAAAGTCAACGACGTCGCACTACAGAAACGGCTGGGCTTTGTTGCCCGTGCACCCCGGTGGGCCATTGCCCGCAAGTTTCCTTCGGAACAGGCGCAGACGCGGCTGCGGTCCATTGAAATACAGGTCGGACGGACCGGGGTTCTGACGCCGGTTGCACATCTGGAACCTGTCACGGTTGGCGGCGTGGTTGTCAGCCGGGCGACCCTGCACAACGAAGACGAAATCCGCCGGCTGGATGTACGCGTCGGCGATCTGGTCACCCTGCAGAGAGCTGGCGACGTGATTCCCCAGATCCTCGGGGTTATAACCGGGCAACGCCACGCAGACAGCACCCCATTTGCGTTTCCCCATACATGCCCGGAATGCGGGGCTACCGCGACCCGCGAAGATGGCGCCGTCGCCTGGCGCTGTACGGGCGGCCTGACCTGCCCGACCCAGGCAACCGAGCGTCTGAAACACTTTGTTTCCCGCAATGCCTTTGATATCGAGGGACTGGGCGGGAAGCACATCGAGGCATTCTTTATCGATGCCCTGATCCGCACACCGCAGGATATTTTCACTCTGGAAGCACGCGACAAGGCAAGCCTGTCCAAACTGAAGAACCGCAACGGCTGGGGCCCGGCCAGTGCCGAGAAACTGTTTGATTCCATCAATGCCCGCCGCACCATTACCCTGGACCGTTTCCTGTTTGCCCTTGGCATCCCACAGGTTGGACAGGCCACCGCCCGCCTTCTGGCCCGTCATTACGGATCTTTGGGCAATCTGCTGGATACCCTGGACGCAATCCCCGTACCGGATGAGGAAGCCCGCCTCAGCGAGGCATGGCTCACCCTGACCGGTATTGAAACCATTGGTCCAGCCGTTGCGCAGGAACTTCTGGCTTTTGCGCGGGAACTCCACAATCGCGATGTGCTGCGGGCCCTGCAGGCTGAAATTACCATTCTGCCTGTCGAGGAACCGGATACAACCCACTCCGCGATTGCCGGCAAGACCATTGTGTTCACAGGAACCCTGACCCGGATGGGACGGGCTGAAGCCAAGGCCAAGGCCTTGGCACTGGGGGCAAAGGTCGCAGGATCGGTGTCAGCAAAGACCGATCTGGTTGTTGCCGGGCCGGGTGCGGGATCAAAACTGAAGCAGGCCGAGGCGCTGGGGGTCACCGTCATGGACGAGGACAGCTTTTTTGACCTTGTTTCCAACATGACCTGATGCCACACAGACGATCGTTTCCCTGCTCTCTGGCCCGGGCAACGGAAACCTGCCACAATTCACCTGCTTTCCCTGTCCCTGCTTGCGGATTATGCCCTGATGAACGCCTCGCCCCTCCCCTGGATGACTCTGGCCGACTGGCTTGGCTTGGCCAGCTTCTTTGCCTTGTGGACAGGTTATACAATCTTTGCCGATATCAGCCCGGCACGGCATCGATCGATTGCAACCCTGATGGCCAGCAGGCGGCGGGCCTGGTTCAGGGAAGCCACGCGACGGGATTTGCGCATTGTTGATGCCAATATTCTGGGCAACCTGCTGCAGGGCGTCAGTTTCTTCTCCTCCACCACAATCTTTGTCATCGGGGGCTTGATGGCCATGCTGGGAGTTACGGAAACCGTGGCCCATGCCATCGGGCGCCTTCCGTTTGCCGAAAATGGGAGCATCGATGCCCTGGAAAGCAAGATCTGCTTTCTTCTCGCCATTTTTGTATACGCATTTTTCAAGTTCAGCTGGGCATTCCGGCTTGCCAACTACTGCTCCATTACGGTAGGCGCACTGGGCCCGGCAGCGGATGCCGACAGTGAACGCTCCCGCTGTATTGCAGAAACAGCTGCGGTCCTGTCCTCGCGCTCGGGGCATCACTTCAACCGTGGCCTGCGAGCCTACTTTTTCGCACTGGGGGCGTTGGGGTGGCTGGTCAACCCTTTTCTTCTGACGGCTGTAACAGCCGGGGTTGTCGTAACCCTGTACCGTCGGGAGTTTCACTCCCTGGCCCTGCAATCCCTGTCGCACCTGAACGCGATCGATCCGGCACCTCCGACAAGGCCCGGCCAGTAATCACACCACGGCCCCGGGGTGGGCCATATTCCCGCCCCGGAACGCGTACATCAATGACGGGAAGAACGGTGTCCGCCACGCACCTTTGCTTCGGCCACAGCACGGTGGCGCAGGGCGGCAGCAGCCAAAACAGCGATACACAGAGAAACTCCAAAGACTGCCATAAATGATGCCATAGGCCCTGCCCCCGTCCTGAAGAATGACGATGACTCTATAGTGGGGAGACCCGCACCGGGCCGCAAGGGAGCCGTAGGAACCATAGGCTCTTTTTTCCGGACGGGAATATTCATAAAGCCCTTGATTGTATCTACAGATACAAGAAACCCCATGGATGCTGCTCAGAGCCCCGGCTTTCACAGATCTTGGGCACGGCACGCAAACAACATCGCACGCAGAGCTACCGGATACCCTTACCGCACCGGATTACCCCGAACGGCGAATCCACCCTGCCGGGCAACACGAGGGAGGAACCTCCTCTCCTGGAAAAAAGTCTTCCATGCGCTGTAGTTATCCAATCCCAATAATAAACGCCCACACTCCCCCCAAAGCCAGGGCGATGAAAGACGCAAAACCGGAGCCGATTGCCCAACGTCTGCAAGAATCACCACGCTCAGAGGATTCACACGTGTAAGCTGATTGTGAAAAATAGCAAAGAAATCCACGGAGTAGTGAAAGAGTGAACCCAGCAGAAAAACAAATCAGGGATCCGGAGTATAGTCTGAGCGTAGCCCCACTCTTGAAGGTAACAAGCGCAGCAATCGCCGCCAAATTCCCTGCAATTAGTCCATGAATAATCGTTACACCATAGTGGGCTGTGGACTGACAGCGGCCAGCGCAATTCGCTCTTGCTTATCGTACACGCCGCTCATCTGTTAGCGCCCCCCCCCTGAACATACAAAGAAAATACCTATATTAGGGATAATGGAAAAAGAATAAACAATCATTGACATCGGACAGGAATGTGCAAATTCCCGATAAAGATAAGTATGTTATGTTGATATAATGGAGCGAACCGATGCTCTTCACTACTCAAACAGTAGTTTGCCCTTATTTCGCAATAAAAAAGACCCCAGCACATCATAATATGTGAAGAGGTCTTCTGCATTTGGTAGCGGAGGAGGGATTTGAACCCCCGACCCCAGGATTATGATTCCCGTGCTCTAACCAGCTGAGCTACTCCGCCATCGCGCTGGGAGCGCTGTGTTTATCTGTTCTCCCATTTTGTGTCAAGCTGGATCTTCAACAATATATTCACCATCACACAATCACGGATCATGGACAAATGGCGACCAAAACAGCATGGTTCGGTCACCTTGTTGTTTGTACCGGATCCTTGCCACAATGCCTGCCCGCTGCCTTCTGCTGATACCACTGGCCCCCGTCATAGGATTCATTGCCCCGAAAGGCCTGTGGATCCTGGTGATGCTGACGGCCCTGTGGGGACTGTGGCACGTTCGCCCCTCGATGAGGGACCTGTGGTCCTACAACCCCTGGCTCTGGTCCCTGTTCCTTGTCGGGCTGGCACTGTCCCCCCTGTCCCTGATACCGGGCCACAGCGCTGTCGTCGCCCTGCGTCTCTTGCTGCTGACCCTGTGCGGTTCTGTGATCGCCATGGCCATGATGAGACTGGACACGCACCAGCGCGGCACACTCGCCCTGGTAACATTAGGCATCGCAACAGGGATTGGCGCCCTGGCCCTTCTGGATATGCAGACAGCCGGTATGCTGAGCATCCCGTGGCGCAAAACAATCACGATCAAGGCCTTGACCCAGGGCAGTCCCTACAGCCGTGGGGCAGCCTTTCTGGCACTGCTTCTGTTCCCCTGCGCCTTTGCCGGCTGGCAGGGGGGATGGCGGCGTAGCAGCATCACAATCGCATTCCTCGCACTTGCTGTCCTCAGCCAACACTCCAGTGAAACAGCCATCGGGGCCGTCCTTCTGGGTGGAACCGCAGCAGCAGTGATCCGCGTTCTGCCTGCCTTGTGGCGGTTGGTACCTGTGGCTCTGGCAACCGGCCTGCTGCTGATGCCTCTTCTGGCCCCGTCCCAGAATAGCCCGGCCTATTGCTTCTTTGTCGAACGGGCGCCATCCATGGCCCACCGCATGATGATCTGGACCTTCACAACCGGGAAAATCCAGGAACAGCCGCTGATCGGGTATGGCCTGGAGGCAGAGCGCGTCATCGAAGGGGGTAATGACACCATAGCCATGACCCGGTGCCATAATGGGACAACACTGGGCTATCTTGAAGCCATGCCACTGCACCCGCACAACGGCCCGCTTCATATCTGGTTTGACCTGGGCCTTGTCGGGGCCATCCTCGCGGCGGCGGCTCTTTTCTTTGCCCTGCGCCGTATCCCTCCCGGAACGCCACGGGTAGCCACCACAGGCGGAGCCGTTATAGCCTTTGTCATTGCATCGCTGGGCTATGGGCTTTGGCAAACGTGGTTTGTGTGCGCCTTGTGGATTGCCCTGCTGTTCCTGATCCCCTTGCCACAGGAAAACAGCATGGCCCCAAAAGATGGAGACCTTGATACAGCTGCAGCATCATGAGACCCTTTCGGGAAGAAAATCGATGACGGGCCTGTCTGAATGTCAACGGTTCTGGTTGCAACACCGTCCAACGCCGCACTGTGGGCAGAGCTGCTGCAACGTGCCTGCCCTGGAAGAACCATCTCCTTCTATGACAAGACAGCCCCGCTTGCCCGGTCAACCGATGACCTGATCCTCTGGAAGCCGGACCAAGACCTATTTGAGCATGTTGTGGTGAGACGCTCCATCTTTTGTCTTGGGGCCGGCGTAGACGCCATTCTGGCACTCCCCAACCTGCCCCGCACCGTTGACCTTTTCCGCCTGGTTGATACCGGCATGGCACCACAAATGGCAGCATGGTGCAGTTACGCCGTGCTTCACTTCTTCCGTGACATGGATGCCTATCAGGACAGCCAAAGGGAAAAGAGGTGGCACCCGCTGCCATACCGGGCACCCGCAGACTTCCCGGTTGGCATTCTGGGAGCCGGTACATTGGGAATAGCCGTTGCCCGAGCCTTGTCCGGGTTTGGCATACCCGTGACCGGCTGGCGTCGCACTGCCTCCGGACAGGCAACCGATTTTCCCTGTGTCTATGGCCCGGAAGGGCTGCACACCCTTCTTGCCAACAGTATGGCTGTCATTTGCTTGCTGCCCCTGACACCAAAAACCCGGGGCCTGATCGATGCCGGATTCCTGGCACGCATGCGCCAAGGGTCCGTGTTGATCAACGCGTCACGCGGGGATCTGGTCGTGGAAAAAGATCTGCTCAACGCTCTGGAGCAAGAACATCTGCACGGTGCTTTTCTGGATGTGACATCTCCGGAACCACCGCCCCTGGACTCATCCCTGTGGCATCACCCCGGCATCCGGTTGACACCACACAGTGCGGCCGCAACCATACCTGAAACGGCTGTCGCGCAAATAGCCGCTGCACTGGAACAGCTTGACCGGGGTGAGCGGCCCGCCGGGTACGTTGATCCCGATCAGGGATACTGACGATCAGCGGAACACGACCCTGTCGTGACTCAGCCACAGGATAGCCCCACTGTCAGTTCTCACCTGATGATACAGCGCACCTGTTTTCCGCATCCCGGGATCAGACACAAGCACATGCCGGGAATCAAGTGGCCCACTGACGACGGTTCTGGAGTGCAGAATGCGACACCCGGGGCCAGCTATAATCCGACCGGCCTCTGCATACTGGTGCATGCCCAGCGCGGCATGGTAACGGCGCAGAAGGTCGGGGTTAACACAGGCATACTCCTGCTGGCGAACCATGCCCTGCCCGAATTCCAGCACAGGCGAGGACGAAAGCCCTGCATCAATAAAGGTAGCAAGAGAATGTACAGGGGCCGCGTTATCCCCGTAACCGGTCCGATAATGGTTTGCCAGCGTCATAAGATCACGGGGAACGAACCCAAGCGACTGGTATATACGTGACCCGTTACCATCGCCCAAACGGTCCAGGCGTTGCTTCCAGTCGCTGAAACGGCAGCACGCATCGAAACCAACCCTGTGAAACTCCGGATCATGCCGGAATGTCTGCAATTCATTGTACAGTCCCCTCAGGACAGCAACATGATCGGCTTCTATCGGTGAAGCTGGCGACCCCATACGACCAGCAGACACGTTATGATCAAGATATCGGGGAAGAAAGAGTGCGCACAGAACAACAAGACATGCGAACAGGGCTGTCCGAACAACACGTCGCCGCACTGGCGGACCAAGGCGTACGCAGGACCGCATCGCCGCACAGGCCATGGCAAAAAACAGGATCAGGGACAGGATAAACGTGATTTCCTGCATGGTTTCCACCTTGTCCGAAAGCACAACGCTGACAAGTCAGGATTACAGGACACATTATTCCCCCCACCCGGATGCACAGGACAGGCAGAAACAGAAAGACAGCACACGGTATACAGCCAGAACCATGGCTGAAGCACACAAACAGCCACATATGTTACACGCTGGCATATGACCGCCTGGAAAGACAGGCACAGCAAACATGTCCCCGGGATTTCCCCGGGGACAAAATCAGTTCCTGCACCACGGCCGGGTCAGAGATGAGCTTCTACACAAACTCCGGTGCCGAAACAGCAAACAAACCACCGGTTATCAGCGTATAGTCTGTCACGTCAGATGGCATAAGGTGCACAACCCCCATCATGGTGATGGCCATTTCATGCGTCTGGATATCACCATCCACATCCCCGTACAGGACCAACCCACTTCCATCCTGTGCCCGCTGATACCAGAGGGAATGGGCTGTCGGCGTCTGACCGGAGAAACCGAACAGCTGCTCCCCCGGCTGCAGGGTGTTGGCATCAATATTCATCAAACAGATACGGTCACCATCAGCCCGGCTGAAATCAACAATGATGTCGCCGAATGTCTCGTCCAGGGACCAATACTGAAACGCATCGGATGACTCTCCACCGGTCAGGGTATCGGCTCCTTGCCCACCTGTCAGATAGTCAATGCCATCTCCGCCCTTCAGGCGATCATTCCCGTCGCCTCCAACCAAGTGATCGGAGCCATCACGCCCGACAAGAAGGTCATCGCCACCGCGACCATGGATCCTGTCATCCTCCGAACCACCAAACAGCAGATTGGCATTGTCTGTACCCAGAACAACATTGTTCACACCATCTTTACCAACAAACGTGCTGATGCCGACAAAATCAGGAGCCTCCAGATCCGCAACAATTGTGTCGTCCCTAGAGGACACAAACGTCAGTGCCGAACCAACAATATCGGCTGCCAGCCCGGATGAAGGCGCATTCTGCACACGGACTGCCGCCTGCATCACCCCGCTGTCGGGCACCCGCACCGGCGAACTGTCTGAATGGCCTAGGTCCGGAGGGAACGGCAGGTCTCCGGCCAAGAGAATATCCTTCCGCTCCAGATCATCGACCCCATTCAATCGCACTTTAAGCTCAGGGGTTGATACGTCACCATCCCTGTCCACAGACAGCAGCAGATCACCCCCGTCACGGGTGAACCAGGCCGAATACGGGGTTGCTACGTCGCCCGCAAAATCAAGCTGTGGTGCCAGCCTGGAAAGATCGATGCGGTCGCCCTCGTCCTGACTGAAGTCACGGATGATGTCCCCTGGCACAGGGTCAAACGCAGAAAAAACAAACAGATCGGCACCGGGTCCACCGATCATGATGTCCGCACCGATCCCACCGTCCAGAATATCATCCCCGAAGCCACCCGAGAGAGCATCATCACCAAAATCACCACGCATCACATTCGGACCTGCATCGCCGAGCAAAACATCGTTACCCATGCCCCCGGTCACGTTTTCGACATTGCGTACAACATCGCCGGGCACGCCACCGATCCAGACGGCACTGCTGTCCGAACCATTCAGCTCAACCCACAAAGACGGGAACTGTCCCCTGTAAAGGACCGTATCCCTGCCCCCTCCCCCGTCCAGGATCCGGTTCCCGCCAAGACCGGCCAGGACATCATCCCCTGGTCCGCCATACAACTGGCTGGCCCCGGACGCCACCAAACGGTTGTTAGCTGCATCCCCGATCACAGTCCCCATGACAGGGAACATCAACGTAACATTCTTGATGCTTTCCATGCCGGGCACTGTCAAATCGACCACCACCTCAGGGCTGCCGACAGATGGCTGCATGTGCATCACACGACCGCTCTGATGAATGACAAGGTCGGAATCCAGATCCTTGGGAACACGATGGCCAGAGCCAGATACATCAGCAAAAGAAGAAGCCGCCTCACCTACACCAGAATCCGCGACTGTGCCCCCTTCAAATTCCGGAAACACAATATTGCGCACACCGTCCTGGATCACGTCGCCAACCTGATCCAGAACGCGTCCAACCTCACGGCTGACATCCGGAAGCTCCACCTTCTTTACCGCGTCAACACCGTCCTGGATCACATCACCAACCTGATCCAGAACGCGTCCAACCTCACGGTCGACATCCGGAAGCTCCACCTTCTTTACCGCGTCAACACCGTCCTGGATCACGTCGCCAACCTGATCCAGAACGCGTCCAACCTCACGGTCGACATCCGGAAGCTCCACCTTCTTTACCGCGTCAACACCGTCATGGATCACATCACCAACCTGATCCAGGGCATCCCGACGTGCTTCCTTGTCTTTCAGAAGACGAGACCATTTGATCTTCATGGCAGATTCCCTCCTGCGCCTTGATAGCTATGAATCAAGGTGCGCTTTTTTCTCCATAAATATCAACCCTAGATATTTTCTTTTCTATACAAACAACCTTTAATAAATAGGCGAAAGCACCGTAAAACCAACAGCCACGGATACTACACAAGACCGTCCAGCAGCCCTTGGTCGAAGGAGAGAGGGGACATGCCCTGCAAGAAAATATTAATCTCGCAGCTGTTGAAATTCCCATCAACATCACCCTCCAGCAAGAGTGGCTTGCCGGCACCACTGACCGTATACCACAAGGCATGGGGCGCAGGTTTCTCACCGGAAAGAACGAAGGGCTGCTCCCCGGGCCTGTCCTTGTCTGCATCACCCAACAAGGCGATCTTCAGCTCCATAGAGACATGCGTTCTCTCGGCCACAGAGCGCGCAAGAGGTGCGCCATGCCCCTCGAATGCATTCGACGCAAAAACATACATGCCCGTTTTCTGATGATCCGCCAGCGCAGAGAGAAGCGTAACGGACTCAGAAGACGTTGTTTCGGCATGGCTGTAGAACCAAGCTGAACCATAATGATCAACGATCAGAAAAAGGGGGGACGAAACCGTTTCCGGTATTTCGATAAACCCATGAACATCTGGTCCGGACTCCGGATCTTTCAAAGGATCAAAAATATCATTCATGAACAGGTTGAATTCCTGGGTCTCCATATTCCCGTCTGTGTCCCCCCTGAGGGTGATAATCCCGTTTAATTCATCCAGCCACAGGGACCAGGGGAAAGAATCAGAGCCACTGAAAAACAACCCCTCACCTGTGCCAGAAAGATGGAAGGTCTGACCGTCATCGGTATGAAAGTCTGTTACGATATCATCACCGTCATACCCCTCTGTCACATAAGACAGCTGGTCCGGTACAGACGTATGCAACGTAAGATCCAGCATGGTATCGGCAAAGCCCTCAATATCCATCGGGCCTGCGGCATGAACGAACGAGCGTTGTGCATCATGTGTCATGGTATTCCCCCTTCATACGGTTTCTGACCGCAACAGCATCTCCCCCCTGCATCATCCAGAACAAGGATGCGGAGCAACAGCCAACGGTGCAAAAAGAAACCGAAGATAACAATCTTCAGGGGTTAGGCAATCCCATATTGAAAGACAACATCGGAGGGCTGTAGTTCAGCTACGCCCCGTAGAACGATCTGTATTTCCTGCGTGTCCACATGCCCATCCGTATCCCCCAGAAGGGTTATATCCTTGCCATTACCAGCAACACAGTACCACAGGGCATTGGCTTCCGGCTCTGTTCCGTGAAAGGACAAGGGCAAGGGGTGCTCGGGATCGGGCTTGAATCCATCCTGAACAGACGCCTGCAAAAGGGTGTCCGCAAACACAAACTGAATAACATCCCCCTGATCATGACTGAAATCCGTAATGATATCCCCCCGGGTTTCAGACACGCTGCTGTACAGGAAACGGTCAGCACCCGCACCACCGGTCAACAGGTCAGCACCCGAACCGCCGGCCAGCGTATCACGACCCGGGCCACCATCCAGAACGTCAGGCCCACCACGACCACGCAGCCAGTCATCACCATCCATCCCCTGCAACCGATTGGGGCGCCTGTCCCCGGCCAAGCTATCCGGGGCATTTCCCCCGATCACACCCGATGCATAACGGACTGTTGATACCTGCTCTCCCCCGACAAAGACAGGGGTCGGAGCACCCTCCTCCAACGAAACAACAACAGATCTGTCGGCACCGCTGTAATCCAGCACCTTGTTCTTGGAAGAATATCTCCATGTTACTTCGGCAGCGGCCAAAGGGCTTGGCAAGGAACGCATGGCGCCTCACATGACAGTCGAGGGAAGATCGTGAGCAGACGCTACACCTCTTGATTGTACCTGTGCAAGTACCAAGCTGGCTGGGAACAACCAACCCCTTTGACACAGGCTTCTTTATTTGGCTGTAAGGAAATGAATTCAGAACAAACAAAGAGAACCCCCCGAATCCACGACACCATGATTCCGGGGGGCCTGTTTATATAAGAGGTACGGAGGCGCGGGCCTTATACCCAGTATTCAAACACAAAGTCTGAACTCTGAAGGCTTGTCACGCCTTGCAGGGTCATGGAAATTTCGTGCGTGTCAACCTGACCGTCCGTATCACCGAACAGATGCAGGTCCTTGCCATTCTCGGCAACCTGGTACCACAAGGAATGAGGTGCCTCCGCTGTCCCGTTCAGGGCCATGGGCATGGGTTGCTCGGGATCAGGCACATACCCCGGCTTCGGGTGGTTATGGGCATACTGCTCTTCTTCCGTAAAAATGAAATTGATGATATCGCCCTGGCCATGATTGAAGTCGGTAATCACATCTCCTTGGGTATCGGATGCCTTCCAGTACACAAATTTGTCGGCACCCGGACCACCCGTAATGGTATCGGCGCCTTTTCCTCCGATCAGGAAATCATTGCCCGAACCACCGACCAAGGTGTCGTCACCTTTACCACCACCTAGCAGGTCATCGCCACCAAGCCCAACCAGAACATTGTTGTGGCTATCACCGTGAATGTTGTCTGGCGCCGACCCACCGATGACATTGCGGGCTCCATCTACCCACCCTGAGGAATGCCGCCCTTGTATCGATACATAGGACTGCTCAAGTGAAGCAACAATAGACCTGCTTTCACCCGCATAATCAATTGTATCCTGTGCATTCAGGCCATACATATTCCGGATCATAAATGAACTCATTGGAGAAACTCCCAAGGTAGAGTGAACGATGACAGGGTCACAAAGACCTGCCGGCAGGGCGCAGACCATCGTCCTGATTTTCAGCACAGCTGCCACATCAGGAATGATTTGCGGAAAAGTGGGAAAAATCAGGGCAAGGCCCGAAGGAACTCTCAGGTGTAGTAGTTAAATTGGATGTCAGAGTCCTGAATGTGGGCAACACCCTGAAGGGTTATCTCGACTTCATGCGTGGAAATGTCACCGTCGCTATCCCCATAAAGCACTACATCCCGACCATTTTCTGACGGCGTGTACCACAAGGTGTTTGGTGCGGGAGTGGTCCCGTTCAGAGGCAAGCGCATCGGCTTTTCAGGATCCTGGACATAACCTGGCTGCGATGCAGCATAGCTAACAGAATGATCGAACGAGAAATGAATCTCGTCGTATTCTGACCGATTGAAGTCCGTGATAATATCACCCTTGCTGTGCGACAGGCGGTTGAATACAAACACATCATATCCCGTACCACCGGTCAGGACATCGGCCCCTGGACCGGGTACGAGATAGTCATCACCTGGCCCTCCATCCAAGATATCATTGCCTCCATTACCAACCAGAATATCTCTTCCATCCATTCCCTTGAGAATATTGTCACGATCATCGCCCCTCAGAATGTCACCCGAAGATCCCCCAATAACATTCTTGTCGTAGCGGATGGATCCAATGCGCTCATCACCAACAATGATGGGCGATACAATACCAAACCCCTTGATCTGTACAAGAACGCGCTGATCTTGATCGCTGAGATCACGAGTTCCCTCCATGATGACATGCCGCTTGTCACGGGCCACATCACCTTCTGCATTCAGCCCGGCTACACCGGAATGTTCCACCGATACAGTCATCGTCAACATCCTTCCACGCAATATGCAAAACATCCATAACGAACCGTACATAGACAATCACACCCAGAAGGAGAGTCAAGGTAATTTTGACAATTAAAATCAGGTAATTTGTCATTAAAAGGACAGAAATATGTGCATCTACCGTCGCGGCGTAGGCCCAGTATCAAACAAAAAACAGGGCCCTTCCTACAGAGCCCTGCACCATGCATCCGAAATGGAAAAAATAACGAGAATTCCATTTTTATATAATAAAATCAGATAGGTGGAGAGATTCTAATCCTGGCATGGACACCACCACTTCCCACGTATCCACATCACCATCAATATCAGCAATCAAAATCAGCCCAGCTTCCTGATCTGCAAGGCGATACCAGAATGTATGCGGCGTGGCCACGGCATCAGAAAATCTGAAAGGCTGCTGTCCGACAAAGTCAGGGTTGGCATCAAACTGGTGGTGCAGCCAAATCCGGTCCCCCTGCGCACGATTGAAATCTGTTATCGTATCCCCATGCATATCCCACAAGCGAAAGTAGCCAAACAAATCAGCACCGGACCCACCAGTCAGGCTATCAGCGCCTTGGCCACTGAAAAGAGAGTCATGCCCCGGACCTCCGTCAAGAACATCGTCACCATCTCCTCCATACAAGGTATCACTCCCCCCCTCACCCCGAAGAACATCCTTTCCACCCCGGGAACGGAACCAGTTACTTTTACCATCACCAGTCAAGAGATCATTCCCGTCCCCGGTCTCAATCTGCTCGACATTACGCAAGCTGTCCTCAATGCTTCCGCCAATACGAACATAAGCATGCGTTGAGCCATTCAAGGTCACGGCAACATTTTCCACCCGGTTACTGTACACGGCGCGATCAAATCCATCACCCCCGTCCAGAACATCACGATCGGGGCCCCCATCCAGAACATCATTACCGGAGCTGCCAAACAAAAAGTCACGACCGGCCCCACCAGACAACTGATTGTCACGGTTGTTCCCGATCAGATGGTCATGCCCCGCACCCGTGACAATATTTTCAACACTGCGCAAGAGGTCTTCGTGAACTCCGTTGACGTACACAATACCATCGCCGGAATCATTCAACAGGACATACACAGAAGCTGTGTCACGCCGGGTATACAGCGCTGTATCATCACCGGCTCCCCCGTCCAGAACGTCGTTGCCTTCACCGCCATCCAGCAGGTCATTCCCCTCCCGTCCCATCAGGACATCATTTCCCCGGTTGCCCCAGAACATATTATGGCGGGTGTCACCGACCAAAACGTCGTGACCGTCACCACCCTCAACGTACTCGATATGACGGAGCGTATCTTCAGCAACACCCCCGACGTAAACAATCGTGTCCGCTCCGTTATCAAGATTGACAACCACGGCCTCGTTTTTCTCCCGGTAGATTGCCGTATCGCGGTCCCCCTCACCGCCATCGATCAGATCTTTTCCCTCGCCACCGTGCAGATCATCATTCCCGCCTCGCCCACGCAGGGTGTCATCTCCCTTTCCTCCGCACAGGTAATTGGGTTCATCATCGCCCACCAGAACATCGGACCCATCCCCGCCTTCCAGACTCTCGATATTCTTCAGGGTATCTTCCGGTCGCCCGCCAACGAAGACTACGCTCTCCAGCGGCCCCATCAGGACGGCCAGAACCGGTTCCTGCCTGTCGCTATAAGACGCCGCATCATACGCACCCAGTCCACCGTCAATCCGGTCTGCCCCTGTCCCTCCACGCAAGGTATCACGAGAAAGCGGGCTTCCGATCAGAAGGTCATCGCCATGACCACCGACCAAATCCACAGCATGGTGAATCTGGTGGCTGGCATCCAGAACATTGGGAAAGCGCAAAGCCCCATCAACGCTCGTGATGGACGCCATGGATGGATCATGCCAGTCCACAGAAACGGGGGACGACGCTTCAGCAAGATTCAAATGACCATCGCCGGCTGTCAGAACCAGACCAAGATCATCAGCCGATACACTTTTCACACCCGGCAAACGGTAACGGGCTTCAACGGTACGCAGGTCTCCGTCGGCATCAATAAAAATATCAAGGTTGTTCGCGTCACGTGAAAACCAGACCCCATACCGGAATGGATCCTGCCCACTGAACACCAATACAGAAGACAAAGGAGACAACATAGACCTCAGGGACTGCAGGGCATCAAGCCCATTTCCTGACACATCAGCGCTCTCCCTTAACACAACGTGGACAGAACGATCTTGGTCAATAGTATGCATGGCACCCCCCTTCCAAAAGAAAAGAGATGAAACCATAAGTTTAAAATGGAGACAGGTCCATCATCATACCGCCACAATAATATAATCACGAATTATACATACACATTACACAGAACTGTTTATTGCCGCATAACATACGTGCATGACCAATAAAGTACATGATTATCAGACTATTCTTATAAAGATGCATCTACCGAAGAACATCCTGCACAGCGACAACAAGATCGAATTCCGCAGGGTTCTGGATACCATCAGCGTCCATCAAACGAACCGCAAAACGCAGAAGGGTCCGGCAGGCTACAGCATCAGCAGCAAGGGAACGCAGTGCACTGTCGACAGCCTCACGCTCCGGGCGCAAACGCCGAATCCATCCGGCAAGCACGGAACAGCTATCGCTGGGCAGTTCTCCCCCGCCCACTTGTATCACGTTGGCTGCATAATCAAGCATAACGCCGACATCGGCATCGTCCATCAAGCCATCTACATGAGCAAGACCTAGAAAAAATAAAAAACCCGGCCTTCTAGGCCGGGTTTTTTATATTGGTGGGTGCACAAGGACTCGAACCTTGGACCCGCTGATTAAGAGTCAGCTGCTCTACCAACTGAGCTATGCACCCAATAGATTGTTTTTACGGAAGAACCGCGAAAACCTCCCCCTGTCGGAGAGGGGCGTTTTATAGCCCTCACCCTATGGGATGACAAGAGAAAAATACGTCCCTGCCATTCACGCGCTCTATCAGCCAGACCCTACCCATCATCAAAGGCACCGCCGCGACCGATATGAACATCGCGGTGCACATGCACACTCATCAAAATACCAAACCCCAGCATCAGGGTAATCATGGCCGTACCGCCATAGGAAATCAGGGGCAAGGGGACCCCGACCACCGGAATCAGCCCCATCACCATGGCGGTGTTGATGAAAATGTATAAGAAGAAGTTGCACACAATGCCTATGGCCACCAGCCGCCCAAACTGATGGCGGCAACGCAGGGCAATGGCGTATCCATAAGCAATAACCAGGATATAAAGCCCCAGAAGCCCCATACCCCCCAGCATGCCGAACTCTTCACCCAGCATGGTAAAGATAAAGTCTGTCTGATGCTCGGGCAGAAAGTTCAAATGGCTCTGGGTTCCCTGCATGTACCCCTTTCCCAGCACCCCCCCGGACCCCAGGGCTATCTTGGACTGGGTAATGTGATAACCCGCCCCGAGGGGATCACGCGAAGGATCGAGAAACGTCAGGACACGGTTTTTCTGGTAATCGCGCAACATGCTCCAGGCGACAGGAATGAAGGCCACCCCTGATACACCGCCAACAATAAAGATCCAGATCCGTACCCCAGCCGCAAACAAAAGCGCAACCGCGCCCATCATCAACAGAAGGGCGGTCCCCAGATCGGGTTGCTTGAGAACCAGAACCACCGGCGCCGCAACGATCAGTACCGGGGGCACAAGAAAGGTCAGGCTGCGCACCTCATCGTGATCTGCGCCATGGAAATACCGGGCCAGACACAGAATAACCGCAATCTTCATGATTTCTGAAGGCTGGATCTGGAAGACCCCCAGATCAATCCAGCGCTGCGCCCCCATACCGATCTCGCCGCGCACCTCCACCCCGACCAGCAGGATCAGACCAACAGCATACGCTACATAGGCATAACGCATGAACTGGCGAATATCGATCACCGCACAGGCCAGGAGGAACAACAGCCCAACCCCGAAACGAACAACCTGCCGATCCGCCCAAGGCGACCAATCCCCTCCGGCGGCTGAATACAGCATCATGAAACCAACAGAGGCCAGCAGGACAAGCAGCAAGATCAGGGACCAGCTGACATGCCACAGCTTTTCGCCTACAGGCATGTCGCCACGCCGGCGGCGCGTACCGGAAAGACCAAGGGACATCAGCCGCCCCTCCCGTTCTGGGTTTCAACATCAAGCGAGGGCATCTCGTCCGGTTCAACCGGGAACGATTCCTCGGGAACCGATGTGGCCTGTGCGGTTACGGGCTGTGCGGAACGCGCCGGATCCAGGCGCAGGGTTTCCGCCATGACCGAACGGGCAATCGGGGCCGCCGTGGCAGCCCCCCCACCGCCATGTTCAATAACAACGGCCACAGCATAACGGGGCGTGGACACCGGCGCATAACAGACAAACAACGCGTGATCGCGGCGTTCCCATGGCAGATGCTCATTCTTGATCACGCCGGTTTCCCGCTCCGCCCGCGAAATGCGCCGCACCTGGGCTGTCCCCGTCTTGCCTGCCATTTCCCCAAGATCCGACGGCAGCCTGGCCCGACGTGCGGTTCCTCCATCGGCATTCACAGCTTCCCACATCGCCCTTTGAACCAGCTGCATATGGGCCGCCGGAATACCCATGTCCGGCCCCGGCGTCGGCACACGCGGCACCAAGCTGCCCTGACTGTTCACAGTGACCCGCGACAGGGTTGGATGGACAGCCAATCCCCCGTTGGCAATACGGGCCGTCATCATCGCAAGCTGGAGAGGTGTTGCGGTTATATACCCTTGGCCAATGGCAGCCACCACGCTCTCGCCCGGGTGCCAGACATCCCCCATGACGGCCTGTTTCCAGCCACGGTCCGGTATCAGACCGGGTTTCTCCCCGGGCAGGTCAATACCGGTCAGGGTTCCAAGACCAAAGCGACGGGCCATGTCGGCAATCCGGTCAATCCCCAGACGACGCCCCACTTCATAGAAGTACACGTCACAGGAATGACGAACAGACCCGACCATATCAACATGGCCATGCCCCTGCTTGCGCCAACAATGAAACTTGGCCGTCCCCAAGGTAAAACTTCCCGGACAGTACACCGTCTGCTCAGGGCGAATGACACCGGCTTCCAGGGCTGCCAGCAAGACAATCATCTTGAAGACCGACCCCGGAGCATACTGACCGGCAATGGGCTTGTTTGCCAAAGGCCCCTTGGGATTACCGGTCAAGGCTTTCCATTCTTCAGCCGTAAGCCCCCGGCTGAACGCATTGGGGTCATACCCGGGCTGTGATGCCAGGGCCAGAAGCTCTCCGGTCATGACATCCATCACAACGACCGTCCCGCTTTCATCCCCGATCGCCTTGCAGGCAAAGTCCTGAATTCTGGAGTCAATGCTCAGGGCCAGTTCTGACCCGGTCTGGCCATCAACCCGCGCCAGTTCACGGATAACACGGCCAACAGCGTTCACCTCCACCTGCAAGGTACCGCCTGTTCCACGCAGGGCACGATCAAACTGGCGTTCGAGTCCGGCCTTTCCGATCCGGAAACCGGGCAGATCAAGCAGAGGATCCTCGGAGCCGACAAGATCCTCTTCCGAGACAGCCGCAACATAACCCAGGACATGCGAGGCCTCGGCACCAAAAGGGTAGTAACGCGCCAAACCTTCGTCGATGAAAACACCGGGCAAGTCCGGCGCATTGACCTGGATCCGGGCCATTTCCTCCCAGGTCAGGTTTTCACGAACCGGCACCGGTACAAACCGGCGCTTGCGGCGTACTTCGCGCAGAACCCTTGTCTTGTCCCCCTCACCCAACGGCACGATCCGACCGAAACGTTCCAGGGTTCCGGACAGGTCCGGTGTTTGTTCAGAAATGATCAGGGCCCGGAAGTTCTGCTGGTTCACAGCCATGGGCACGCCGAACCGATCAACAATCTGGCCACGGGGAGGAGGAAGCAAACGCAGGTTGATGCGGTTTTCTTCGGCCAGGGTGGCATATTTCTCGGCCTCGACCACCTGAAGAAAATACATCCGCCCGACCAGCGTTGCCAAAAGGGCAGCCTTGCCAGCCCCCAGAACAGCGATCCGACGCGTAAACAGCCGGGTCAGATCCTGTTCCCTGCGCGCTCCGCCCAGTGTACTTGAAGCCACTCAGACCTCCCGCAGAAAAGCCATCTGCAGCCGCCCGAAAATCCATGCGACCAGAGGATAAAAGGTGACAGTCATAAAGAACGTTGCCAGCGCCAGCGGCGGATCAGACACCATGCCCTGGGCAAGACCGGAAAGGGCCCACCGCACAACCGTGGCAAAAGCCGCAACCACCAGAAAAGCCCACCACGTTACGATAAAAGACCGATTGCGGAAGAAGCGTTCCTGGGTCAGCACGATCATCAGCGACAGCAGCAGGGTCAGGGAACCAACCCCCAGAGGCGTTGCACCCAGAATATCTTCCAGAAGGCCAACAAAGAAAGCCGTGCCGTATCCGGTGATATCCGGCCGCTGGACACCCCAGTAATAAATGCCGACCAGGGTCAGCATTGGCGATATACTGGCAAAGCCGGGCACATGCGTGGGCGTGGCCTCAACCAGCATCAGGGCAAGACACAGAAAAAACGGCAACTGGTGCCGGGCAAGTATATCCAGCCTTTGCAACAGGGATGGCTGCATGTCGCTCCTCCGCGCCCCTCAGCGGTTCTTTTCCGTCCGGGATTCCCCCGCCGCACCGTCAATGGATGGCGAGGCAAGGTCACTGATGACATCGGATACACCATAGTCAACCACCCGGACATACTCCAGACGGTCACGCTGGTAATAAGGCTTGATGCGGATCTCGCCATCGTTGACAGATGCCACAACACCTACCGGCAAACCCGGCGGAAAAACACCGGCCACGCCTGATGTGGCCACACGATCCCCTGGCACCACCGCCATCTGCCCGCGGGAAAACATCAGCCGCGGTCGGTCGGTATTATCGCCGGCCAGTATAGCACGCTGCCGGGCATTGCCGATCGCAACGGGAATCCGACTGTTGATATCGGTCAGAAGCAAAACGCGCGAAGCACGCCGCCCTGTTTCGATTACACGACCGACCAATCCCTCACCGGAAACAACGGCATGCCCCTTGGAAACTAATTCGCGGGCACCGGCCGTTACCAGGACAGAGTGCGCAAAAGCACCGCCAGTATCAGCCACAACGCGTGCGGATACAAATGTTGCCTGGGGACCGGGAACAAAATGCATCAGCTGGCGCAAGGATTCGTTTTCTGTCTCCAATACCCTGGCTGCTGTCTGCCAGCGCAACAAACGCGCATTCTCGTCGCGCAAGCGGGCGTTTTCTTCCCGAATGGCAGCCAATTCGCGGATATTGGCGGTCACAGCCGTGATAAAGGACGCAGGCTGGGACATCACATCCATAACCGGAACCAAGGCATCGGCTACCCAGATCCTGACACTGCGGACAGCAACCGTATCCGCCTTGCCGACAAGCATCAGGGCAAACGACAGGATCACCAGAACGACAAAGGCAAAACGCCCGAACAAGGTGC
This sequence comes from Haematospirillum sp. 15-248, assembly GCF_012102665.1. NCBI lineage: Bacteria > Pseudomonadati > Pseudomonadota > Alphaproteobacteria > Rhodospirillales > Novispirillaceae > Haematospirillum > Haematospirillum sp. 15-248. The sequence goes on along the minus strand of NZ_JAAVTF010000002.1, from coordinate 189,414 downwards.
GCAGATGGCTCAGCCGTGTTGACGTCGGCGCAGATTGCTTCACGTTCGGTCAGCCCCTGTTTGTGTTGCCGGCAGACTGTGGAAGTATAGCACAGCTTCCCGGAATAGCACGACCAGAGCGCTCAGTACATCGACGTCAACACGTTGCGCAGCTTCTTCAGCTCCTCCAGGGCCCGTCCTGTTCCCAAGGCAACACACGACAAGGGATCGTCGGCAATGGAAACCGGCAGCCCGGTGGACACACGCAACACATAGTCCAGGTTCTTCAGAAGGGCACCACCGCCGGTCAGGACAATGCCTTTTTCAACGATGTCCGCAGCCAGTTCCGGAGCCGTGTGCTCCAGCGCAACCTTGACTGCCTCCACAATATTGGCAACAGGCTCAGCAAGGCTTTCCGCGATTTGCCGCTCCGAAATAACCAGCTCTTTCGGGACACCGTTCATCAGGTCACGCCCCTTGATCTCGATGGTACGTCCCTCACCCTCATAAGGGGGGCAGGCACACCCGATATCTTTCTTGATGCGCTCCGCCGATCCTTCGCCAACAAGCAGATTATGATTGCGCCGGATGTAGGCGATGATCGCCTCGTCCATTTTGTCGCCACCGACACGAACGCTGCGGGCATAGACGATTCCACCCAGTGACAGCACGGCCACTTCGGTGGTTCCGCCACCGATGTCAACCACCATCGACCCTGTCGGCTCGGTCACGGGAAGCCCGGCACCGATCGCGGCAGCCATCGGCTCCTCGATCAGATAGACCCTGCGGGCACCGGCAGCTTCGGCTGATTCCTGGATCGCGCGTCGCTCGACAGCCGTTGACCCGGACGGAACGCAGATGATAACCATCGGGCTGGCAAAAGAACGACGGTTATGCACTTTGCGGATGAAGTGCTTGATCATCTCCTCGGCGACTTCAAAGTCGGCGATGACACCATCGCGCAAGGGACGTATGGCCTGGATATTGCCCGGCGTGCGGCCCAGCATCTGCTTGGCCTCGTCCCCGACGGCCAGAACCTGCTTCTTGCCCTTGACCTCGGCGATGGCAACCACCGATGGTTCATTCAGAACGATACCGCGCCCCTTGACGTACACCAGTGTGTTGGCGGTACCAAGATCAATAGCCATATCGGCGGAGAGCCAGCCGGTCATCCTAGAAAGCATCTTGCCTCACTCGTCCTAAACGGGGTCGTTGCCTGGCGCCGGAAACGGCGGAACAATCTTTTGTATCGACCATCCGGAAACGCCAGCACCCAACGGCGGGGCCTGCTTTTCCCGAACGTTTGCGACATTGCTGCACACGCTGTTGCGCATCGCTGCCGCATCACCGCTGCCTGTTCGCCCAAACAACAGGTGACCGTGTGTTTATCTTCTGCCGCACGGTGAAGTTCAAGGGGAAACGATGCAGCGGATCATTCTTTTTCTCGCTTTCCACACCAATATCCTCCACAGTGCCGTCGTATATTTGCTGAACAAGCTTGTTCACAGGTTATCATGCCCTACGTTTTCGCCTCTGCCGATGCCGCACAGGGATCCGACACCCTTCTGACAAATATGACTTAATACCATGCACCGGTTTATCACATGACTGCCTTGTCCATCACACTTGCCTTGCGTCATACCCTCCAGGCGATTGCCCACGTCCCGAACCTTCTGGCGCACCTGATGCTGCCGGCACTGGCTGTCGCGACCCTGTCGGCTGGAATGCGGTTCAGCCTTGGACAGGAACACCCGGCGCTTGTAATCCCAAGCCTCCTGGAACTGTGGCTGGGGATCACACTCAGCGCCAATATGGCACGCTTGGCTGTCCTGGGGCCCGATGACCTGGAAAATCCCGGTCGCGCAGCCTGGCATCTGGGCAGACGGGAACTGGTGGTTCTGGTGATGAACATGTTGGTTGCCGCCCCCTTCTTCGTCAGCCTGGCTGTATTTGGAGCCATAGGAGCAGGATCCACCAACGCAGGCCCCGCAATGGGCGTTCTGCTTGCCCTGGCTGTAGCTGGCGGAGCATGGGTTGCCCTGCGTCTCAGCCTGGCACCGGTTGCGGCTGCGCTGGACCTGCCGGCCCCGGCCAGGGTCAGCTGGCGCGCATCGGATGGCATAGTCCTGAAGCTGTTTCTGCTGGGACTGGCCTGCACGCCGGTACACCTGCCATGGTTTGCCCTTCAGGTCACCGAACCGGACTCAGTCCTAGCTGGAATGCTGGCCGGTATCCTGCAGGTGATGGCCATGACATTCAGCTGGCTGGCCTTGGGGTTTGCCTTCCGGCAGGTCCGGGACCGGGAGGGACAGACAGTATCCTGATCCTGAAAGCATGACGTGTGCACGGACATGCGTCTGCGACCTTAAACACCAGCACAAGGGGGCCTGTTTTGGGGCATAAGACCATACTCAGCCTGGCGGGAATCTATCTCGTCATTTTCATCGACAGCCTGGGGGCCAGCCTGATCATCCCGATGCTGACCCCCATAGTCCATAACCCGGATATCGGGTTGATGGCCTCCGGAACCGAACACTATCGCAATATCCTGTATGGCGTGGCTCTGGGTGCCTTTTCCTTGGCCATGTTTTTTGGCTCCCCCCTGCTTGGCTCACTGTCAGACAGCCTGGGACGCAAAAAGACCCTGCTGATCTGCCTGGCCGGTCTGGCAGCCAGCTATAGCCTGATGACCTTTGCCATCATGCTGAAAAGCGTGTGGCTGTTCATTGGCGGGCGACTGGTCGGTGGGTTTTTCTCCGGCAGCCTGCCGGTTGCCCAGGCTGCCATTATTGATGTCACCGAACCGGATCACCGCGCCCGCTTTATCGGCTACATCATGTTTGCAGTTTCCCTGGGGTATGTGATTGGCCCACTGGTTGGCGGGTGGTTGAGCAATCCGGATATTACGCCCTGGTTCAGCCTGACAACGCCGTTTGTGTTTGTTGCCGTCCTGTCTGTGATCAACCTGCTGGCCCTGCTGCTGACCTTCAGGGACAGCAGCCATACAGGATCCGACCGTGTACCCTACCAGAACCCGGTTCGCACCCTTGCCGATGCCTTCCGTTCCGACAGCGCCCGCACCTGCTGTATCCTGCTGCTGTTCATGCTGGTGGGGTGGAACACCTTTTTCCAGTTCATTGGTCTGTTTGTCACCCTGGAGCGGAACTTTGACCCACAGACGGTCAGTCATCTGGTTGCCTGGGCCGGTTTCGGCCTGGCCGTGTCTTTTCTGGTTCTGGTGGGCTTGGCCCTGAAATACATGAAGCCTGCCACCATGGTCTCACTGGCCCTGTTCCTCATGGCCCTGTGTATCGGGGGGGCTCTGTTTGTCTCCCACCCCTATGCACAGTATGCTCTGGCCACCATCGGGGCCTGTGGCTTCGGCCTGTCCTACAGCGGGCTGATGGCACGCCTGTCCGCCAGCTTCGATGCAGACCGGCAAGGCTCCATCATGGGGCTTGCTGCGGCAATTGCGGCCTTCAGCGCCGGCTTCTCGGCATTCTCTTTCGGAGCCATGGCCAATATCAGCCCCGGCGCCCCCCTTGCGGCGGCGCTGGCTTGCGTTGTTCTGGCCCTGTTGCTGAGCTGCCGGCCATCGCTGGATCCCGCGGCAACCCTCCAGAGCCAACCTTGATTCCACCCCGGGTCACAGCCCGGCTAACAGAGCTGCAGCCTGCTCGCACCACTGTCGGGAATCCTCCCCCGACAGGCGCAGGGTTGCCGGCAATTGATGCCGGAACCAGGTAACCTGCCGCTTGGCAAAGTTGCGGGTTGCCTGTTGGGCTGCATCAATCGCGGCTTCTTCCGACATTACCTCATGCAACAACGCCCGCAGTTCCGGCACACCCAGTGCCTTCAGGACCGGGGCATCGGCAGGCAGCTCCATGGCATCCAGGGCCCGCACCTCGTCGCGTGCCCCCTGTTGCATCATCTGCACAAAACGCAGGTCACAACGCTGGTAGAGCCACGGACGTGCCGGATCCAGAATGATGGTCAGGACATCCGCATCAACAACCGGCACCGGCGGTTCTTTCTGCCATGCGGTGATGGACCGTCCGGTTGCCTCCAGAACCTCCAGCGCCCGGATCTGTCTCTGGGTATCCCCCACCGACAGACGGGCCGCTGTTACGGGATCCCGCTCTGTCAGCAGGGCATGAAAGGCAACATTCCCGATGTCGTCCATCAGCGCCCGTGCCTGCACCCGCACATCCCATGGAACATCTGGTATCGGCGACAACCCATACACCAAGGCACGCAGGTACAAACCCGTCCCGCCAGTGACAACGGGCAGGACGCCCTGCTCCCGGCATCGGGCAATATCCTGCGCCGCCATATCAGCCCAGCGCGCTGCCGAACACACTTCGTCCCCACCAAGCACACCATACAGGCTGTGGGGAACGCTTTGCTCATCCTCCACAGTCGGGCGGGCCGTGACCACGCACAGTTCGCGGTACACCTGCATGGAATCCGCATTGATAACGCAGCCACCAAAGCGATGGGCCAGATCCAGGGCCAAGGCAGACTTACCGCTGGCTGTTGGCCCGGCCACCACCACCACGGCCCTGTCACGCTGCACGTGGCCCAATGCATTAATTACCCTTGCCAACTGTCTTTCCTGCCCCGTAATACCTGTATCCGGATGACATACCGGGGCAAAAACCCCGGCTTCCGCGCCGGCATTCTGACCGCCTGTTCTCTTCCTTGCAAGGGCTGCCAAAAATGGATTGTGTGCTGACACTCATCGCCCCCGAAGCCGGTCAGTTGAGCCCGGACATGGTAAACACCGCGCGTGCCGCCCTGCGCAGCCGCCATGCCGAAACCGGGCGCCCGGAATGGCTGGCAAAGGAAGAAGCGTGCGACATTCCCTTTAGCGCCATCGACCCCAGCCTGGCCGATGCCGCTGTTCGCCACGTCCTGCAGGGGTACCAGCTTGACTGCATCAGCCAGCGCACGGAACACCGCCGCAAGATGCTTCTGGTCGCCGACATGGACTCCACCATCATTACCGGGGAAACGCTGGATGATCTGGCCGCCTTTGCCGGGGTCCAAGACAGGATCACGGCCATCACGGCCAAAGCCATGCGGGGCGAACTGGATTTCGAGGCCGCCCTGGAGGAACGCGTGGCCATGCTGCGCGGCCTGCCGGTCAGCACGCTGGAACAGACATGGCAGGCCATCACCCTGACTCCGGGTGCCCGCACACTGGTACAAACCATGCGGGCCCACGGGGCTTATTGCCTTCTGGCTTCCGGGGGATTCACGTTCTTCACAGAACGGGTTGCCCGGACCTGTGGCTTTGACGAACACCAGGGCAATACCCTTGAGCTGAACGGGCAAACCCTGGCCGGAACCGTCGCGTACCCGATCCTGAATCAGGGAACCAAGCTCCGCCTGCTGATGGAACGCGCCGGCGCACGGCACATCCCCCTCAGCGCCACGGCGGCAATCGGGGATGGCGCCAACGACATTCCCATGCTGAAAGCCGCCGGCCTTGGCATTGCCTGGCGGGCAAAGCCCTTGGTCCACAGCAGCACGGCGTTCCGGCTGGATTACTGCGACCTGACCGGGCTGTTGTATACCCAAGGGTATCGCAAGGACCAGATACAGGAAAACAGCAACCCCGGTTGCGAAGCGACCGTCACTGATATAGCGTAACAGGTGGGACTGAACGGGGGACCGGGGGGCGACCGCATATCCATGAAAGCCGGGATACTCATCGTTGAAGATGATCCCCTGATGGCGGAACGCTATGCCGGTGATCTTGCGGCATGGGAAACCCGTGCGGCCGAAACCGGCAGGCAGGCCATGGATATCCTGTCACAATCCCCGCCGGATGCCGTGGTTCTGGATGTCAACCTCCCGGATATGAACGGGCTTGAAATCCTGCGCCATATTCGCGGCAACGGCATGCCATGCGGTGTCGTGGTTGTAACGTCACAGGCCTCGGTTCGTCTGGCTGTCGAGGCTCTCCAGGCCGGGGCCGACGACTTCCTGGTCAAACCTTTTCCACCCGAACGCCTGCAGGTTACGGTCGGCAATGTCATTGCCAAACAAAAGCTCAGCACAAAGGTCGAGCAGCTGACCGAACAGCTCCAGCCTGAACCACCGGGGCAATGGGGTGGATTTATTGGGTCATCGGCCGCCATCCGGGGCGTATACCGGATGATCGAGGCCGCAGCCCCGTCACGCGCCACCGTCTTTATCACCGGCGAAAGCGGCACCGGCAAGGAACTCTGCGCGGAAGCCATTCACAGGGCCAGCCCGCGCCGCAACGGGCCGTTTGTTGCTGTCAACTGTGCCGCCATCCCCCGGGACCTGATGGAAAGCGAGCTGTTCGGACACCTGAAAGGGGCCTTTACCGGGGCCATCGCAACCCGGGACGGTGCCGCAAGCCAGGCTGACGGCGGCACGCTGTTCTTGGACGAGATCGGGGAAATGGACATCAACCTTCAGGGAAAGCTGCTGCGCTTTCTCCAGACGGGAATGGTCCAGAAGGTCGGGGCCGACAAGGCGCAAAAGGTTGATATTCGCGTTATCTGCGCCACCAACCGCGACCCCCTGAAAGAAGTGGAGGAAGGACGGTTCCGCGAGGACCTGTACTATCGCCTGCACGTTATCCCGATCCATCTGCCTCCCCTGCGGGAGCGGGACGGCGATGCGCTGGAAATTGCCCAGGCCCTGCTGCTGCGCCTAGCGGCCGAGGAAAACAAGCCCTTCCGCCGCATTGCCCGCCCGGCCGCCCTGGCGATTGCCGGACATGACTGGCCCGGGAACGTGCGACAGCTTGAAAACGTTTTGCGCAGCGCCATTGTCCTGCATACGGGGGAAGAGCTGACCCTGGACATGCTCCCCGAGCAACTACAGGCTGAAGCAAAGGCAAACCCCGGACCAGCCGCCTTGGCCATTCTGGGCAATACGGTTGCCGCCACATCCAGTGCCCTGAAAGCAGCGATCCTGCACAATCACGATGCAGGCCATCCTGATGCAGGCAATGGTCCGGATCATCTGAAGCCTCTGTGGCTGATCGAGAAAGAGGCAATTGAGTCCGCAATCCATGTGTGCGGGGGCAACATCCCACGTGCCGCTGCGCTGCTGGAAATCAGTCCGTCCACCATTTATCGCAAAAAGATCAGCTGGGCCGAGAAACAACCGAATTAAGGGGACAGGTAACCGGGGCTTGCCTCTTGCAACACCCTCTGCGGCTCAGAGGCAGAAACAGGATCGTGCAATGGAAGCGTAAAATGGACGGCACTGTCCTGCCCATCCGGACCCAGACCACCTGACGGATCAATCCACAAGCGGCCACCATAGTTTTCAACGATACGGCGGCACAGCGACAGCCCGATACCACCGGCTGTCACCACAGGGCGGGTGTCATCGCCATGTGGAGCCACATCATGATGCGTACTGATCGGCGCAGCATGCCCGTTGTAGGCAACAACACATTCACAGAAAGCCCCGGCCTGCAAAACACGGATCACAATCTTCAGCGCATGCTGCGGATCCCGGCTGTCGAGAATATGAAACAGCACATTACGGAACAGCCCGGCCACAGGCTCGGGATGTGCAGCAACCGACGGCAGGCGACCATCAACGGACAGTACGGCCCCACACTCCTCAAGAACCGGTCCAAGTCCCCTGGAAACCCGTGCAACCACATCCCACAGGGGTACGGGCTCGCATGCGCCACCACAGCCAATCCGGGAATAGTCGAGAAGCTCTGCAATCATGCGCTCCATGCGCCGCCCGCCCTCGGCAACACGCCCCATGTCGCTGCGGAATGACTCATCAAGCAGATCACCGGCCCTGTGGCCAATCTGCTGCAGGCCATTGACCATCGCACGCAAAGGATCCTGCAAGTCATGGGCAATGCTGTGGGCAAACTGTTCCAGTTCGCGGTTTGAACGTTCCAGATCATCGATCAACAAACGCAAACGATTTTCATAATGCTTGCGATCCGTAATGTCTGCCAAGCCGACCAACGCAATGGCACGACCATCCAGCGCACCGGTACGGGCGGATACCAAGGCCCAGAACGGTGGCGCCGCAACACGACGGAACTGCATGTCCAGACGCTCCACCGCGTCATTGTTACGTAAACGGGACAACACATCCGAGACCGCTTCGTGACTGACCCACAAATCCTCGGCCATTACACCGGACAAGCCATCGCACCGGATCCCGAACAGGTCGGCAGCAGCAGCATTAACGCGGGAAACAAGACCCGAGGTCAGATCAACCAGCATGAAAGGGGCGGGCGAAATATCCAGCAGATATTCCAGCTGCTGTCGGCCACGCAGGGCATTCTGCTCGCTGTCCTTCAAATTCCCCAGGGCACAGGACAAACGTTGAACCGCCTCCCCAATCACCTGGAACTCTTTCAGTGATGCCGGTTCCTGCATGGGAAGAGGATCCCCGCTGTAAATCGCATCCAGGGCTTCACGGGCACGAACAGCCGGTCGCACAACATGCCGCAGCAACAAAAGTCCGCCCACAAGGATCAGAACCAAGGATCCACACACCAGAACAGAGCCCATGATGATGCCCTGCCATCCAGCCTCGACAATCGCCGCAGCACTGTTCCGGACCGTGTTTGCAGCCGTCCTGGACAGATTTGCCGTCATATGCTCCAGCGACACACGCGTCTGGCTGGCCTCCTTGTCAGCCTGCACCAGGACCGCCAGCTGTTCGCGGCGCAGATCAACCACCGACAGGATATCCTGCAGCAGACTGGCGGCAATTTCAGGACATTCCAGACATGGAGAAGACCCTTTGTAGAGAGCAAGCAGACGGTTGCGGGCGGCAGAAATATGAACCTGAAGAGCTTGCAGCCGGTCCATGTCCTGCTCGGCCTCCACACGGGCCAACAATGACTGCAGTTCCAGCATGATCTGTGACCAGAGGGCATTGACAGGGCGGACAGGAATGATGACTTCGACCAGCCGCACCTGAATACCAACCCGTTGCACCGCCAATGTATCGGCAAGATCACGCAGATAGGCACTGCGCCGAATGGCAGACAGCGCTGTATCCAGACAAGCCATACTGTCCACGCCGGCAAGGGGAGCAAAACGGACAGCCGTTCTTTCTGCCGTCAGCAAAGCCTTGTCGCGACGGACAGGATCATTGGTTCCCAGAACCACTTCGGCTGTTCTGGCCAGTTCCGCCGCCAGTACAGCCAGTGTCTGTTGCCCCAGAACTTCCGGGATAATACGCCCCTCTGTTTCTTCAGCCAAGGATATGGTACGGCTGAAGGCTAGAAGAATAGCCAGCGACGCACCGGCAACCGTCACCAGCATCACAATGCTGGCGACCATAACAACGGAACGAAGGCTCATCCCCTTCAAGGGAAAGGCAGGCGAAGCCGAAGACGGGAACATGTCACACCCTGCTTACGGGGTACAGCCAAACCCCAGACATCCTGTCAACAAACAGGCCCGAAACTGACTTGAATTGTTGCACTTTATCAGCTTCTTGACCATCCTTCCACAGTCCATACCGCAACAGCCACATGGAGTCTGCAGGCGCTATCCGGTCTCCGGATCTATCATTGACACAAGCCCCGGCATGCAACACCAACGGCCATAATGATCGCGTCAGGAACAGGTGCACAATGACACAACAGCCCGAAAACCTGCAGAAGAAGATATGGAAAAGGGGAGCCATCCTCGCGGTGATAGCCTTGGTCCTGGCAAGCCACAGCGCGGCGTACGCACGCAACCTGTCGGAAAAAACCCTGCGCATTGCCCTCGCTTCGGAAATCATATCGGCGGACCCGCACCGCCATGTCTACATGCCTGATATCCTGCTGCTCTCACACATCTACGATACCCTGATCACACGCGATCAGGATGGGCGCCTTGCTCCATCCCTGGCCGTAAAGTGGGCACAGCCAGCACCGAATACATGGGATTTCACCCTCAGGAAAGGCGTCAGGTTTCACGATGGGTCACACTTGCGGGCACATGACGTGGCATCATCCATCCAACGGGCCCGGTCGGTGCGCGACAGCCCGGTATCCTTCGGCGATTACCTGTCTGCCATTGCGCGGACAGAGATCCTGTCACCCCATGTCCTGCGCATTCACACAACAGACCCCATTCCGGATCTTCCATACCGGCTGAGTATTCTGAAGATCATACCGGCCAAGGCTGTTATGGCCAGCCGGGCTGACTTTGACCAACTGCTGCAAAAAACAGGAAGCGGGCCCTATCAGATCCAGCAATTCGATCGCCAGAAGCAGGAAATCATTCTGCGGGCTTCCACCAGCTACCATGGACCGCCACCACAATGGGATACCGTTATCCTGCGCGTCATACCCGATGATGCCCTTCGGGTTACTGCCCTGATTGCCGGGCATGTTGATATTATCGAACAACTTCCTCCTGCTGATGCAAGCCGTCTGGTCCGTAATCCCGCCTATACGGTCACCAGCCTGAAACCCGACCAACTCCTGTTTCTGGCCCCTGACACCCGCAAGCGCCACAGCCCGTTTGTCCTGAAAACCGGAAACCGGAGTACCAACAAGAACCCGCTGCATGACCCACGGGTTCGACGGGCCATTTCACTGGCAATTGACCGCCAGACCCTGGCAGAAGACAGTCTGTGCGGCTTCGCGGAACCAACCGACAGCCCCCTGCCCACTTCCGTACATCCGACACAGCTTCGGTCAGAGCCGGAGCAAGCCAGGGAGCTCCTGCGCGAGGCCGGCTGGGAAGGCGGCTTCACGGTTACCCTGCATATGCCGGAAGACCGCTATGTATCCGCGCTTGAAATTGCCAACACCATAGCCCTGCAACTCAGCCGGATCGGGGTAACAGTTGTCATAGAACCCGTTGATCCGGAACGGTTCTACCGGGCCGCCGGGAATGGGGACTATTCATTGATGTTGCTGGGAATAGCCCTGGATATCCGGACCCCCATGCATCCTGCCTCTTCACTTCTCGGCAGCACACAAAAGATGAACCGGACAGGGTGGCAGAATCCACGTATGGACAGACTGCTGGCAGCGGCTGCGGAAACAGGAAACGCCGGAGATAAGGGCACGCGACTGGCAGAAATACAGGTCATCCTTGACGCAGAGGCACCCGTTATCCCCCTGTATCGACAGATCCCGCTTTATGCCATGCGGGCGCACCTGACCATGAACAGTACCCAACAGGAAGGAAACTTGGCCGACACGATCACACCGTCACCCTCTCCATCCCGCACGGTCAGTGACGCGGGGCATTGATCTGCGACAGGATCATCCGGCGCACCTCGGATACAGATCCCAGAACATCCTGGGCCCGCACCATAAGATCTGCCAACTTCGGCGTTGTCGTTTTGCCGGGAGACCCGACACCGCGTGCCACCTCGGCATACAGCTCGTCCAGCTGGCCGCCCGGATCCTTGATCTGCGAGGCATCCTCGTCCAGGGCCTTGTACAGCAGAACCACCGACATGGCCGCCGTTGCCCGGCTGGTCAAGGTAGACAGGTCACGGGTCAGCCCGATACGGGCTTCCGGCGGCAAGGAAGCGCTCTCTTTTTTCTGCTGGTCCGAATCAGTGATCCAAGACCGGGTATCTTCCAGAAGCCCCAGAAGGTCATGGAAGACTCCGTCAACAAAGGCGGATTCATTCTGTCGTTCTGCGCTCAAGGTCTCTCTCCGGGAAACAAGCCCCAGGCACAAGGCCGGAATGCAGGGATCATCACACAGAGGCAGGGCGCCGACAATCATCCCCGCACAGACCGGAATACCGGCGCAGAACCAAAGCCGGCTGCCATCATGCCCAAGAGCCTGATAAAACAAGAGGCTGGGAGCCAACATTCACGACACAGACTGACACCATCCTGGAAGGCAGGCCCGAAAACGTCGTTTCTGCACAGACACCAGGCCATACTGGACCCGATTCTATAGCCCCTGCGCAACGCCGGCATTTTGCAGAAAGTCCTTCAGAACCGGGTCCGATGGATCTTCCAGCACAATCATCAACCGGCAAATCTGGTCGCCACGCCCGCTTCCGGAACCGGAACGGACAATCCCTTTCCCCTTCAGACGCAACTGGGTTCCTGTGTTGGATCCGGACGGAATCACAAGCTGCACAAGCCCGTCAACCGTCGGCACCGTCACCCGCGCGCCCAAGACAGCCTGGGACAGGGATACCGGAATATCGGCCAGCACATTCAGACCATCACGCCGGAACAGGGGGTGATCCTGCACAGTCACCTCCACCAGGGCATCACCGGGCTGACCGTCGCCGGCTCCCGGAAGCCCCATGTCTTTCAGACGCAAAACAGCGCCTGTCTCGCAGCCTGCAGGAACCTTCACATCCAGCGCCCTGCCCGAAGCCAGGGTGATACGCTTGACCCCACCCAGAGCCGCTTCCTCGAACGTTACAGACAGCGTATAGCGCACATCCGATCCGGGCCGCGATGCGCCGCGGTGCTGATACCCGGTCCGGCGCAACAGATCGGCAAACAGGTCATCATCAGAGGCTCCATCGTCCTCATGGCCGTATCCCCATGGCGACCGTCCGGCTGTCCCCCTGGCATAGCGGAAAGAAGAGGCCCGCTCGCTGCCATCGGCATTGATCTCGCCCCGGTCAAAACGGGCACGGCGCCGTGGATCCGACAACAGGTCATAGGCCGCCGTAACATCGCGGAAACGCTCCCCGGCCCCGTCATCGCAAGGGTTGCAGTCGGGGTGCACCGTGCGGGCCAGGGCACGGTATGCCTTCTTGATCTCGGCACTCGTTGCCGTTCGGGGTACCCCCAAAACAACATAGGGATCCTGCATGCACCATCACTCCGTGGAACCGGAAAGCGGCAGGCCCGGATTCCGGAAGCCGTCACAGCCTGCCCATACACGCCCACCCCTTATAGTGGGAGCAGGCTGACAGAACCGCAAGCCCTGCACAAGAACACGGACAATACAAACCCATCCATTGCATACATCCTGTTTTTCTGGGAACCGGAAACAACAGGCGTTATGGTGGGGGAGCAATGCGCCCGGAAACGGCACAAGACCCGCAGCATGCCCAGCAGGATTGCCCCACCATGAGCAGCACTTCCCTTGACGAGAACGCCAACCCCATCGTCCAGTTCGGCCAGTGGCTGAAAGCTGCGGAAGCATCCGAACCCAACGACCCGAATGCCATGAACCTGGCCACGTGCAATGCACAGGGGCACCCGTCCTCGCGCATGGTGCTGCTCAAGTCTTTCGATCACCAGGGCTTTGTGTTCTACACCAACCGGGAAAGCCACAAGGGTACGGACCTGCAGGAAAACCCCCGCGCAGCCCTGTGCCTGCACTGGAAGTCCCTGCGGGCGCAAATCCGCGTGGAAGGGCACGTAGAAACCGTCAGCGAGGCCGAGGCCGATGCCTATTTCGCCTCCCGCCCGCGGGATTCGCGGATCGGGGCCTGGGCTTCTTCACAGTCCCGCCCGCTTGGCAGCCGTTTCGAGCTGGAGAAACGCATCGCCACATACGGCCTCAAATTCGGCTTTGGAGACATACCCCGCCCCCCCTACTGGTCGGGGTTCCGGGTTGTGCCGGCACAGATTGAATTCTGGCGTGACCGCCCTTTCCGCCTGCACGACCGCATCGTGTACACAGCCGAAAGCGACGGAACGTGGACAACCAAACGCCTGTATCCGTAACCGGACCGTCCTGCCTGCAACCAACCTCGCTTGGCGGGGCTTTCCCTGCATGATAGGACTGGGGGCCACAGCAAAACCCCGCAAGGTTGAGAGGCTGGCCCGGGACCTGTTCCCCGGCAGCACGCCATAACAGACCGGGACCACGCCACCCACCTTGGCCATCAATCGAAAACCCCGTTTCCGCCCACACCAGATACAGCATGCTCCCCATGGAAACACCATGACAGACAACACAGCACCCCCGGAAACCCCCACCTCTGTCAGCCCGGAGCAGGCCGCACGCCTGATGCGCGGTGTGACTGCCCTGGCAACCGGGATGGCGGTTCTGATGGTTGCCATCAAGTTTGCCGCCTGGTGGATGTCGGGTTCGGTCGCCCTGCTGTCCAGCCTGATCGATTCGGGCCTGGACTTTGCCGCATCCCTGATCACCATGCTGGCCGTCCGCAAATCCCTTGTACCGCCGGATGCCGATCACCGCTTCGGTCACGGCAAGGCTGAACCCCTGGCAGCCCTGGCCCAGTCTGTGTTTGTCGGTATATCGGCTGTCCTGCTGAGCATAGAGGCCGTATCGCGCGTGATCACCCCTGAACCGGTACAGCATGAAACAACCGGCATTGCTGTCATGCTGGTTTGTATTGTCCTGACCCTGGGCCTTGTCGCCGCACAGAAACGGGTTGTCCGGCTGACCGGGTCCGTTGCCGTATCGGCCGACAGCCTGCACTACTCCGGGGATTTGATGATCAATATGGGGGTCATTGTCGCCCTGCTGGCATCCTCACAGATAGGCTGGACATGGGCTGACCCCCTGTGTGCGCTGATCGTGGCCGGCGTTCTGGTCTACAGCATTGTCCGCATTACGGCCCATGCCCTGGACAACCTGATGGACCGGGAGCTACCCGATGCCGACCGCGAACGGATCCTGGCCCTGGCCGCGCACGATCCACGGGTCATCGATGCCCATGACCTGAGAACCCGGCGTTCCGGGCTCCAGACCTTTATCCTGCTGCACCTGACCCTGCCACGGGACATGACCCTGGGCAGCGCCCACGATATCTGCGAGGCCGTGGCAACATCCATACGCCAGGCCTACCCGGGGTCCGAGGTCACAATTCACCAGGACCCCGGCGGACTGATTGAAGAGCGACTGGATGACCGGATCCGCTAGGACACCGGTACCAACACGCCAGCGCAACCAATTCTGGCGTACACCATGCTGGTCCTTTGACGTCCATGGCAACTGGTGTAGGATGCCGCCTTTCTGCCTGTCGGCAGAACCACTTGTTGTCTCACCGCTGCTAAGAGGTCCTGATGAATGTTCCCGCGCCGCTGATGGCCAATAAAAAAGGCCTGGTCATGGGCGTTGCCAACGATCGCTCCATTGCCTGGGGGATCGCCCGCGCCTGTGCAGCCCACGGGGCTGAACTTGCCTTTACCTTTCAGGGAGAAGCCCTGGAGAAACGTGTGCGCCCCCTGGCCGCCGGAGTTGGCAGTTCCCTGGTTCTGCCCTGCGATGTTACCAATACCGACAGCCTGGAAGCCTGCTTTTCCACTCTTGAAAAGGAATGGGGGCAACTTGACTTTGTCATTCATGCCATCGCCTTTTCCGACAAGGAAGAGCTGAAAGGCCCCTATTACAACACCAGTCTGGACAACTTCCTGAACTGTATGCACGTCTCGGTCTATTCCTTTACCGAGGTGGCCCGGCGTGCCCGCCCGCTGATGAAGAATGGCGGCTCCCTGCTGACCTTGTCCTATTACGGCGCCGAACAGGTGATGCCGCACTACAACGTCATGGGCGTGGCCAAGGCCGCCCTGGAAGCCAGCGTCCGCTATCTTGCCGTTGACCTGGGCGGTGAAAAGATCCGCGTCAACGCCATATCCGCCGGCCCGATCAAGACCCTGGCCGCCAGCGGCATTGGTGATTTCCGCCTGATCCTGCGCTGGAATGAACTGAACGCCCCGCTGCGAACCAATGTTTCGATTGACGATGTCGGTCATTCCGGCCTGTACCTGCTGTCCGACCTGTCTTCGGGCGTGACCGGGGAAATTCATCATGTCGATGCAGGCTATCACACGGTTGGTATGCTCAATCCAGCCAGCGCCGGCGATCTGTCAGACCTGCTCGGCCAATTCCGGAAGGACTGAGACACGTGGCCGGCAACAGCTTCGGAACCATGTTCCGGTTCACGACATTCGGTGAAAGCCATGGACCGGCCCTGGGATGTGTGGTGGATGGCGTTCCCCCCCGCATCCCTCTGTCCGAAGAGGACATCCAGACATGGATGGACCAGCGGAAACCCGGCACAAGCCGCTTTGTGACCCAGCGGCGGGAGCCTGATACGGTCAAGATCCTGTCCGGCGTGTTCGACGGGCAGACGACCGGAACGCCCATCGGGCTTCTGGTGGAGAATGTCGACCAGCGCTCCCGCGATTATGGGGATATCGCCAACCAGTTCCGCCCCGGACATGCTGACCTGACTTATCAGCTGAAGTATGGCATCAGGGATTATCGCGGTGGCGGGCGTTCATCGGCACGTGAAACGGCAATGCGGGTCGCTGCCGGTGCCATTGCCCGCCGGGTTCTGGACCACCTTGTCCCCCACGGGATTTCCATACGCGGTGCCATGGTGCAAATGGGCCCTCACCGGATTGACCGCAACCGCTGGAACTGGAGTACGGTGGGGCAAAATCCCTTCTTCTGCCCCGATGCTGTTGCGGCGGCAGAATGGGAAAGCAGGCTGGAAGAGGCCCGCAAGGCAGGTTCGTCCTGTGGTGCCATTATCGAGGTCATGGCCGAGAACGTTCCGGCCGGGCTAGGGGAACCCGTCTATGACAAGCTGGATGCCGACCTAGCCCGGGCCATGATGTCCATCAACGCGGTCAAGGGGGTGGAGATCGGCGACGGCTTCGCGGCAGCAGCCCTGTCAGGGGAAGACAATGCCGACGAGATGCGACAGACCGACAAGGGGGGCATCGCATTCCTGTCCAATCATGCCGGTGGCATTCTGGGCGGCATTTCCAGTGGTCAACCGATTGTCGTGCGTCTGGCCGTCAAGCCAACATCCTCCATCCTGACCCCCAGACGCAGCGTGGACCAGGACGGACAGGACATCACCATCCGCACAACCGGACGGCATGACCCCTGCGTCGGCATTCGCGCCGTTCCCGTGGCCGAAGCCATGGTGGCCGTTACGCTGGCCGATCACCTGCTGCGGCATCGCGGACAGTGCAGTTGGTGAAGGCCGGGGCATGGAACACTGGCCCGTAGGCTAGCGGGCGTCTGCCCTTTCCTTGCCCCGACTGATCTTGCGCCAGCGGGCAACGTTGCGGTTATGCTCGTCGAGGGTCTCTGCAAAGACGTGCCCGCCCGTACCGTCAGCAACAAAGTACAGGTCCTTTGTCTGTGCCGGCGCCAGAACGGCTGCGATGGACTCCCGCCCTGGGTTGGCAATAGGGCCAGCCGGAAGACCCGGACGGGTATAGGTATTCCACGGGTGATCCTGCTCCAGATCCTTGCGCAGCAGTGCCCTGTCCAGACTGCCGTCATCCGGGCTGAGACCATAGATGACCGTGGGATCGGACTGCAGGGGCATCCCCAGACGCAACCGGTTGATAAAAACCGCAGCAACCCGCGGACGTTCCCCGGGAACAGCGGTTTCCTTCTCGACAACAGACGCCAAGATCAACGCCTGCTGCCGGTCCTTCAGCGGAAGTCCCTCTACCCGCTGTGACCACAATGCCTCAAGGGTATCGTCCATCGCCCCCATCATACGACGCACCACCGCATCGCGGCTGTCCCCACGCATAACCTGCCATGTTTCCGGCAGCAGGGTGCCTTCTCCCGGAGAAACCGTCAGCTCTCCGTCCAGAACCGCCATATCACGCACACGATGCAGCACTTCTGCGGTCGTCAAGCCTTCCGGAATGGTCAAGGGATAACGGACCATGCCCGTTCCGGCAGCCAGCTGATCAAGAACAGCCGCCATCGATGCTCTGGCGGGAATGGCATACTCGCCGGCCTTCAACGACGCACTGCGCCCGTCGAGCCGGGCTGACAGCAAGAAGATCTCGGTATCCAGGCGCCCGGGCAACAACCCGGCCCCGTGCAGACGTTCCGCGATGCCAGCCAAACCCGATCCACGCGGAATCAGGACCACAACATCCTGCTCATGCAAGCCCTGCTCTTCGTAACGCTGGTGGACCCGGAAAGCAAAGATGCCCGCACAGACTACCAACACACCGGCACACAAAAAGAATAATTTCCCCAGAAACCGCACGACACCCATCCTGAAAGCCCAACCAACCTTATACCAGAATCAAAGAACCGCCGCAGCCCATGCCCCGGCGGTTCCTTCTTGTCAACGACCGGGAAACCCGGATCAAACAGCCCCGATCACCAAGGAGGCATTGGTCCCGCCAAACCCGAAGGAGTTTGACATCGCCACCTTGATCGAACGTTGCTTGGCCTGATTGGGCACAAGGTCAACATCACACCCATCCAGCGGATCATTCAGGTTCAATGTCGGCGGACAGACCTGATCCTGCAAGGCCCTGACGGTGTAAATTGCCTCAACGGCACCGGCAGCACCCAACAAGTGACCGATAGAGGATTTGGTCGACGACATGGACAGGGCCCGTGCCTGTTCGCCAAACAGACGTTTCACCGCCCCCAGCTCGATTTCATCGCCCAGCGGGGTCGATGTACCATGGGCATTGATATAATCCACACCCGAGACATCCAGGCAGGCATCACGCAGCGCATTGCGCATTGCGCGGAAAGCACCGTTTCCATCCTCGGCCGGAGCAGTAATGTGGTGGGCATCACCGGACATTCCGTACCCCAGAACCTCGGCATAAATCTTCGCACCGCGCCTGCGGGCGTGTTCATACTCTTCCAGAACCAGAACCCCGGCCCCTTCACCCATCACAAAGCCGTCACGCCCCTTATCCCAGGGACGGGATGCTGTTTCCGGCGTATCATTGTAACCAGTGGACAGGGCCCTGGCAGAGGCAAAACCGGCAATCCCCAAGCGGCAGACTGCGGCCTCGGCACCACCGGCAATCATGACATCGGCATCACCATACTTGATGATACGGGATGCATCACCAATGGCATGGGCACCTGTTGAACAGGCCGTCACCACGGCATGGTTCGGTCCCCTGAATCCATAACGGATCGACACATGCCCGGAGACAAGGTTGATAAGAGAAGACGGAATAAAGAACGGACTGATCTTGCGCGGACCGCTGTTGGCAAGGGTCATGGCCGACTCTGAAATACTCGGCAACCCGCCGATACCAGACCCGATAATCACCCCGGTCCGCTCGCGCTCTTCCTCGTCGGAAGGCATCCAACCGGAATCTTCGACAGCTTCGATTGCGGCTGCAAGCCCGTAGACGATAAAGTCGTCCATACGGCGCCGCTCCTTGGCTGCAGCCACCGCATCAGGGTCGAAGCGCCACGGATGGCTTTCCTCGACCGGCACCTGGCCGGCAATGCGGGCCGGCAGATCGCCAACGTCAAAACGCCCGATAGCCCGAACGCCCGACACGCCCTTCAGAATCTGCTCCCAGTTTCCCCGGACACCGCTACCCAGCGGGGTAACCATACCCAGCCCGGTAATGACCACTCGCCTCATCACACACTGTTTCCGTTATTGTTCCTGAAAAACGGTAACAAATCCACAGGCCCCGGGTATGGTCCCACACCGTGGAAACCACCCCAAAGCCGGCAGACTTGTGCCGTAAAATCAGGCCGCGTTGGCCTCGATGAAGGAAATGGCATCCTTCACAGTCTGGATCTTTTCGGCTGCATCATCAGGGATTTCGACGCCGAATTCTTCCTCGAATGCCATAACCAGCTCGACGGTATCCAAGCTGTCAGCACCCAGATCGTTGATGAAGCTGGCAGTTTCGGTCACCTTTTCGGCCTCTACGCTCAGCTGTTCGATCACAATCTTCTTCACGCGCTCGGCGACGTTGCTCATTCGTCTGTTCCTCGGTTTCAGTTTTTGGCCGCTTCGGGAATACAGGATCCGAAGCTGGCCCGATTTGAACTTAATAACGCATCCGGTCAAGTAAAATCCGGGCACCCGCCCCGATCTTCGTCACTATATCCGGCTGCAAGCGTTCTGACCTAACACAGGACAGAACACAATACCAGACTCACAGAACACCAATACAATGCCCTGACGGAAATCCCTGTCAGATCATGGCCATACCACCGTTGACATGCAGGGTCTGGCCCGTCACGTACCCCGCCTCGCGCGAGGCAAGGTAGACGACAGCGGCTGCAATATCATCTGCCGACCCCATATGACCAGCAGGAATACCCGCGTTCAGCTTTTCCTTGTGGGCTTCGGGCAGGCCTTCCGTCATAGCGGTGGCGATGAAGCCCGGGGCTACGCAGTTGACAGTAATCCCGCGTGAGGCAACCTCGGCCGCCAAGCTTTTCGACATCCCGATCAGGCCGGCTTTCGAAGCCGCATAGTTACACTGCCCCGGGTTCCCGGTCACGCCGACAATCGAGGTCACAGAAACAATACGGCCAAAACGGCGCTTCATCATCCCCTTCAGGCAGGAACGGGCCAGCTGGAACGAGCTGGTCAGGTTGACACGCAGCACCGAATCCCAGTCTTCGTCCTTGAGACGCAGGGCAAGGTTGTCACGGGTCAGACCGGCGTTGTTGACCAGGATATCCACCTTGCCCATGGCCGCTTCGGCAGCGGGTACCAAGGCGGCAACCGAATCCGGATCCGAGAGGTTTGCCGGCGTTACGAACGCCCGCTCTCCCAGCTCGGCCGCCACCTGTTCCAGCGCGTCACGGCGCGTTCCGGACAGGGCGACAACAGCCCCCCGGGCGTGCAGGGCACGGGCCACAGCCCCGCCAATGCCACCCGAGGCCCCGGTAATCAACGCACAGGCACCGCTCAGATCAAACATGGCACGGCCCTTTTCCTTGTCCGATTCCCCGGCGCAAAACCCGACAGACGCATCAGGCGACAGATGTGGTGAAGAAAGCATCGATATCCTCCGGTGTGTTCAGGGCCTGCGCAGACATGTCGCGGTCAATACGCCGGGCCAACCCTGTCAGGACCTTGCCGGCACCGCATTCAACCAGGTCCGTCACGCCCTGCTCTTTCATATACAAAACACTTTCGCGCCAACGCACTGCACCGGTGACCTGCTCGACCAGAAGGCGCCGGATTGTATCCGGGTCCTGCACAGCAGCCGCGGTCACATTGGCCACAACCGGCACCACAGGCGGTGCGATGGCAACAGACGCCAGAGCCTCGGCCATGGCATCAGCCGCAGGCTGCATCAGGGCGCAGTGGAAAGGCGCCGACACCGGCAACATGACCGGCCGCCTGGCGCCACGGCCCACAGCAATCGCAATGGCCCGTTCAACTGCCGCACGGCTTCCCGATATCACGACCTGCCCTGGCGCATTGTCGTTGGCAGCCTGGCACACCCCCCCGTCACGGGCAGCCTCGGCAGCAATGGCGCGGGCTTCCTCAAGATCAAGACCCAGCAGGGCAGCCATGGCACCTTCCCCGACCGGAACCGCCTGTTGCATGGCCCGTCCCCGAATCCGCAGCAGCCGGGCTGTATCCGTTATGCTCAGGGCGCCCGCTGCACACAGGGCCGCGTATTCACCCAGGGAATGCCCGGCAACGAATGAAGCGGCCGTTGCCAGATCAAGGCCCCGGCTTTCCAGAATCCGGACAACCGCCATTGAGACGGCCATCAGAGCTGGCTGGGCATTTTCGGTCAGGGTCAGCGCGTCGCCCGGCCCATCGGCCATCAGGGCAGACAGATTCTGGCCCAGGGCGTCATCAACCTCCTGATAAACCGCCCGGGCAACCGGAAACGCATCCCCCAGCGCACACCCCATACCAACGGCCTGTGACCCCTGGCCGGGAAAAACAAATGCACGTAACATCCGTAGTACTGACCTTTGTTCCGGACATGAATTTAAAGAACGCGGCGAAGGTGATGACCCTGGCCGCCGATGTCAAGTCATACCGTCATGCAGCATTCACCAAGCGGTGGAAAACAAACAGAAAGTGTTCACCCGTCCCCCGAATACCCGGAAACAGCTGTCCGAACAGCCCGGTTTTGCTTGCCTGCCGGGCAAAATGGCGTATAGTGCCGCCCTTCGTTACTCCTTGCCGGATGGTCCGGCTATGCTCGCAGCCCCCAAGACACGGGGTGCGGGAAGAGAATCCAGAAGGGGTTTATATAATGCCTTTGTACGAAAGCGTGCTTATCGCCCGCCAGGATATCTCCACCCAGCAGGTGGAAACCTTGGCCGATGAGCTTTCCGGCATTGTCACCGAACGCGGTGGCAAAATTGCCAAAAAAGAATTCTGGGGCCTGCGCAGCCTGGCTTACCGGGTCAACAAGAACCGCAAGGGTCACTACGTCCTGCTGCACATCGATGCACCGGCCGATGCTGTCCTGGAAATGGAACGCGTCATGCGTCTCAATGAAGACGTGCTGCGCTACATGACCCTGCGCGTTGATGCCCTGGAGGAAGGTCCTTCGGCCATCCTGCAGCAGAAGGGAGAGCGCGAGCAGCGTGGCCCCCGTGGTCCGCGTGGCCCCCGTGAAGGCGGCTTCCGCAACGACCGTGGCCCGCGTGAAGACCGCGGCCCCCGTGAAGGCGGCTTCCGCAATGACCGCAACGACCGTGCCGAGGGAGTCAACTGATGGCTGCGCCCCGTCGTCCGTTTTTCCGCCGCCGCAAGACCTGCCCCTTCTCGGGCAATGGTGCGCCGGTGATTGACTACAAGGACATCAAGCTCCTGCAGCGCTACATTTCCGAGCGCGGCAAGATTGTTCCGTCCCGCATCACTGCGGTTTCGGCCAAGAAGCAGCGCGAGCTGGCCCGCGCCATCAAGCGCGCCCGCTTCATGGCCCTGCTGCCTTACGTCGTGAAGTAAGGGAGTACGGTCCATGGAACTGATTCTGCTTGAACGCATCGAAAAACTTGGCCAGATGGGCGATGTTGTCCGGGTCAAGTCCGGATATGCCCGCAACTTCCTGCTGCCGCAGCGCAAGGCCCTGCGTGCCAACAAGGACAACATGGCCTACTTCGAGCGCCAGCGCGCAGAGATCGAGGCTGTCAACCTGAAGCGTCGCGATGAAGCCGCAGCCGTTGCCGCAAAGATGGACGGCGTCCGCGTCGTCCTGATCCGTCAGGCATCTGAAGGCGGGCACCTTTATGGTTCCGTTGCCGCGCGTGATATCCAGGAAGCCCTGCGCGAAGCCGGCTACAAGGTCGAGCGTCGCCAGGTTGTCCTGAACACGCCGCTGAAGAGCTTGGGAAGCTATACGGTGCCTGTCAGCCTGCATCCGGAAGTATCGGTGGATGTGGCGGTTGTGATTGCCCGTTCCGCTGCCGAGGCGGAAGAACAGCAGAAGGTCGCCAGCGAAGAGCAGGTTGTCCCGGCTGAAGAGATCTTCGAGGACAGCGTCCTGGAAGAAGGCGAAGAAACAGAGGCCTGAGCCACCCGGCCCAAGCACCTGTTGCCATGAAAACCGCCCCGGTCCGGGGCGGTTTTTTTTCATGCAACAACGTTACCCCATCACGACTGACAGACACATATCCGGAACCGGAACGGAACCTGTGCGCACATCCCGCCAGACAGGTTCTGTTTTCGCCAAAGAAGAGCTTTGGCGCGGATGAAAAGCCGGTGTATTCTCCGCCCCATGAACAGTTATTCCGCCTCGACCTCTGCACCGGACGCCCCGGACCGGGATTCCGTCCTTCGCGTGCCACCGCACAATATCGAAGCCGAGCAGGCCCTGCTTGGCGCGATCTTCCAGTCCAACCGCGCCTATGAACGGGTCAGCGAATTCCTGACACCCGACCATTTCAGCAACGTCCTGCATGCGCGCATCTACGCAACATGCGGACGCCTGATCGAACAGGGGCACATTGCCAACCCGCTGACCCTGAAGGCATATCTGGAGCAGGACCCCCTTCTGCAGGACGCCGGTGGTCCACAGTACCTGGCGCAGCTGGCCAATGCCGTGGTCACCATTGTCAATGCGGCGGATTACGGGCGCCTGATCCATGATCTGGCATTGCGTCGGGAATTGATCGATCTGGGCCAGACCATGGTCAACGATGCGTTTGTGGTGGATTTCGAACGCACCGCCATGAATCAGATCGAAGGCGCGGAACAGAAACTCTATGACTTGGCCACCACCGGCCATCAGGAGGGAGGATTCCAGGAATTCCGGCTGGCGCTCAACACGGCGGTCAGCATGGCAGAGGCCGCCCACCGCCGTGAGGGGCAGCTGTCCGGTGTTCCCACGGCCTTGGCCGACCTGGACAAGAAGCTGGGCGGGCTGCACCCGTCCGACCTTCTGATCCTGGCCGGGCGTCCGTCGATGGGGAAAACCGCCCTGGCCACCAACATCGCATTCAACGCCGCCCGCCTGTACAAGGAGCGCGTGGATGCCTCCGGCAACCGCGAGGTTATTGACGGGGCCAAGGTTGCCTTCTTTTCGCTGGAAATGTCCGCCGAACAGCTGGCCACCCGGCTTCTGGCACAGGAAGCGGAGATCAGTTCCCACAAGATCCGCACCGGGGAACTGTCGAAGGAAGATTTCAAGCGTATGGTGCAGATCAGCCAGGAACTACACACCCTGCCCCTTTACATTGATGACACACCGGCGCTGTCGGTCTCGGCCGTGCGCACGCGCTGTCGGCGGCTGGCCCGCCAGCATGGCCTGGGCCTGGTGGTGATTGACTATCTGCAGCTTCTGTCCGGAACACCCGGGGTCCGCAGTGAAAACCGTGTGAACGAGGTTTCGGCCATCACCCGTGGCCTGAAGGCCTTGGCCAAGGAACTGAACGTGCCGGTCATTGCCCTGTCCCAGCTTTCCCGTGCGGTGGAACAGCGGGACGACAAACGGCCACAGCTGTCGGACCTGCGTGAATCAGGCTCTATCGAGCAAGATGCCGACGTAGTGATGTTCGTCTACCGCGAGGAATATTACCTGTCCCGTGCCGAACCGGCCCGGAAGGGTGATGAAAACGAAGACCGTTTCCAGGAACGCCACCGGGTATGGATGGAGCGATGCGAAAAAGCCCACAACGTGGCCGAAGTCATTGTTGCCAAGCAGCGTCACGGCCCCATCGGCACCGTGAACCTGTACTTCGACGGCAACTATACGAAATTCGGTAATTACATTGCCCCGGACCACCTGCCCCATGACCGTCATTGAACAGGAGCGGATCCGCACCGGTGGCCTGCTGACCATCGATGTCGCTGCCGTGGTCCGGAACTGGGACACCATGCGCCGGCGCATGGGCAACGGGCGTGACTGCGGGGCCGTGGTCAAGGCAGACTGTTACGGCCTGGGTGCAGCACAGATTGCCCCTGCCCTTGCCCGCAGGGGATGCCGGGTGTTTTTTGTCGCCATGCCCGGAGAAGGGATCGCCCTGCGCCGGGTCCTGCCCGATCCGGATGTGGCCATTCACGTCCTGACCGGCCCCTTGGACGACGGAACCGAACTGACGGCTCACCACCTGACCCCGGTTCTGAACACGCCTGAACAGCTGGCGGACTGGCAAACGCATGCTCCCGGCAAGCCATTTACATTGCATGTGGATACCGGCATGAACCGGCTTGGCATGCCCTTGTCTGCTTTCATGACCCTGCCTGACTCCTGCACCCCTGCTGTTGTCATGTCACACCTGGCCTGCGCCGACGAGCCGGGGCACCCCCTCAATGCCCTGCAACAGGACCGCTTTGCCACCGCACGGGCACGGTTTCCGGGTGCGGTGGCGTCCTTGTCCAATTCGGCCGGCATGTTCCGCGGGGATGATTTCCTGTTCGACCTCGGGCGCCCGGGCATTGCCCTGTACGGGGGCAACCCGGTCCCCGGACAATCCAACCCGATGCACCCGGTGGTACGCCTCGACCTTCGGGTTCTCCAGGTCCGGGAAATTGACACTGCAGGAACGGTTGGCTATGGTGCAACCCGCCCGGTAACCCCGGGTATGCGCCTGGCGATCGTGGCTGCCGGCTATGCCGACGGGCTGCTGCGCACCTTGGGAGACCAGGGGAGCGGGACGATACACGGGGCAAGGGTTCCGATCCTGGGGCGGGTTTCAATGGACCTGATCACGTTTGATATTTCGGCCCTCCCCGCCGGTTCTGTCCACCCCGGGGATTATGTGACCGTGCTGGACGCACACCACGGCATCGACAGCCTGGCCGCCGAAGCCGGCACGCTGGGCTATGAAATCTTGACCGGACTGTCCGGTCGCTACACACGCACCTGGACCGGAAGCTGAGCTGATGAACACGTCCCCCCATGTGGATGCTGCCCTTGATTTCATGGCCCTGGTCGGGCGCGTGTTCCTGGGCTTTGTCGAGCGGGCCGGACGGCTGTCGGTCTTTACCGGGGTTGTGCTGTTCCATTGCCTGACTCCGCCGTTTTATATACGGTCCCTGGTGCGCCAGATGGTGGAGATCGGGTACTATTCCCTGCCTGTAGTGGGCCTGACAACCCTGTTTTCCGGCATGGTGCTGGCCCTGCAAAGCTATACCGGGTTTGCCCGCTTTTCGGCTGAAAGCGCCGTGGCCACCGTTGTCGTGATTTCCATGACACGGGAGCTGGGGCCGGTTCTGGCCGGGCTGATGGTGGCCGGTCGCGTCGGGGCCTCGATGGCGGCCGAACTGGGGACGATGCGCGTCACCGAACAGATTGACGCACTAACCACCCTGTCCACGAACCCGTTCCGTTATCTGGTTGTACCCCGCGTCCTGGCTGCCACCCTGATGCTGCCGCTGCTGGTTCTGGTCGGTGATATTATCGGGGTGTTCGGCGGTTATATGATCGGGACGTGGAAGCTTGGCTTCAACCCGGCCATCTATATCCAGCGGACCTGGGAATACATGCAGGCCATGGATGTCATATCCGGGCTGGTCAAGGCCGGCGTATTCGGATTCCTCATTTCCCTGACCGGCTGCTACAACGGATACCACTCCGACCGCGGGGCACAGGGGGTGGGACAGGCCACCCGCAACGCCGTGGTTTCAGCCTCGATCCTGATCCTGATCTTCAATTACATGATTACGGAGTTGTTCTTCACCCAATGACCACACCCACGGCAGACAACCCGCCCAAGATCAGCCTGACCGATGTCAGCAAATCTTTTGGAAGCAAGACGGTTCTCAACGGCGTCACGCTGGATGTCATGCGTGGCGAAAACGTGGTTGTCATCGGGGGATCGGGAACGGGGAAGTCCGTCCTGCTGAAGTGCATCCTTGGACTGATGAAACCGGACAGGGGGTCCATCCGTGTTGACGGGGCGGAAATGACACGCCTTGGCTCACGCGCCCGCGACCGCATGGCCCGCAAATTCGGCATGCTGTTCCAGGGGGCAGCCCTGTTTGATTCCCTGCCGGTCTGGGAAAATGTGGCTTTTGGACTGATCCAGGGCGGACAGATGGACAGGGCACGGGCACGGGACCGGGCGCTGGAAAAACTGGCCCAGGTCGGGCTGGGGGATGATGTCGCCGATCTTCATCCGTCAGAGCTGTCCGGCGGCATGCAAAAGCGTGTCGGACTGGCCCGCGCCATTGCCGGGGAACCGGAAATCATCTTCTTCGATGAACCCACAACCGGGCTGGACCCGATCATGGCTGATGTGATCAACGACCTGATCATCAAGTGCGTGCGGGAGCTGGGGGCAACCGCTGTCACCATCACCCACGACATGACCTCGGCACGCAAAATTGCCGACCGCATTGCCATGCTGTACCAGGGGCGGATGATCTGGACCGGCACCGCCGCCCAGGTGTTTGAGTCCGGGAATCCCTTTGTGGACCAGTTTGTACACGGTCGTGCCGAAGGGCCGATCCAGATGACGGTCAGGGCCTGACCCCGTGGCCCGGGCAGCCAGCCAGTTTTCCTGCCAAAGCTGCGGCAGCGTGTTCCCCCGCTGGGCCGGCCGCTGTGACGGGTGCGGAGAATGGAACACTCTGGTGGAGGAAAATCGCCCCGGCACGGGACCAAAGGCCATAGCCGGTGCAAAGCCGGGGCGCCGGATCGACCTGGTCGGTCTGGAAGGACAAAGCAAGATCCCCCCGCGCATGCCTACCGGCATTGCCGAACTGGACCGGGTCTGCGGGGGCGGTCTGGTCCCCGGGTCGGCTCTTCTGGTCGGGGGCGATCCCGGTATCGGCAAGTCAACCCTTTTGCTGCAGGCTGCGGCGGCACTGGCTGGAACCGGGCTGAAGGTTGCCTATATCTCCGGTGAGGAGGCCATTGATCAGGTCCGTCTGCGCGCCGCCCGGCTGGGCCTGTCACGGGCCCCCGTCGGGCTGGCATCGGCCACCAATGTCGGTGACATTGTTGCCACCCTGGAAGAAAATGATCGCCCGCAGGTGGTGGTGATTGACTCCATCCAGACCATGTACCTGGACACCCTGGATTCAGCCCCGGGCAGCGTGGCCCAGGTCCGTGCGTGCTCGCACGAATTGATCCGCCTGGCCAAACGGCGGGGCTTTGCCCTGTTCCTGGTTGGCCACGTCACCAAGGAAGGTGCCTTGGCCGGACCACGGGTGATGGAGCACATGGTCGATACCGTCCTGTATTTCGAAGGCGAACGCGGACACCATTTCCGGATCCTGCGGGCGGTGAAAAACCGCTTTGGTGCCACCGACGAAATCGGCGTGTTCGAGATGACCGACACCGGCTTGGGGGAAGTCCTCAACCCCTCGGCGCTGTTCCTGGCTGAACGGCGTGGCAATATCTCGGGCAACTGTGTGTTTGCCGGCATAGAGGGCACCCGCCCGGTGCTGGTGGAAATACAGGCCCTGGTCTCCTCGTCCGGGGGGGGATCCCCCCGCCGGGCCGTGGTCGGGTGGGACAGCAGCCGCCTGTCCATGATCATGGCGGTACTGGAGGCACGTTGCGGTCTTGCCCTGGGATCAAATGACGTATATCTGAATGTTGCCGGGGGGTTGCGGGTCAGTGAACCCGCCGCCGACCTGGCCGTTGCAGCCGCCCTGGTGTCGGCAGCCTGTGGCACGCCGGTTCCGGCAGACCTTGCCGTTTTCGGTGAAGTCGGCCTGTCCGGGGAAATCCGGGCGGTAACCCAGGGGGAAGCCCGCCTGAAGGAAGCCGCCAAACTTGGCTTTGCCGAGGCACTGTCCCCGCGCCGGCGCCAGAAACCCGGCGCACGCGGGGGAACCGGCCCTGTGGATGGCATGGCCGTACGGGAAATAGGGCACTTGCAGGACTTGGTTGCCCTGTTCCCTGCAAAGGCCCTGCGCAAGCAGGACTGTGACGCGGAAGCCTGAGACTACAAAACAGCCGGATACCTGTCCGGCACTGCCCGGGGATTACCATGATGGACTCTGTGCCCTTGACCTTTCTGGATCTTGTTGTCCTGGCCGTGGTGCTGATTTCCGCCGCCCTGGCCTTTTTCCGGGGCTTTGTGCACGAGGTGCTGGCCATTGCCGCCTGGGTCGGGGCCGGATTTGCCGCCATGTACGGGTTTCCGCTGGCGCGTCCCTTTGCCCGCGATGCCATTCCCCTGCCCTGGGCTGCCGACGGGGCCGCTGCGGTCGGCCTGTTTCTGGTGGCCCTGGTCACCCTGTCGCTTCTGACCAAGGCCCTGTCCGGCCAGGTTCAGGGCAGCCGCCTGAACTCCCTTGACCGCTCGCTTGGCTTCCTGTTCGGCCTGGCCCGGGGGGTTGTCGTCATGGCCTTTGCCTTTATGGTCCTGTCATGGGTTTATCCGACGGCAGAAGGGCGGCCACAATGGATCTCCGGCGCCCGGACCCTGCCACTGGTCGAGGCCGGTACCGAGGCCCTGCGATCCCTGATCCCCGACCATCTGAAGACAGAAGAAGCCAAGGCCCGTGGCCTGACACGCCAGACGCAGGAAGACGTACACCGGGCCATAGAGGCCAAGGCCCTGTACGACAAACTGTCCCGCCCAAGCCCGGGCGCAACATCCGGATCCCCCGACCCGGCGCTTGCCCCCGCGCTGCAGCCGGGGTATGACAGCGCAGCCAGCAACAGCCTGGACCAGTTGTTCCAGGACGAGGCATCCCGGCAGCCCCCCGACGAGAGGCCATGATGGTCAACTTTCCCGCGTTCCCGTTCAGCCTGAACCGTCACGATGATGACAAACCACAGGAAGAGTGCGGCGTTTTCGGTATCTTTTCCGACCCCGACGCCGCCGCGCACACGGCTCTCGGCCTGCACGCCCTGCAACACCGGGGCCAGGAAGCGGCGGGGGTTGTATCCTGCGACGGAGAGAACTTCCACACCCACAAGGGACTGGGGCACGTCCACCGGGTCTTCCGGCCCGAAGCAGGGGTACCGGGCCTGCCGGGAAGCATGGCCATTGGTCACGTGCGTTACTCCACGTCGGGCGATACGGCCCTGCGCAATGTCCAGCCCCTGTACGCCGACCTGGCCTGCGGCGGCATTGCCCTTGCCCACAACGGCAACCTGACCAATGCCCTGACCCTGCGCCACCAGCTGGTCCAGCAGGGCTGCATCTTCCAGTCCACCAGCGATACCGAGGTGATCATCCAGCTGATGGCCCGGTCGCGCAAGGCTTCGGTGGAAGACCGCCTGATCGATGCCCTGTCCCAGGTGGAAGGGGCCTTCTCCCTTGTGGTCATGACCGCCGATACCCTGATCGGGGTGCGTGATCCACACGGTTTCCGCCCCCTGGTGCTGGGCAGCCATGGCGATGCCACCCTGTTTGCATCGGAAACCTGCGCGCTGGATATCATCAGCGCCGAATACGTGCGGGATATCGAACCCGGGGAAATGGTGGTGATCAACCGTGCCGGCCTGCGATCCATGCGGCCTTTCCCAACGGTCGGGCGGCGGTTCTGTATTTTTGAATATATCTACTTTGCCCGTCCGGATTCGGTCTGCGAAGGGCTGAGTGTCTATGACATGCGCAAGAAAATCGGCATGGAGCTGGCGCGGGAAGCCCCGGTTGCGGCCGATGTTGTGGTGCCGGTTCCCGATTCCGGCATTCCGGCCGCACTGGGATATGCCCAGGAAAGCGGCATCCCCTTCGAACTGGGGATCATCCGCAACCATTATGTCGGACGGACCTTTATCCAGCCGACCCAGAAAACCCGCGATATCGGCGTACGGCGCAAACACAACGCCAACCGTCTGTATCTGGAAGGCAAGCGCGTGGTCCTGGTTGATGACAGCATCGTGCGCGGCACCACCTCCACCAAGATTGTGGACATGGTGCGCCAGGCCGGCGCCGCCGAGGTACACCTGCGGATCTCGTCCCCTCCAACCGCACACCCGTGCTATTTCGGGATCGATACCCCGGAACGGGAGAAACTGCTGGCCGCACGCTTTGATGTTCCGGGCATGGCCCGCATCCTGGGGGTAGACAGCCTGGCCTTTATTTCGGTCGATGGCCTGTACCGCGCCGCCGGCCAGCCCGGACGGAACGAACAAAACCCCGGTTTCTGCGATGCCTGCTTTACCGGCGATTATGTCTCGAAACTGACCGATCTGGCCACGCCGGATACCCTGCGGGTGGTATCCCGTCTGAACGAACACCGTCGTAGCATCTGACTGCACAAGGATCTGAACAGCCGTGAGCAAACGACTGGAAGGGCGCATTGCCCTGGTAACCGGGGCATCACGCGGAATCGGACGTGCCCTTGCCCACCACCTGGCCACCGAAGGCGCCACGGTTGTGGCCGTTGCCCGCACACAGGGCGCGCTGGAAGAACTGGATGACGCGGTTCATGGCGCATGCGGAACCCGCCTGGTTCTGGTACCCGAGGATCTGCGCAAGACCGACAGGATCGACCAGATGGCCGCCGCCCTGTACCAAAGGTTCGGACGGCTGGACATTCTGGTCGGCAATGCCGGGCTTCTGGGGCAGCTGGGACCGGTCGGACACATCAAGCCCAAGACGTTTGATGATGTGATGAACACCAACCTGCGCGTCAACTGGGAACTGATCCGCTACATGGATCCGCTGCTGCGTCTGTCCGATGCCGGGCGGGCGGTGTTTGTAACCAGCTCGGTCGCGCGGGCACCACGGGCCTACTGGGGTCCCTATGCCGCATCGAAGGCCGCGCTGGAGGTTCTGGTCAGAACCTGGGCGGAAGAGGTCAGGCAAACCCCGCTGCGGGTCAACCTGTATGACCCGGGTGGCACCCGCACCCGGATGCGGGAACAGGCGTTCCCGGGGGAAGATCCGCAAACCCTGCCCCCGCCAGAGGTTCATGCCGCACCCGTTCTGGACCTGGTGGCCGCCGACTGCCCGCACCACGGGGCAACCATCGTATACCGGGAACAAGTGGAAACACCGCTCTGAACCGCCTGCCCTAGAACAGGAAAACAGCCCCGACCCCCAGGGCCAGAACAAACATCCCGCCCCAGAACAGCGGGTAGAAATGGGTGTCGATCACTGTTCTGGCCCGGGCGCCGTACATGCGGAACAGCCAGGCTACAAACAGGAAACGGGCACCACGGGTCAGGGCGCAGGCCAGAACAAAAGCCGGCAGGTTCATCTGCGCCACACCGCCGGCAATCGTGACCAGCTTGAAGGGAATGGGCGTCAAGCCCTTTGCCACAATAATCCAGGCGCCCCATTCGGCAAAGCCGTCACGAAACACGGCAAAGGCATCCTGCAGGCGATAGGCCTCGATAATCGGCCGGCCGACCAGCTCGTACAGGCCTGCGCCGATCGCATAACCAAAAAGCCCCCCCAGAACAGACATAAGGGTACACCACAGGGCCGCCCGTATAGCCCGGTCTGGCCTGGACAGGGCCACCGCCATCAGGATGGGATCTGGGGGAACCGGAAAGAACGACGCCTCGGCAAAGGAAACCAACCCCAGAATCGGAATGGCCCGGGGCCCCTCGGCCACGCGCAGGGTCCAGTCATACAGGCGGCGAATCAGCCCCTTGCGGACAGGTGGGGATGCAACAGGAACCGTTTCGGACAATCTGGACACAATCATCAAACCCAAGCGAACAGAAACAGGCCGCCAGATTGCCTGTCCCGGCACAAAAATACAGCCTTTTTTCCGACAGTCCTGTTCACAATCCACCGCCATACCGCACATAGGCGTCATGACCGGGCAGAATACCCTTCAGGGCACCGGACAGAAATATCTTGATGATTCATCGTTCTGCCCTGAAGCTGACAGGACAGCCCCGTACGGTGCCCTGTTCCGGCGCTCCGGGCTTTTGTTGCGTCATCCCTGTACAGACACCCTGCCCCCTGTCTTTCCCATACGGATGCGGAGTGCACTCCATGACGAAACGCTTTATCCCGGTTGTGCTTGCAGCCTTTCTGCCCCTTACCGCGACAGCAGCACCTCTGACCTTCAATACCGAGGACTGGTTTCCCTACAACTACACCAAAAACGGAAAGGTTGTCGGGTCATCGACCGAACTGGTCAAGCTGATCGGCAAGAACGCCGACGTTGAATATGAAATTGTGCTTGGCCCGTGGAACAAATCCTACACCGAGGCCCTGAACCTCCCCGGCAAGTGTGTTTATACCACTGCTGTCACCGACGAAAGAAAGCCCCTGTTCAAATGGGTGTATCCCATCGATACAACCCGTCTGATCATCTACAAGCTCAAGGGCAAACCCCTGACCGCATCATCCCTGGATGATCTAAAGGGCAAGAAAATCGGCAGCTATACCGATGATGCTGCGGCTGAATTCCTGAAGAGCAAAGGTTTCACCGTGGATGAAGCCCCGGCAGACAACGTCAATCCGAAGAAACTGGTAACCGGGCGCATCGATGCCTGGATCACAACCGATACATCCGGCCTGAAACTGGCCAAGGAAGCCGGTGTGGAGGTCGAGGAAGTGATGGTTGCCCATGAACATCCGCTGGGACTGGCCTGCAACAAGTCGGTCGAGGATGCCGTGATCGCCAAAATGCAGAAAGCACTGGATGACCTGATTGCATCCGGCGAGGCCGACAAGATCCGGAAAAGCAAGTTCCAGATGCAAGAGTAACCAGCATGCCCGGTTCCGGACCTCTCAGCCGCCATGCCAGCGCCCTTGTGGCCTGTGCCTTGGCTCTTGCCCCGGCTACAGCCGGGGCCGGGCGGCTTGTGTTCAACACCGAGGAATCCCCACCCTTCAATTACTTCCAGGACGGGAAGGTCGTCGGGACATCGGCTGATATTGTGCGGCGGATCGCCAAGGATGCTGACATTGCGTATGACATCATCGTCGGCCCCTGGAAAAAGAGTTACAACAATGCCCTGCACCAGGATGGGCACTGCGTCTTCTCAACAAAGTTTACCGAAGCCAGGGCACCCCTGTTCAAGTGGGTCATGCCGATCGAAATCAGCAAGTCCGTTATCTACAAGCGCAAGGGAGATCCCTTCAAGGCACTGTCCCTGGAGGACCTGCGCGGCAAGAAGATTGGATCGTACAGCAACGATATCTGGGTTGGTTACCTGCGCGACGCCAACATCGAGGTTGAAGAAGCCAACAGCGATTACGTCAACATGAACAAACTGAAGACAGGGCGCATCGACCTGTGGGCCGGCGGCGAAGGCGATGACCTGGTGGCTCGTGAAGCCGGGATCGAGGTCGAGGAAGCGCTGGTTTTTGCCGAAAATGTCATCGGGTTGGCGTGTAACAAAAAGATTGATGACCATATCATCGAGCGGTTGCAGGAGGCTCTTGACCAGCTTAACGCATCCGGAGAGGCTGAAGAGATACGCCGGTCCCGATACCAAACACCTGTCCCGTGATTTTGGATCTGTAACAAGGGGAACTGTTACAATGCCGGAATGCCGTGGTCCTGTCCTTTTCCTTGGCCTGGTGCTTGCGTGTGCACCAGCCGGTGCACAGCCGCTTGTGTTCAATACAGAAGAATGGGCACCCTACAACTATATGGAAAACGGGCGGGTTGCCGGTACATCCACCGACATTGTCCGCTTGGTCGCCAAGAACGCAGACATTGATTATGAAACCGTTCTGGGGCCATGGAACCGGTCCTATAACACCGCCCTGAATCACCCGGGAAACTGCGTGTTCTCCACCGTCATCACCGACGAACGCAAACCCCTGTTCAAATGGGTCGCCCCCATTGAAAGAACCCGCCTGGTCTTGTTCAAGCTGCGCGGAAACAGCCTCACAGCCACATCCTTGTCCGACGTGAAAAATATGAAGATCGGCAGCTACAAGGGATCGGTCGAGGTCGAGTATTTGGAAGCGCGTGGCCTGACCGTAGAAGAAGCGCCGGCTGATTACGTCAATGCCAGCAAATTGAAAAGCGGGCGCATCGATTTGTGGGCAACAGCCGATACATCGGTTCGTCAGGCCCGTGAGGCCGGAGTGGAGATAGAACCAGCCCTGGTCTTCAGCGAGAATGATCTGGGTCTGGCCTGCAACCTGGCCACCGATGATGCCGTTATTGCCAAGCTACAAGCTGCACTGGATGCCATAAACGCCTCCGGCGAGGCTGACAAAATACGCCAGTCCAAATTCTGAAATGATCTGACCGGTTCACAGGGGATACCACCATGAAGTCATTTTCTGCCATTGCCCTTCTGGCCACCCTCGTCATCGGACCGGCGGTAAAACCCGGTACGGCCATGGCCCAAGGGCAAACACTGATCTTCAACACCGAAGAGTGGTTTCCCTATAATTACGCCAAGGGTGACAGCGTGGTCGGCACAGCAACCGAGCTGGTCAAACGTATCGCCAGCAAGGCCGGTATTCCCTATACGATTACGCTCGGCCCGTGGAACCGCTCCTATAACAATGCGCTGACGCTTCCCAATCATTGTGTGTATTCCACCAATATCACCGAGGAACGCCGGCCCCTGTTCAAATGGGTTGCCCCCATCGAGAATGCCCGCTGGGTTGTCTACAAGAAAAAGGGAAGCCTGATAGAGGCCAAATCCCTGGAAGACCTGCGCAACCGCGTGTTTGGCGGCTATCTGGGGGATGCCATTGCCACCTATCTGAAAAACAATGACTTCAAGGTGGAGGAAGCCGCCAGCGATCACATCAACCCCCGCAAACTGGAAGCCGGACGCATTGATGTGTGGGCTACCTACGATGCCTCGGGGCTGAAACTGGCTCAGGACAGCGAAGTCGAGATCGAACTGGTACTTCCGATCCGCGACAACGAATTGGGGCTGGCATGCAACAAAATGGTCGATGACAACGCCGTTATGGCCATGCAAAAAGCCCTGAACGAGCTCAATGCATCCGGCGAAGCCGATGCCATCCGCAAATCCAAGCTCTGATCCCGGGCGACAGCACAAGGATCAAGACTCATGACCAGCTTTCGCGTTCCTGTCATCCTTGTTCTGGTATTGGCCTCCCATGCTGCCAGATCAGAGCCACTGATCTTCAATACAGAAGACTATTACCCGTACAATTATCTGGAAAATGGCAAGATCACCGGAACATCAACGCGCATTGTCGCCTTGATGGCAGAAAAAGCAGGCGTTTCGTACCGCCTGGTCACCGGTCCTTGGCAGCAGTCTTTCAGCAATGCCCTGAGCCAGAACAACAATTGTGTCTTTTCAGCGATCTTCAGCGAAGAGCGGAAAGATCTTTTCAAATGGGTCCTGCCCATAGACACCATGCGGATGGTCATCTACAAGCTGAAGGACAGCCCCCTGACAGCCAAAACCCTTGATGATCTCAAGGAGCATACCATTGGTGGGTACAGCGGCGATGCATCAGCATCCTATCTGAAGCTGCGCGGCTTCCGGGTCGATGAAACCACAACAGACAGCCTGAACCCCATGCGCCTGCGCACCAAGCGGATCGATGCCTGGGCCACATCAGACTTTCTTGGCCCCAAGCTGTCCAAGGAAGCCGGCGTGGACGTTGAACCTCTTCTTGTTGTCAGCGAACGCGCCATGGGATTGGCCTGCAACAAGTCAATTGATGATGTTACTATAAAAAAACTTCAGGATTCACTTGATGATATGAATAAAAATGGTGAACTTGAAAAAATAAGGAGCGATAAAAAGTAGAAGAAAGATACAAAAACTAAATACATATGAATGCATATTACAGATAACATATTGACCTTGGATAAAAATTAGTAGTTTAATCATCCGGCGCGTGGCGAGTGGAATTTCTGTGATTAAGCCCATCAAAAACGGGGAGTGTCCTGATGTTCAAACGCTTTTTGCCTGCTCTTGCCCTGCTCGTGGCACCGGGTGCGGCTGCAGCCCAGACCTTGACCTTCAATACTGAAGAATGGTTCCCCTACAACTATGCCAAGGATGGCAAGGTTGCCGGCACGGCCACCCAAATTGTGGAACGGGCTGCACAGGCTGCACAGGTCCCCTACACCATTGCCCTCGGGCCATGGAACCGGGCCTACAACACAGCCCTGACGCAGAAAGACAACTGCGTTTATTCGACCACCGTCACCGACGAGCGCAAGCCCCTGTTCAAGTGGGTCACGCCCGTGGAAACCGTGAAGTGGGTGGTTTACAAGGCCAAGGGCAACGCCCTGACGGCTGCATCCATGGACGATCTGAAAGGCAAGAAGATCGGTGGCTATGTCGGGGACGCCGTGGCCAACTACATGAAGAGCCAGGGCTTCACTGTTGACGAAGCCCCCGGCGATGATGCCAACCCGAAAAAGCTGCAAGCCGGGCGTATCGACGCGTGGGCCACAACCGATATTTCGGGGATCAAGCTGGCCAAGGACGCCGGCGTGGAAATCGAGAAGGTAATCGACATCCGCGAGAATGTTATGGGCCTTGCCTGTAACAAGGAAATCGACGATGCCATTGTCGCCAAGCTTCAGGCTGCGCTGGATGCCCTCAACTCATCCGGGGAAGCTGAAAAGATCCGTCAGTCCAAGTTCTGATCCTTACCCCTGTTGTACACCGTGGGAACACTGTTTTCCCCGGTGTACAACAGGGACCCTGCTTTCAGGCATAGGCGAGAGAGAGGTAAGGAGCACCTTATGCGCATACGCCCTGTGCTTGCCGTGCTTGCGTTCACGATGCTGCCAGAGCAGGCCACGTCGGCAACGCCGATCCTGACCCTCAACACTGAAGAATGGTATCCCTTCAGCTATACCAAAGAACACAAGTCCTCTGGTACAGCTGTCGAGATTGTGCGCCTGATCATGAAACAGGCGGGCATCAGCTACCAGATTGTCAATGGCCCGTGGAACCGGTCGTACAACACGGCCCTTGTCAAACCCGAAAATTGCGTCTTCCCGACCCAGATCACAAAAGACCGCAAGCCGCTGTTCAAGTGGGTCAGCCCGATCGAAACAAACAGGTGGGTGGTCTACAGGAAAAAGGGCAGCCCGTTGCAAGCCAAGACCCTTGATGATCTGAAAGGCAAGATCATTGGCGGCTATATCGGCGATGCTATTGCCGTACACCTGAAAGGCAGGGGCTTCTCGGTTGAAGAAGCAACAGCAGACCACTTCAATGTCAAGAAGCTGGAATCCGGCAAGATTGATGCCTGGGCGACAACCCAGATTTCCGGCATGAAGCTGGCCAAGGATGGCGGCCTGGAGATCGAACAGGTTCTGGAGATCCGCGAAAACACTCTGGCACTGGCCTGCAACCGTACACTGGATGATGCCCTCATCTCCAAGCTTCAGGCTGCCCTTGATGCCCTGGAAGCTTCGGGGGAGGCCGAAAAAATCCGCCAGTCCAAATTCCAGGAATAGACCGCCCCGCACATACACGCACCGGAATCAAAAAGGCGGGGAACCTGTCCCCGCCTTTCTGCACACCCCTCACATCATGGATCACGACTGTCCAGTGGCTCCGGCGCAGCCTGGGGACCTTCATTGCGGGTTTTCCAGATAGAAAGCAGGACCGATCCCCCGATAATGCCGACAATCAGGGACAAGGCGACCCAAGTTGGCATCTTGTAGAAATCGACCATCAGCATCTTCACACCGACCACGACCAGCAACAGCGCCAGGCCATATTTCAGATACCGGAACCGTGGCAACAACCCGGCCAGGGCAAAATACAGGGACCGCAACCCCAGAATGGCAAAGACGTTGGAGGTAAAGACAATAAAGGGATCTGTGGTAATGGCAAAAATCGCCGGAATACTGTCTACGGCAAAGACCACATCCACAGCCTCGACCGCCAGCAAAGCCAGGAACAAGGGCGTCGCATGGCGGACGCCATCGATGGTGACAAAGAAGTTATGGTCATGAAAATCCCGGGTCACGCGGAAGAAACGCCGGGCCAGACGCACCAGCCATATTTTCTCCGGCGCTGGCTCGGCGTCTGCGGCTACCACCATCTTGATACCGGTGAACACCAGGAACGCGCCAAACAGGTACAGAATCCAGTGGAATTCCCGGACCAGCGCTGTTCCGGCCAGAATCATGCCCGCGCGCATCACCAGCGCACCAATAATCCCCCAGAACAAAACCCGGTGCTGGTAACGGGGCGGAACGGCAAAAGCCGTAAACACCAGCGCAATCACAAAGATATTGTCGATGGAAAGGCTCAGCTCAATCAGATACCCGGTCAGGAACTCCATCCCGGACACAGGCCCACGGAGATACCAGACCCCCGCCCCGAAGCTCATCGCCAGCACAAAATAAAACAAACACATCAAAAGGGACTGGCGCAGGGACACAACCTCGTCCCGGCGGTTCAACACCCCGAGATCAAGCGCCAGAAGCCCAAGCACAAAGACGGCAAAGCCACCCCAGGCCAAAACGGTCAAATCCATGGACACGCTCCGGATACACAGGCGCGCCGCGTTCGCGCAGACTGAAACGGGGATCCGACATCACGGTGACGCCTCAACCGCCAGAGGGGCCCGGATCCAGGCACACAGAAGCCCAAATATCAGGAAAACAGCCGTTTACGTCAAGGTTATCCCCCATTCTTCACCATAATTATAAAAACAATGCGCTTTCTTGTTCACGTTCACGTTCGTTTCGGGTAGTGTCCGCAACACTTTTCCTGGACCAGCCCCGGATTGCTTCACGATGACCATACCGTCACCGCAGGATGTCGTTCTTGCATTTCTCGCCGACCCCGCCACACACAATGGACAGGCGGTTGAAAGAATAGACACCCACATATCAACGGTGTTCCTGTCCGGCGACCGGGCCTGGAAGGTCAAAAAGGCCGTAACCCTGCCTTTCCTGGACTTTGCGACCTGCGCCATGCGTCATGATGCCTGCCAGGCCGAAGTATCCCTGAACCGCCGCACCGCGCCGGACCTGTACCTAGATGTCATTCCGGTCACCCGCAACGGCAACGGAGATCTGATGCTGGGGGGGATCGGGGAACCCGTGGAATGGGTCATTGAAATGCGGCGCTTCCCCCAGGACATGCTGTTGTCTGCCGTTGCCCGGCGCGAGGGGGGGCTGTCCTACAACATGCTGCTGGATATGGCCGAAGCCATTTCCCGGTTCCACAGCAATGCCGAAATTTTCCCGGGCCGATTCGGCTCCAAGGGGGTTATGTCGATCCTGGACCGGAACCACAAGGCGACTACGCCTCACTGTGAGAGCGGAACAGGGACACCCGTTCTGGACCCGGATTCCGTCAGCGACCTGTTCGGGCAGCTGATGACAGAGGTTCGCCAGCTGTCCCCCCTGCTTGATGCGCGCAGCCATTCCGGTCAGGTCCGTCGCTGCCATGGCGACCTGCACCTGGGGAACATCTGCCTGTCCGAGAACAAGACGATGCTGTTTGACTGCATCGAATTCAACGAGCTGTTCTCGACCATCGATGTCCTGTACGACCTTGCCTTCCTGATGATGGACCTGCTGCACTGCGGGTACAAACCGGAAGCCTCCATCCTGCTGAACGCCTATCTGGAATGGCGCAATGACTTAGATGGCTTGGCCGCCCTTCCCCTGTTCATCGCCATCCGGGCGCAGATCCGCAGCTTTATATCGGCTTCCATAGCCCCTCATCAAAGCAGCCCTGTTGCCATGCAGGAACAGGCCCGCATCTATCACCGGGAAGCCCTGGCAGCCCTGCAACGCCCCACGCCGATGATTATCGCCGTCGGTGGATTGTCCGGCTCCGGCAAGTCCCGTTGCGCCCGTCACCTTGCCCCGCACCTGGGCGGCGCCTTTGGCGGGATCGTGTTGCGGACCGACGTGATCCGCAAGCGCATCCTTGACCACGACCCCTATGAACACCTGCCGCCGTCTGCCTATACCGGGGAAATGTCCCGCAAGACCTACGACACCCTGTACGATGACTGCCGCCGCGTTATCGCCGATGGCCTGCCCGTTCTTGCCGACGCCGTTTTTGCCAAGCAGGAAGAACGGGAACGGATTGAGGCCCTGGCCCACGAGCTTGGGGTTCCATTTATCGGCCTGTGGCTGGAAGCAGACCCCGAAATCGCCGCGACCCGCATTGAAAACCGCAAGCGGACCCCGTCTGATGCCACCGTTGAAGTTCTGCACAAACAGCTGGCATGGAATGTGGGTGAGGTGCGCTGGACACGCATCGACAGTTCCGGCAGCAAGGAAGTGACCGATGCCATCGCACTGGATGCCGTGCGGGCTGGCACAAGTGGTCTTCGTGCCAATAAAGTTGTAACGATGTCCGGCACGCGGAAAGGATAAACAATATACACCCCTCAGGTTTATACTTACTCTGGCATAAACCTGAAAGGTGTACTGCCCATGTTCCAACCCTTATGACACAGGCCCGGATGGAAGATCCCTGGCTCCTGCTGTCAGGCGGTCAGACGTATCTCGCCCGTCACGCCTATGTCCGCTATAAAGTCATTGTCGTGACTGACAATCAACAGGCTCCCGGCATAATCGCGCAGGGACTTTGCCAGCATAAGGCGTGAGTCCATATCCAGGTGGTTGTCAGGCTCATCAAGAAGCAACAGGGTATCGCCTGACTGGTGACTGATCGCCAGCATGGCCACCTTCATCTTTTCCCCACCGCTGAGGGTAGAAACCGCTTGGTCCGCCCGCTCACGCTTCAACCCTATGCCTGCCAAGAGCGTCCGCCTGTCTGTTTCCATCAGGTGAGGACAGAAAACAGACAGATTTTGCAGCGCAGATCCCGCATTATCCAGCAGCCTGAAATGTTGATCCAGATAGCACAGCCGTGCCCGAACCTGAATGGACCCCCCGGCAGCAGCTGCGTGCCCGGAAATAATTTTCAGCAGTGTGGACTTGCCGCTACCATTGGCACCGGACAAACGGATTTTTTCCCCGAAATCAAGCGAAAATGTAATGCTACTATGACTGTCATTATAAGGAAGGCTGACATCCGTAACGTCAAGTATACGTGTTGCACGCTTTTCTGGCTTGCCCAAGGACAACGTTTGCGGCTTCAACATTTCATGTTGCTGTCTCAACTGATCGAACTCAACCTTCATCGTTTCCAGATGCTGGTTCTGTCTGTTTTCCCTGGAACCGCCGGCACGTTCTGCATCCTGCTTCTTGTTATTCAAAATCATCTTTGACTGACTGCCAGAACGAGCAACCTGTTTGCCCTGGACAGCTCTTTGTCGGGCCTTCTCCCGATTCTTCTGTATAGTCTGGCGTACCTGCTTCATGTTCTTCACGGCATCCTTGATACGTCGCTCCTGACCAGCCAGTTCATTGGCACGCTCTTCCACAAAAACGTCATAGTTTCCACCATACCGATGTAAACCAAGACCGTTCAGTTCCAGAATCCCGTCCACACAGCGCAAGATATCGCGATCATGGCTGATCACCAAAACACCGCCACAAAATTTTTGTAGCTGCTCGACAAGCCAGATCTTCCCCTCTTCATCTAGATGGTTTCCTGGTTCATCCAAGATCAGATAGTCGCAGCGGGAGTGTAAAAACCGATGCAAGGCAAGCCGGGTGAGCTGACCTCCACTCAGAACCCGGCAAGGTAAAAAAGGATCAGCAGGCAAACTCAATGACCGCAGCTGATCTTCCAGCTCTTCCCTTAACAACCACTGATCCCCGATCAAGTCAAAATCATGGGGATCACATCCACCGGCAGCGACACGCGCCAAAGCTTCCAGTTTGCCACGAACCTCAAGAAAATCACTGATTGTTTCGTATTGGAACAGATTACCCTCCGCACCAAACTGCTTCATCCAGCCAATACGGCAAGAGGATGTGACCGAACCAGAACTGGGAGCGACTTCCCCAGCCAGTATTGAAGCCAGAACAGACTTGCCCGACCCGTTTCGGCCAATCAGCCCGGTAACCCCATCATCCAAAGTAAACGTCAGATCGGAAAAAAGCGTATC
The DNA here is from genome assembly GCF_012102665.1 of Haematospirillum sp. 15-248. Taxonomy (NCBI): domain Bacteria; kingdom Pseudomonadati; phylum Pseudomonadota; class Alphaproteobacteria; order Rhodospirillales; family Novispirillaceae; genus Haematospirillum; species Haematospirillum sp. 15-248. Next base: position 146,563 of record NZ_JAAVTF010000002.1, on the reverse strand, counting down.
ACCATCATTAAATTGATAGGTCAAACCCCTTGCATCTACCCTGATCACAAGACCTCCCACCATACCTTGAAACAGCTCAGGCACCACAAGGCATCAACCTACGAACTCTCTATTCAGGAAACGAAGCAAGTGCGTATTAAAAAAACGGCTCGCCGTCAGGGGGATAAAATGTCCATGGCCCTTCACAACCAGCCTGGAAGCACCGGGAATGCAAGATAGCCTGCTGAATGCGGCATCATCAATCACACAATCATCCTGACCATGCGCCAGCAGTACCGGCATGGAAATCTTGCCAAGACCTGCATTGATATCAAAACGCACAAGCGCATTATAGTAATAACGCAATACATTCATTGATGCACCGGCACCAATCTTGGCAATAAGATCCTCTGCTCCGTCAAAGACCACCTCCAGAATATCCTTATGCGCATTCAACTCATCATGAAGATCCAAAGTATTATCAAATACATCCTCATTAAAACTGGGCGCAGTACTAACAAGTGTCAATGAACGCACCAAGTCAGGATGATTGATCGCAATCAGGCAGGACAAACACCCCCCAAGAGACCAGCCCACCAGATCAATGGCATCGTTCCTTGCCTGCTGTCCCATGAAAATCGCTATATCTTCCGCCAATTCTTCCAATGAAAACGTCGAGGCATCAAACGGGCACTCCTTGTGACCGGGATAGATGGGAATCAAAACCCGTCGGCCAGATTGTGCCAGCATTGCAATCTGCTGAGTCCAAGCCTCCGCACCGGTGTTCAGCGGTGGCGTCAGGACAATGGGTCTCCCCTCTCCGTAACTCAACCACTGTGCCATTGGGCCGGAAACAACCGGAGATGAACCCCTCCCCGGGGCCACCTCAGGACTTGTGCCACCGCCAGCGCCGTCATCAACTCCATATGCAACAATCGCAGCACCAAGATCAGCCAGCGTTCGGTACTTGAACAAGTCATGAGCCTGCAACCCGGGACAGCGTTCCCGATAGGGAGACAGCAGCTTCAGGGCGGACAGCGAGTCCAGCCCAAGGTCTTCAATCAACACGTCAACAGGCAGTTCATCACGTGAAAACCCAAGCAGCTCAGCGACCGCCACACGCAACGTTTCCACCAGCGCATCGGATGAAGGCTCCAATGAACGCATTACAGGATCAGCCACCTCATCCTGCGCATCCCCGTCAAGCCAATAGCGCCTGCCGTCAAAAGGATACACCGGTATCCTCACATCCGGATCCAGTGACGCAACCGGCAGTAACTGTGAGCGCACCTGCTCCTGTTTGCCTGCACACCAAAGCGTTACCAGTGACACCATGGCCTCTGACAGGGAGAGGCCGCACATGGCCAGAGGCACGTCTCGCAGGGCATCTCCTGCTCTCAGCTCCTGCACCAGCTGATCCAGTGCCAACCGGAGACCGGACATATCTGCGGCAACAACAACGCAATGCAATCCGTAACAGGGCCGACGCAGCAACAGCTGACTAACATCGTAAAGGACATCCTTGCCCAGCGCCGCAATGTCGTCCCGAAGCTGCATGACACTGGCAATCAAGCTGTTACGGCTTTGCGCCGAGAAACAGAACGGCAACGCCTCGCCTGCAGGCCGGGCAGGTACCTCCAGCATTGTCGCTGGTATCTTCTGTAACAGGACATGACCATTTGAGCCGGTAAAACCAAAGGCACTGACAGCGCACAGTGTCTTGTCTTTTGGCCACGGCAGGGGGTCTGGGTTCATGCGGAAACCGGCAAAGTCAATCAGCTCATTAGGCTTGCCGAGGAGTGGAAACGGCGGGATCGCCTCGTGACGGAAGCTCAGCAACACCTTTATAAGGCTGGCAAGTCCAGAACAAACCAGGGTATGGCCAATAACAGGCTTTACCGTTCCCAACAGGCAGGTATAGTCCTTCCCGCAGTCCCTGAACGCCCCGGTCAGCCCCCGCATCTCAATCGGGTCGCCCAGATGTGTACCGGTGCCATGGGTCTCTACATATGCCAGACCGTCAAGATTCACACCGTGGCGTTGATAAAGACCACGAATCAGCGCACTTTGCGACCGGGCATTCGGCGCCATCAATCCATTGCTTTTACCGTCATGATTCAGGCCGGTCGCAGCAATTGCCCCATATACACGCAGCCCGCGCACCCTGGCTTCTCCAAGGCGCATCAGAATGATCGCTGCACATCCCTCCGCCGGCGTAAAGCCATCTGCATCATTGCTGAAGGCCGCACAACGCCCCGTCGGGGATGACATACCGGAACGTTGCGCAAACCGGAACAGTTCCGGCGTACTGAAAACAGAAGCAGCGGCCACCACGGCCGCACCACACTGCCCCGCCTGGATATTGAGGCAGGCCTCATGCAGGGCGCTCAATGAAGAAGAACACGCCGTATCCAAGGTCAAGGACGGTCCGTTGAAATCATAAAAATATGAAATCCTGCCGGACAGGGTCGAGGCCGCATTACCAAGGAAGCTGTGCGTGCTGAACGCCTGCCCGGGCTGTCTTGCTACAACGAACTTATAGTCACCGGGAAGACTGGCCGCAAAGACCCCGCACTGTAGCTCCCGAAGCTCATCCGCACCCAGATAACTGTCATCAATGGCATGCTGTACCGACTGCATCAGCAGACGCTGCTGTGGGTCCATATAGCGGGCCTCATTAGGGGAGATTCTGAAAAAACCGGCGTCAAAAGAATCATGGCCGGTCAGGAATCCCCCCACGTACACTCCTCCGTCATCGTGCCACCCCCGACGCTCTGCCACCTTCAAGCGGGAAGCTCCGTCCATGATCGCATCCCAATAGGCATCCAGTCCGTCGCAGCCGGCAAACCGGGCCGCCATTCCCACCACAACGATGCGGTCATCATCGAGGCCCTCATCACCCAACACCGCTACGGTACCACGTGGTGTATCCGACCCGAACCCGCTCTGCCGCCATTTGTCTGCAAGACACCTGCCGACATGCACAGCCAGACCGTCGATGGTAACGCACTCGTAAAGATCTGTCGGCGTGACGGCAATATTGAAGCCATGGCTGATGAGCCTGCCCAGCTGCGCGGCCAGAATGGAATCTACCCCAAGAGATGCGATCTCCACATCCGTCCCGATATCATCAGATTCCGCCAGCAACGCTTCTGCAAACAGTGCAACAAGGCGCTCTTTAACGTCCATGACCCACCTTTTTCATCACGGCGCTGTCTGCCGCCTGTTCAAACCAATAAGGCTTCGTGTCAAAAACGTAGCCCGGCAAGTGCAAACGGCGACAACCGCTGCCCTTGAATAAAGGCGTCCAGTCAATCAAGGCACCCCGCTGATATTGCTTCAGGGCCTCCTGCATAACTTCCCCCCATTCGTTTTGAGCTGGATCAGGTACCCAGGAAGATGATTTACCGGCACACTTGGCTATGCTGTCTGGATCTGTAGCGCGTATGCGGGTTACGAGATCCTCGACGGAGGTAGCAATCCAGCTCAGGCGACAAGGAAAGGCTTCACGCCCGGTGTTCAGGGTAAAAGCAATATCCGCCAGCTCATGACCGGAGTCTTGAAGGCAGTCCAGAAGCCGTACACGCATCCCTTCCAGAGAATAAGGAGTACGCGCGCTCAACGTTATCAGCCAGCAAGGCCTTTTCACGCGTGGGGCCACAGATTGTTTCGGCTCTTCGGATATAATGACATGGGCGTTGGAACCACCAAAACCGAATGAACTGATGCCCGCCACTCTTGGAGCAGATGTCTCCCAGTCGCGATTCCGGCTCAACACGTAAAAAGGACCATCATCAAGATGGATCATTGGATTGAGCCGGCTGAAATGAATGTTCGCAGGCAATTGACGATGCTTTAGACAAAGCAGGACCTTCAACAGGGATGCCATTCCAGCGGCAGGCTCCAGATGGCCAATATTGGATTTCACTGCACCCAGCGCGATGCTGCCCTCGGCCCTGTTCGGGGCCAGGGAATGGAACGCCTGGTGCAGGGCATCAATTTCAATAGGGTCCCCAAGTTGGGTACCGGTACCGTGCGTCTCGATGTAGCTGACCCGATCAGCCAGCTCCGGGGTATAGGCCGTTTGCAACAACACGGCCTGCGCCTGTGGGTTCGGCGCTGTCAACGAATTCGCACGACCACCGTGGTTTTCCGCTGACGCCTCGATCACACCGTAAATGCTGTCAGCGTCTCTTTGTGCGTCAGCCAGACGCTTGATCACTACACACCCCACGCCTTCCGCCCGCACGTAACCATTGGCGCTTTCATCAAAGGTGGCACAACGCCAGTCCGGAGACAGAACCCCCATGCTTTGCGCGGCATCGCTGACAGCCGGATCAATCAGCAGGCTCACCGCCCCCACCAACGCCATGTCACATTCGTTCCCCTGCAAGGCCATCACCCCGCGATTGACTGCCACCAATGCACTGGAACACGCCGTATCAATGGTCTGGCTGGGGCCATTGAAATCAAACAGGTACGATACCCGGTTGGCCAGCATCGCATGAGCATTTCCGGTTGCCGCATAAGGGTGGGAACTTTGCCCCCAGGACTGCAGCAACGTCTGATAGTCATTGAACTGAACACCTGCAAACACACCGACGCGACTCAGGGCGGCAGGCTTATAGCCGGCATCGGCCAGGGCATTGTAGCTGGTCTGCAGGAAAAGGCGGTGTTGCGGATCCATCAACATCGCCTCACGGGCAGACAGACCAAAAAAACGGGCATCAAAATGCGTGATTCTATCAATGGTTCCTGCATGACAAGGAGTATCACCCCAACGCTCCACACGCCGGATTGCACTGCGGTTCTCTATCAGAAGATCCCAAAAGGAATCCAGATCCGCAGCACCCGGCATAATGCCGCTCATACCGACAATGGCAAAGCGTCCCTCTGCAGGGGATCGGCTGTCCCGTATAGAAACAAGCGTTGCAGGCACACGTTCCATGTGTGTCACCTTCTGGACAATCGATGGCGAGGCGCGGTCTGGAACAGGCTGTACGGAATCGCCGGAAACCACCGGAACCGCACCCTGTTGATGCAAATACTCGGCCAGACGGTGGATGTTGCCATAAGTAAACAAGGCATTGGGAGGGACCTGAACACCAAAGATCTTGCCTGTACCCTGCGCCAAGGTCTGTATCATGACGGAATTCAGGCCAAGGTCACCCCAGCTCCGGTCAATGCCGATATCCTCTTCCGGAAGCTGCGTCAGGGCCTTGACCAGATGGATCAGTCCTTCCTGCAGCTGTACCCCTGAGGCTGCAACGCGGTCATGGCCGTGGGTATGACCGGGATCATGAACTACGGGTGGATCATCCGACAAATCCACCGGGGATAATGCAAAATGCCTGCGTATTTTATTGTGGTCACCCACCAGCCCCATGACCTGATCGTGGTGATCGGGAACGCCATTGATCCAGGTGATGAAAAGCTCCGCCCCCCGGGACAGCGTCAGCGGAACAAACCCGTAATGACGACGCAGATAGTCCGCCAGGGCTTGATACTGCTCCATCCGGTTCTCGCTGTCCTGATCATCGATCCAGAGAGGCCAGTTGATGGACAACGTATGCCCCTTGCGCGCTCCCTGCCTGACCTTCCGGTTACGCTCTGCTGCAAACGCATCAAGAAAACGGTTAGCCGCTACATAGTCGCACTGTCCTACGTTCCCCATGATGCTGGACATGGAAGAAAACAGACAGAAGAAATCCAGATCCAGATGAGCTGTACAACGGTCCAGTTGCCGGGTTCCTTCCACCTTCGCCGACATGACCGCAGAAAAGTCGGCCAACGACTTGTTCTGGACCTGGGTATCCCTTAACACACCAGCAGACTGTATAACGCCATTCAGGCAGCCAAATTCTTGCAAAACACCCGTTACCACACGCTGCGCCTGAATAGGGTCAGCAATATCAGCCTGCTGATAGGACACCGCGCCTCCGGGCCATTGCTCCAGCCAGGCATCACGCTCCTGCGACAGGGAAGAACGCCCGACCAACACCACCCTGGCATTGTAATCCGCGTGAAGACGACAGGCGATTTCCCTACCGATCATCCCCATACCGCCACTGATCAAATACACACCCCCCTGGCGCAGACGCACACCACGGGTCAGTTCGACAGGATGCAGCGCCCGCTCCCGGCGCTCCCCTTCCCTGTATTCAACCTCCCTGGAATCTTCACCCGCCCCGGCAAGCTCGGTCAACAACCAACGCCAGTCTTCCATGTCAAGATCCGACGCAGGCTTCGCCAACTGGACCTGTCTGTAACAAATATCTGTATTTTCCAGCGCCAGAACCCTGAAAACACCGCCCATGGCAATGTTCTCCGGAGACTGTACAGGATCGTTGACATTCAATATGACACACGGACGCAAGCAGGCCTGCAGTGCCTTCGCCAAATGCAGTGCCTTTGCATCACTCCAGGCAACATTGAAATTTATCCAGTGGATCTCCTCCTGATGTTGCTCCTGCGTGATGTAATCCAGAGCCCGGGCCAGGTCTTCAGGATTGTCTGGGCGCAACGTCACTTCATTGTGACCAAAACATAACATCGCACCCGGATTGATACGCAGAACCTTCACATTGCCGATCATATGGGGCAAGGACTGCTCCGGTGAGGCCAGAACAACCACCGATGTCACACGTCGTAACGAGGTCGGCACGGCATGGCGCTGCCATAACGGAGCCAACAGAACGGAAGGCAGTGACGCGTGATCGTGCGCTGCAGGTATGACCGGCGTCGGACGAGGGTCTGCCTTCAGCGTCGGCGCCCAGTAAACATCACGGGCAAAAGGATAACCGGGCAGACCCCGAAGCAGCGATTTGACAGGAAAGCAGTCCGTAAAATCGGTGGCATCCCCCTGGAGATAGGCACGCATAAAAGGCGCAAACATGGTGCCCGCTGGAATATCGTCCATAGACGCATGGCCACGCTCCAACCTGTCGATCAATGCCGGTACAGACCCAACCACATGGCATTCCCGCTCGACATGATGTTGCCTGGCGCAACACAGCGTATAACTCAGACTGTATAAACAAACATGATCACGGGTGCGCAAATATGCCGCAAGCTGTTGCTTGACCCGCCGTAGTCCACTGCGGTTGGGAGCCGACAACACAATCAGATACTCTGCCTGCATCGGAGCTGTTACAGTCGCCCCCCCCGGAAGATACTGCTGGAGAATGGCATGGCCGTTGGATCCACCCGCTCCAAAAGAGCTGAGGCCGGCAAAACGCGTAACCCCACCCACCAGAGGCCAAGGTTGCTTTTCCCGCACAAGCCGAAATCGGGTTTGCTCAATATCCAGGTAAGGATTCTCGATGGTACAATGCAGGGTGGGGGCAAGCTGCCCATGAGAAAACTGTTGAACGACCTTGAACAGTCCCGCCATTGCCGCGGCAGATTCCAAGTGTCCGATGTTGCTTTTCACTGAACCAAGATAACAGGGAACCTCCTTGCCTTCCCCGTACGCACCCTGTAATGCCTGCAATTCAATGGGATCACCAAGCCCGGTACCGGTACCATGCGCCTCTACATAATTGACACAGGCAGGTTCCACGCCAGATTTACGCAATGCCTCCTGAATAACATGCTGTTGTGCCCGTACAGACGGAACCGTAAAGCTGCTGGTCCTTCCACCGGAGTTAATCGCTGTGGCACGTATAATGGCGTAGGGAATATCCTGATCACGAATAGCATCAGCGACGGATTTCAGCACCACCACCGCAACACCCTCGCCGGGAACATAGCCATCGGCGTCCACGCCAAAGGCATGACAGCGGCCACTGGGACTTAAAAACCGGCCTTGGGACAAAAGCCTGTATTTGCCGGGATGTGCCATGATGTTCACCCCACCGGCAAGAGCCATGCGGCACTCACCAAGACGCAAACTGTTACACGCCATATGCAGGGCCGTCAGGGACCCCGAACACATGGTGTCAATTGCCAGGCTGGGGCCTTGCAGGTCAAACGCATAAGAGACACGGTTGGCAATGGCGGCAAATGAACTGTCAACCACGCGTCCGGGAGCATCCAGATCCTGGTAATGGCCAAACATGGCGGCAACAAATACACCAACGTCCCGCCCCGGGGATATGAAGTAACCCGCATCTTCCAGTGCATGGTAACTGACGTGCAGGAAACGCCTTTCCTGGGGATCAAGCACTTCAGCATCCACCGGCGCAATGTTGAAAAACGCAGGATCGAATTCAGCAAACCCCTCTATAAAACCACCGTGACGACCATAAGTCGTCCCCGCCTGCCCGACCGAGGCTGAATAATCCTGCCGCCAATCCCAGCGCTCCCGTGGAATAACACGTATGGCATCTTTGCCATCAGCCAGTGAACGCCAAAATGCATCAATGGTCGCACCATTGGGAAATTCACCCGCCATGCCGACAATTGCGATGTCATCATCCCGATAAACAGCCGCCGCAAGATCTGCCTCTGCTTCCCGTGCGGGATCTTTATCCCGCGTCCGGCTGCGGTCAATCGCGTCAATATCGGTAGCAGGCGCAGCATGAAGCACATTCATCCAGGATTGCCCGGTATGTTGCCGGCCCGATGCCGGTTCTGCCGTTACACCATCTGCATCCGGCAAGCAGGCGTGCAACTGTGAACCCGCCCGCTCCAACACATAATCTGCCAGTTGTGCAATCGTAGGGCACTCGAACAAAATGGCACGACTGAGCTTGAACGTACCTCGGGACGACAGTTGTGCCGCAACGTCCGTACTGATCTGAATGCTGGCAACACTGTCAAGTCCCCTGTCCAGCATGTTTTCGTCGTCCTTCAGCGTTTTCAGTCCACTGTGACGACACACGATACCCTTGAGCCAACGACGCGTCCGTTCCACCAGTTTCCCGCGATCCATATCAACCAGTGGCACACAGGCAACACCATCAGGCTCGCTTCCCCGTTCCGGCACAGCCACATCACCACGCAGTACCGCCAGACTATCTACCTCGCCATCATAGATCACCAGATGACGTTCTTCCGCCACCAGGGCAGACAGCATGCGTCGGCAGGCTGTCTGCGGATCCATCGGAATCAGACCAGACCCGTCCAAGGGCATCTGCATCCCCTGCGAACGCCACAACCCCCAGGCAAAGCTATACCAGTTCGGGAACTGCTCCGATGCCCGTTCGACGAATTCGTTGGCGGCCCCGTATGCGCACTGTCCAACATTGCCGACAGTCGCTGTAAGAGAGCTGAAATTAACCACATAACGGGGTTGATAAGACTGCTGCAAAGCCGCAAGGTTCAGGGCCACCTCGACCTTGGCAAACAGCGTCCGGTGCAGGCGCTCCACGTTCAGATTGTGAAAAAGACAGTCATCAAGTATCCCCGCCAGATTAAATACCGCCTTGATTGGGCCAAATTCTTTCTGGATATGCACGAAGGCTGAATCCAGAGCACCATGGTCCGTGGCATCAACGCGCAGATAGCATCTCACACCACATACCTTCAGCATCTGTATCAACGCAGCATCCGGCACCTTGCGACCCAGCACGACCACATTGAGGCGACAGGCCGATTGCAAAACGCGGATCAGTTCCCGCCCGACGCCCCCCGCACCGCCAATCAGCACAACCGTGTCACCGTCATGCAACGGCATTGCCCCATCGGTACCCGGCCCAGCGGCAACCCATAACTCCCTGAACAGTCCCTCCTCCCCAAACCTCAAACGTTGCCCCGGCAAGGAAAGTGCGGCAGAAAGACAATCCGGCAACCCTGCACCGAGGGGGCCTGAAGGAATCCGCACCGAAGTAAGGACACAGCGCGGCATTTCCAGGCAGGCCGAACGCGCCAGTCCCTCGAACAGGGCGGACAGAACGTCCTGTTGTGTATGAAACGACACGATATGGACGGCGAGGTTCTGCGCGAATATCCAGCGCAGGAACTCAAGGCTGTAACGGCTGCAGGACATCCAGCTTTCCCGGTTCAATGATGCCATCGGCCGATCACGACCGGACATCACTGCAACAATATCCCGGCCAACACCGACACGTTCCAGCACCGCCTGCATATCCGCCTTGTCCGACATCTGGTCCAGGCGCAGAACCGCTGCCCCCATGGCGTATGCCGCTTCTGCTGCCTCAGCACTGTCTGTTGCCACCAGCACACGCCCAACCTCAATATCGCTGCCGGGGGGCATGGCAACCTGCAACTCTTCCCGTCTCAACATTTCCATTCGTACACCACTCCCATCATGCCTCGGAATCCCGGTCTTCCCGCACCGGGACATACGCCGTTCAAAAGCGGTCAACGAATGTAGCGACCATCCAGATATTTCATCGCCAGATTCAGGTAATTGGGGTACTCGGAATGCCGGATCAGTTCGAAAAAGAACATTTCCCGGGTAATCAGCTCGATACCACTCCGCCCAAGGCGCTGCAGCGCCGCCTCGTGATCGGTTCGGGACCGCGCGGAACATGTATCAGCCAGAAGAAACACCTTTTTCCCTTGCACTTGCAGACGGAACGCGGATTGCAGGATGCAGACGTGGGTTTCCGCTCCGGCCAGCACATAGTGATCCTGCCCGGCAGCCTCCACAGCCGTTGCTGCAACCGGCTCCTCCATGAAATCAAAGTGGGTTTTCTCCAGATAATCCGCCTTGCCCGCCACCTCGGTCAGGGACCGCGACAGTTTGCCAAGTTTCTTGTGCTCGATAATCCGGGTTGGTACCTGCAGGTCACAACACATATCTGCCAACCAGCAGCAGTCATTCAACAACTGGGTGCCATTCTGCAGCAAGGGAATCAAATCCAGCTGCATATTGAAAATGACCACAGACGCCTTCTCTTTTTGCAACAACATGGCCCGGCTCCCCTAGACGATCAGGTCCTTGATAAATTTGTGGGATTGCTCCTTGTGCAGGGACAAGGTCCTCGCAACACGGAAGATTGCATCACCCATCCAGGACACGACTGTCTCGCCCGGCGTATTGACACCCATAATGTCCTTGACAACCTTGAACTGCACGCAGGCCAAGGTGTTATTGCGGTATGGATAGGCCGCCCCCAGTCGATCTGCGACCACCATGGCCGACACAATGGCACCTTCGTGTCCTGTCAGACTGGTATCTGTTCCGCAGAACCACAGATTGTTGACGCCCTGTATCTCCCTGATACGGGTCTTGCGGCGGAAGTCGGCCGGCCTGAGCTTGGGCAGCTTCCATGCCTTCTTGCAAACGATGTATTCCGGCTTGATCGCAGCTTTGGGATCAAAGGTTACCAGCAGCGGCTTGTCCACGCCCTGGTACGGAGGCAGGACGTTGTTGACACGTGTGAGCGTTCCGTATTGTGTTTTCAGAGATCCGCTACCGAAGGCATCGGGCATTCGGAACTGGCAATAGTGCCCATCGCCCTGCGGGCTGACCCAGTGCCCGTCATGGTGCAGGTAACTCTTGACAGGAACATGCTCGAACCCACCAAGAATGTCCTGATACAACCGATCCGTTGTCACCAGCATGGACAGGGTTGTATCAGCATGGGTAGCAAATATCACGTGGTCAAAACACCGGCTTTTGCCGTTGAACTCCACCGTTACACCCGCCGGGGAAGGAATGACACGATCCACCTGCGTCCCCAGTTTTATCCGGTCTCCCAGTTCGTGGGCAATGCACTTCAAGTAAGCACTCATGCCGCCCTTGGCCTTACGCCAATAACCCGGTGAAAAGAACGAAAGCAGATTCATGTTAAAGGAGATGGCGACATACATCAGCGTATAGTCCAGCGAAGGAGCATTACAGCCGGAGTAAACTGTCATCAGAGGCACCAGCGCCTGATACCGGAATGCGTCCGAGTACCCTCTTTCGTCCAGATACTGACCGATGCTCATTTTCTTGTAGCGTTCATCCCCCGAACTCAGCACGGCTGCCATATCAAGATGGAACTGGTCAAACTCCTGCCGCAGTTCCGCAGCCAGGTCGCCCTTCCCGGTCATATTGTTCCAGAACCGTCCTTCTCCGGGAAACTCCACATGCATGGTCAACGGCGCCACATAGCTTTCGATACCGAAATGCTCCAGAAGCGCACACACATTCGGAGAAAGGCGCTCGTTGAAATACTCCACGCCCATATCGACATACCGGGTTCCCGCCTCTGTCTCGACAGGATAACTGTAAGCATGACCACCCAGATAATCGCTGGCTTCAAACAACGTAACCTTGTTGCTTTTGCCCAGCATCCATGCCGCCACCGCACCCGCGCCGCCACCGCCAATCACGGCAATATTATGTGTTTTCATTTTTTACCTCCATGCATCAAGCCGTTGCCTGCGTGGCAACTGCACCTGAAATTTTTGCATGCAGGTTGGCAAGAACCCGCCCCGGACCCAGCTCGACAAAATGCGCCTGCGGATAACGCCGCAACAGATGCTGGATGGTCCGCGACCAGCGCACTGGCTTCACCAGCTGGAACGCCATGTCTTCAATGAGGTGCTCGCCACCGATAACCTCGCCACTGGTGCTCGAGATCACGGTTTTCTGTGGTGGGTTGAGATCAAGCCCAAGCAGGAACTCTGTAAATTGCTCTCGACAAGGCTCCATGTAACGGGAATGAAATGCACCACTGACCGACAATGGCACGCAGCGGTACCCGTGCTGTTCCAACAAGGGGGCAAGCTGCTGCATACGCTCTTCCCTGCCGCTCAACACCACCTGTCCCGGCGCATTGTCATTGGCAACATCCACATCGAAGCAGTCCAGCTGGACCAACGTCTCCCGCACGGTGTCGGTATGATCCCCCAACACCGCCAGCATACCGCCCCCACCAATCGCCTGCATCAGCTCCCCACGTTTGGCAACAATGCCAAGCCCTGTCAGAAGGTCAAAAACCCCCGCTGCAAACAACGCTGGAAACAGCCCCAGACTGTGCCCCGTCAAACAGCCATCAAAGGGATCATCAAAATGGCGGCCAGCCCGCTCCAGGTAATCCAGGTAAGCCAGACAGCACACAAAATAAAGCGCCGGCTGGGTATACACTGTCTGGTTCAGGCGTCCATCACGGTCTTCCAGGCACAGGTCGGAAATCGAATAGCCCAGAATATCTTCTGCAGCACGGCACTGCGTCGGGTAACGGTCGAACATATCTCTCCCCATGCCTGGATGCTGCGATCCCTGGCCGGGAAACATTACGATTTCCATTGTTCCAGCACTTCCATTGCCATAGTTCATCAGGTGGCACCCGGACCCTCGGGCTCCTGCGTCAACCAAGATCAAAGATCTCGAACCGGGATTCCGGCCTTGCAGGTCCAGCATGCGTATCACCAGCCCCTTCTCCTGCGTTCGGACGCACGACCACGGACATCATATCTTCCAGCATGATCAGCACCTCTCCCCGCATATCTGTAAAATAGAAATCAAAACGCCTGGCCTTGCTGGCCTGCCCCGTCGTACGTTCCAGGCAATAGCCGTACACGGCTTCATTGTCCGGCAAACGTTTCACCACCAAACGGCCAAGATGACAGGGCATAAAGACCGCTGTTCCGTCACGTCCCGCATCCACCGGAACCAGAATCGCCAGCTGCAGACCAGCATCCAGCAGCGCAGGTGACACCAGCTGCCCCCAGTCATGGTCAACCTGCAAAAAGGCCCGGACCAAACCCGGACGGACCTGCGCCCAGCGAATGCCCTGCAGGGGAGCCCCATAGTCATAGCCACGCTGCCTGAACCCCGCATAGATCTCTGCCCGGGATAAACGGGAACCACCGCATACCGCTTCCAGGGTATTTTCCATACCCGTACGCGCAAGGACAGCCGCAATGTTCGCAGGAGCCTCCTCATTCCGGGTGCGCTCTGCACTGCAATACCGGGTATACCCGTCCCGTCCGACAAAGAACGTACGGTCTCCCTCTTCAACCATGTCCACCAGCTGTGGATCGGTAATCCTGTCTTGCCACATAATGTCGGCAAAACCACCACCATCAAGACGTCCGCACAGGTTCGACAGGGTCCAGGCGGCCGGCGCCATGACCTGACCATTGATACGATGAGCCTGTATCAAGGAACGGAAACCCTTGAAGCCGGACTCAACAGAATCAATCCAGTGGCGATGACGGATGAACACATATTCCGGAACCGGCACCAAACACCGCTGTGGATAGAACTCGTCCCAGGGTAGATCCTGTCCGGCCTCGTACAGTGCCGCAACATACCCGGCATTGTCACCGGTCAGCTGTTGCGGCGGCTGCCCCGAAACCTCTTCCCGCGGCAAGGCCGAAGATATTTGCAGATCCTGCCCCAACTGCTGGATCAGCCCGGCCTGGTCATGACATACCAATGCACGACGGAACCGGTTGTGATCACGCGCACACGCCAGCGTGCAGGCCAACGCATACATGTCTACCTGCCGGTGGGACAGCCACTCATGCAAACAGTCCAGCGTTTGTTGCAATCCCGCGCTGCAGTGATGGGACAGTGGAATAACATACACATCCTGTCCCGTTACCATCGGCACCGGCGCCCGGGGCACCCCCTGGATCACGACATGGGCATTGCCACCGCCTGCGCCGAATGAACTGACTGCAGACATGCGCGGTACATCTGGATCCCACGCACCCCGGTCCCTGTTCAGCAAAAACGGGGTACGGGTAAAGTCCAGATGGGGATTGGTTTGCTCCGCATGCAGCGAGGGAACCCACTCGCCGTGATACATCTGCAAAACCGCTTTCAATACACCACAAAGGCCAGCAGCCGATTCCAGATGCCCCACATTTGACTTGACCGACCCCAGACGAATACTCTGGCACGCTGCCTCGGCATAACCCCTACTCAACGCACGCAGTTCAACAGGGTCACCCAGTTCCGTACCGGTACCGTGCGCCTCCACATAACCAAGATCCCGGGCAGAAACACCAGCTGCCCGCAGGGCCTTGTCAATCAACGCCGCCTGTGCATCCGGGTTCGGTGCCGTGTACCCGTTGGAGCGACCGCCGGCGTTGATAGCCGATCCCTTGATAAAGGCATAAATCCGGTCATTGTCACGCATGGCGTCCTCTGCCCGCTTCACCACCAGGCACACCACGCCCTCGCCATCGACAAAACCATCCGCATTGGCACCAAAAGGCTTGCACCGACCACTTCTGGAAAGCATATGCAAGCCGCACAGCAACTCATAATGACGGGGGTGCGTGACAAGATTCACTCCTCCCACCACCGCCTGGTCACAATCCCCGCTTCTCAATGACTGGCAGGCAAGGTGCAGGGCTGTCAGCGACGCCGAACAAGCCGTATCCACCGCCATGCTTGGACCACGCCAGTCAAAAGAATAGGAGGCGCGATTAGCCATGGACCAGAACAGCGACGTCGCAGGTGCTGTCGTTGCATGCGCCGGCGTGTGCCAAGCATAATCACCGTTCATGACACCAACGAATACAGCTGTGTCGCTACCCGCCCACTGCCTGCGGGAATACCCTGCATCCAGCACTGCACGATAGATCTGCTCCATCAGGATTCGCTCCTGCGGATCCATCCTGGCCGCTTCATTGGGCATCAGATTAAAGAAAACGTGATCGAATGCGTCCACGTCATCGATGAAGGCACCGCGATTGGTATAACTGCCACGACCATTCCGGGGGACGTCAGCAAGGAACCCGTCCTGATTCCAACGCTCTGCCGGAATCACATCCGTACAGTCACGACCATTGCGCAGATTGTCCCAGAAATGCGCCACGTCCTGCGCCTTTGGCAATCGGGCGGCCATACCGATAATGGCGATATCACCACGACGCCACGACGGCATCTGCGAATCACCGGAAGCTGACCACAGGCACCGCCCCTGCCCGTCAGCCCCATCGTCACCTTCGTCTGAACCGGTATCGAGAACCGGCATGGGTGCGCCCCCGGATCCCGTACCGGAAGCAGATGACAACGTTGCCAGATACTCTGACAGCAACCGCAGACACGGATATTCAAACAGGACTGTTGCCGGCAGATAGCCAAATCGCTCCTTCAGCGGGCGGAGCAATTCCAGTGAAATAATGGAGTCAACGCCATACTCATAAAACGGCGTTTCCGCATCAATTTCCTCCGGTGCCATCATCATGGTATCTGCAATGACAGCACGGACCTGACGCATGATTTCCATCAAACTGCCACGGCCCGGTGATGACGGTGCGGCGTACTCCCCGGCCGGGACAAGACCTGGTGCCTCGTCCGTATCCACTTCGTGCCAAGCCAGCCCTGACTCCAGCACATACTGCGCAAGTTGCCGGACTGTGGGATACTCAAACAGGATCGTGGCAGGCAGATATCCTGTTCTCGCCTTGATCGGCTTCAGGAGCTCCATGGAAATGAGAGAGTCAATGCCCATCTCGCTGAAGGGCATGTCACACTCGATCTCGCCGGGATCGAACTGCAACACGTCGGCAATGGTCTGGCGCAAAAAGTCTTCTATGGACACCAGGCTGGCACGCTTCTCCTGCGGTGCAGAACCCGCCGCGACCACACCGGCCTGAAGCACTTCGGGGCGGGAGGACGGCGTCTGCGGATCTTCCAGACGGCACGGCGCACCCTGTTGCACAACGGTTCCCGCAAACCCCACAAGCACCTGCTGGTCTTCACCGCCATGGGCATCCACGTCCTGAAATCCGGCTTCCAGGATCAGACGCCGCCAGCTGTCTCCGGACAACAAGGGACTGTCAGGAATACGGTACGGGTCCTGGCTCAACCACCAGCCATCCGTAAGGCCAAAGGTCAGTGTCGCGTAATCCTGGCAGGACGTAATCTCGTTCAGTACAAATATGCCGTCATCGCTTAACAGAGCACGAACCTGGCGCAGGCTTTCCGGCAGGTTCGTGGTGGCATGTATGGCGTTGGTGGCAATGACAACATCAAAAACATCCCCGAATACAGGTGGTTTTTCGATGTCGCAGATCTTGTATTCCACAAAGGGATACGCAGAAAACTGTTTCCTGGCCTTGTTCAAGAATGCAAACGACAGGTCTGTAAAGGTATAGCTGACATGGCCCGGCACCAGCTCCGGCAAGACAAACCGGGTTGTGCTGCCAGTACCTGCACCGATCTCGATAATGCGTAAAGGACGCCCGACACGTGCCTTCTGATAGTTGGACACAATTCTGGCAACAACCTTATTAAAGTAATCTGCAATCGGATTGCCGCGATACACAGGCTCGACCAGATCAAAGCAACCATCGGGGAAAAGAACGCCAAGTGGGTCAATGTCACCGCGCAAAACAGCAGGCAAATTCTGTATGCACTGGTCCAGCAGCCGAACATGTCCTTCAAGCTCTGGATAGCGCCGTATAGCATCCGCGCAACACGACACAGCATCGGCACTGATGCTTCCAAGCGCCGCCACCAGCTTGTCAAACTTTGGCTCTACACGTTCCGGCATGCGAACCTGGCTCAAGCTCCAGCGCGCATAGTCCTGCAGTGCGGCAGACATCGCCTTGTTGCGCACTACCAACGCATCGTCCGCACTGTAAGGTGGAATCAAGGCAGCCCCGTTCACGGCAGGTGTCTGCATAGAGGGATGAGGCGTGATACGCAAACGTTCCAATGCTGCATCAGATGCCTTCACAACAGTAATCTGCCTGCAATCCGTCACCAGAAAGCGCTCGATGATGGCAAGCCCCTCATCCGCTTCAATGGAACCAATCTGCAACTTCCTCATACGTTCCCGGTATCGTTCGGTGGCCACCACACCCACAGAACCCCAATATCCCCAATTGATAACTTTGCTGTTGATCATCAATCCATTGTGCAACACATCTGCGAAAGCATCCTTGGCCACACAGGCTGCGGTGTAGTTCCCCTGACCGGGGTTGGCGATGTAGGATTGTATGGACGAGAAAAACAGGCAGAAATCCAGCGCCCTGCCCTTCAATACACGTGCCAGGTTGTATGCCCCGTGTACCTTGGGTCGCAACACGTTGAACAGGGTCTCTTCCGACATGGCTGCCAGCGACGCATCTTCCAGCACCAAAGCAGAATGCACCACGCCGTGAATGACAGCATACTGGTCCATAACAGCCTGCAACGATGCACGGTCACCAAGATCGACAGAATGATAAGCCGCCCCGGAAGCCCCCAGGTCACGCAACCGCGCCAGCAGATTGCGCGCCTCCGCACGACGCCCGAGAAGAACAAGTTTTGCCTGATAGCGAGCTGCCAGATACTCCGCCAGCATGCTCCCCAAGCCACCGGCACCACCAAGAATGACATAGGTTCCCTGTTGCCGGAAAGCAGACCGCTCAGGCCATGGGCTCAGGGTCACAGGTTTCATCACAGGCTCGCCGTACCGGCCGTGGGCAATGCATACCGGCACACCGGGCAAGGTTGGAAGTGGCACACGCAGCATTTTCCAGAGGGTATCCGGTGTCAGCTTCTGTAGCGAGAAACTGCGCACGGTCCACTCCGGACGCTCCCTGGCCAAGGTTTGCACCAAACCGACATAAACCCCGTCCACCGGATGAGTGACACTCTCGAACAACGGGCTGGCAACCGCCTTGTCTGTGAATACATCCAACGTGACCACAGGCTTTTCAGACAGCGCCTTGATCAGATGGAAGAAGGCCCGGATGTCCTCGTCCGGCACAGCCGCACGCCAAGGCGTACAGGTGACAAAGCATAAATTCGGGGATACATGGCCATCGACAGCCCGCGCCAGATCATCAATAGACTGCCGGTTCAGAAGACAGACTTCGGTACGGGGGAAACGATCGACAAGATCCCGGTACAGTGATGACTGCGAAGGCGGAACAACAAGAATGCGGGGTACATCCATCCCGGACGCAGCAGCCAGGGGCAGACTCGTCCACTCAGGGGAAAACACCAGCGAATCAACAGCTGCCTGAGGAACTCCGGGAAACTTCATGGACCTCATACTCCTTCATTGTAGATGCGATGGCTTGACGCCCAGGTCAAAAACAGACAGCAAAGGGGTATACGCTTCATCAAAGACCGTAAGATTGGTACGAAACGGCGACAGTTTCTCCGTCAGCACAAAGGCTCTGTCCAACGCATGATCAGGCAATGCCTGATGCAATATCAGCCTCCCCAGGGAATAGGGCATCAGGCTTTCCCTGCGCTCACCGATGGAGATCGCCATACCCGCCTGGAATGCGCAGTCCAGCAAACCGGCCCATCCCAGAAAAATGCCATCATGGTTGCCAAGCCAGGACAACGCCTTGTTGGATTGGCGCTGCACATAACTGATGCGCCGGAAACAAGGCCCATAGACGATTCCCATATCGGCAAATGCAGCGTAAACCGCACTTCCCGGAAAGTGGTCCCCGGTCTGTTCATCAATCTGGTTGCGCACAGACAATGGTGTCGCCAGATGATCTGTGCATGTGGACACAGCCGCCACATTCAGGACACCACTCCCGCAGACCTCATGCCCGTGCTCGATACGAAAGTCTATGCGTCCGGGGCCTGCCTGCAACAACCGGATGTCTATCTCCGTCTCCGGCGCACCAGCAAGAACGGGACGCAACCAGACCACTTCATCAAGAACACCGGGACGAAAATCCGGTTTTTGCCTGGCAACCGCTCCCAAAGCCAGTTCCAGATACACCACGCCAGGCAGGACTTTCCAGCCACGCACACGATGGTGCGAGAAGTAAGGATGATCATCGCGTAACGTGACGCGGTACCCTCTACCGTCATCCAGAAGACGCCAGCATCCTTCCATATCAAAAAAAGAGTCCCTGACCTCACTATATGGTCTCATCACCAGCCCCTCTATCCCCCCGGTGCTGTCCCTGACAGCGCCAATTCGGTCCGTTCAGTCCCTGGCGTACCAATACGCACGCTCGTCAAACCGGTACGTTGGCAATCTCATTTTGACGACATCGGAACCCTCGTACAGACGCCACCAGTCAATGGAGCATCCCTCCAGATAGCGGACTCTTGTGTGCTCCAGCATCTCCGGATCATCCAGTTCACCGGGATCAACAACATCGGCAACGATCTGCCTGTACTGCGGCACATGCACACCGGAACAGCGGGAACGAAGCTGTAGCAGCAAGTCGTCCACCCCACTCACCAACCAAGCTTGCCTGTGCTCGAAATGCTCGCGCCCGCAACTCAGGGTAAAGGCCAGGTCAGCCAGTCCACACTCTGCCAGCACGGCACAATGCCCTGCGACAAAGTCTTCCAGTGCCGCCATATTTCCCATAAGAGAAGCCCCGGTACGGGCAGAAACCGGTATCAGATACCTGTCGTACCGGATCACGGAACGACGGTCCTGCCGGAATGGCGCAGACAGGACAACATGGGCATTGGTCCCCCCGAAACCGAAAGAACTGACGCCCGCAGTCAGCGGTTCCTCACCCTGCCAGGAAACGCTGTCCGCCAAGACCTGGAAAGGCGACGATGACAGGTCAATCTCGGGATTGAGCCGCTGAAAATGCAAATTGGCGGGCAAATGCCCATGCTCAAAGGCCTTGATAACCTTCACCATGGACGCAACGCCAGCCGCCGGCTCCAGGTGTCCGATATTTGACTTGACCGCACCAAGCCAAATCTTTTGTGCAGAACCCGGATCAACTCGTTCCTGAAACGCACGTTTCAGGGCCGCCACCTCCACAGGATCACCCAGACGGGTCCCTGTGCCATGGGTTTCAATGTAGCTGACCCGCCGCGCCAAGTCCGGCGTATAGGCATCCAGCAGGAGGCGATATTGCGCATTGGGGTTGGGGGATGTCAGTGAATTGGCCCTGCCGCCATGGTTTTCCGCCACATTCTCGATCACAGCATGGACAAGATCACCGTCTGCCTGCGCATCCCGTAATCTTTTTACAAAAAAACAGCCGTACCCCTCTCCCCTGACGTAACCATTGGCCCGCTCGTCAAACGTGGCACAACGGCTGTCCGGGGACATGAAACGCCCTGCCTCCAGCCCTTGATTGACCTGCGCGTCCAGAATCAGGTTTATGCCACCGACCATGGCCGCATCACAAACACGGGACTGCAGGTCACGACACGCTTTCACAAGCGCGGTCAACGCCCCGGAACATGCTGTGTCCAAGGTAAACGAAGGACCGTTCCAGTCGAAAAAAACAGACAAACGATTGGCCAGCATGCTCAGCGAATGACCTGACAGGGAATACGGCGTCTGCTCTTCGTTGTCACGGGCCTGCAACAGCGCGTAATCCCCACCCGCAGCCGCCATATAACAGCCAATCCGACCGCCGGACAGACGGGACGGTGCATAGCCCGCATCCTCCAGCGCTTTCCACGCAGCCTGCAACAACAGACGTTGACGTGGATCCATTCTGGATGCCTCCAGAGGCGAGATGGAGAAAAAGCGTGCGTCAAAACCCCTGACCGAAGAAATGAAACCCGCACGACAGTCCCGGATGGCCCGGTCCGCCGGCGCAACAGCAATACAGTCCTTGCGGTCCAGAAGGGCACGCCAGAATGTTGCCACATCATCCCCGCCCGGCAAGGTGGCCGCCATGCCAACAATCGCCAGTCTGGCATCTGCCGTCCCGTCAGGATGATGGACAACACCGGCTTTTTCCGTCCGGACGGCCTGATCCGGTGACTGGCGTTGGCAAATGGCTTCCGCCACCTCGTTGATGGTGTTGAACTGGTAAAATTCGTAACTGCGAAACACAATGTTGAAACGCTTCTGGATCGCAGCAGACAGCAGGTTATAACTGATCGAATTCAGGCCCAGCCATCCCAGGGGTTGGTCCGGGTCGGAAGCAGAAACGCCCAGACTCTCCCGCAGAATATCACGGATCTCCTGCTGTATCCCCTTCTCCTGCGGACGAACCCAAGACCGCGACCGGGAAACAGGCGGAGACGGCACAACAAGGGGCAACGCCTCGACAGGGGCCTCGCCCAGCCGTTTGACATCCGCCTTACCATTGGCCGTCAATGGAACAGTGGCCAGACAATGAATCGCCTTGGGCACCATATAATACGGCAATGTTTGCCGGCACCATTGCAAAGCCTGTTCTGTATCAAATCCACCCGCATCCGGAACCTGCACAAAGCAACACAGGTGCGGTTCCGGTTTGTTCCTGACAACGGTGAAAACCGTAACATCCGAAGCAAACGCCTTGATGCACTGACTGACCTCGCCGGTATCAACCCGATAGCCGTTCACCTTGCACTGACTGTCCAGGCGCCCGACATACTCTATGTTCCGGTGCGACAGGTAATGGACAATATCACCGGTTTTATAACCACGGACACCATCTGGTAACATGACAAAGGCCGGCTCGGACGGTGCATTCAAATACCCTTTGCCAACACACTCGCCGGCAATCATCAATTCACCCCTCATCCCGGGCACCACAGAGTTACCCCCGGAATCCAGAACGTAGTACGCACTGTTGAGCACCGGATGCCCCAAGGAAACCCGCCCAGCCTCTGTCACCCTGCAGCAACCAGCCCAGATCGTTGCCTCGGTCGGCCCGTACATGTTGTATAAGTGGCCTGTCTGCTCCAGAAGGTATTGAGCCAGATCCCTGTCCAGCGCTTCGCCACCGCACAGAATCCTCAGTTCGCCCGAAGCATGCCAGCCCGCCTGCTGCAGCATGCGCCACGTTGATGGCGTAGCCTGCACCACATCCACTTGACCCTGGTTCAGCACATCCCCCAGCAGATCGGCACTCATCCGAACCTGATCGGATACAACATGCAGGCTGCCTCCACATACAAGAGGCAGCAACAGCTCCAGTATGGAAATATCAAAGCTGACCGGCGTCAGGGCCAGCATGCGTTCCCCGGCCCGGAAACCCGGCGACACCCGCATTGAAGCAAGAAAGTTCGCCAGGTTGCGTTCACTGATCGCTACGCCCTTGGGCTTGCCGGTGGACCCCGACGTAAACATCACATATGCGGTTGCATCAGGTTGTGCATCCAGCATCAGTGCCTGTTCAAGGCCACCACCGGCACCAGGCTGCGTCATGGCAGCCTCAAGACAGGCCGGGACATCAACAACGGGCACGCCGGGAAACAAGGTCGCCGCCCTGGCGCACGTGCAGCTGTCAACCAACATGATACCGATATTGGATACATCAAGCATGGAAACAAGCCGTTCATCGGGCAACAGCGGGTCCATGGGCACAAAAGTGCGCTGCGATGCCATGACACCAAGGCACGCTGCCGGCAAGGCAACCGTACGCTCCAGAAAGATGCCGACAGCCGCACCCGGTGGGATATCCGCATGCGTGACAATGTCGCGGTACAAATGCCCAACAGCGGCATGGAGCTGCCGATAGGTCAGCAGCCCTGCCTGCCCGTCACTGACAGCCGGTTCATCGGGGCGCAAGCCCGATTCAGTCAGAAACCTTTCCAGAACACGTACATGTGGCGCAGCATCATCACGATCGCCGCGGATAACCGGCGTCAAAGGCTTCGTAACCGCGCATTCATGCAGAGGACGCTCCGGTGAAGTGGCAATAAAAGCCGCGACCCTGACAAAATTATCCGCCAAGGCCCTCAGTGTTTCTCCGGACAGGAAGCGGGACGATGAATCAAACGACAAAAAGAGCTGTTGGCCATCAAAACTGTAGTTGATGGCCACGTCATTCTGGCCTCCTGTATCCGGGCGTTTGGTCAGAACCATATGGCATCCCGCCAAATCCGGCGTTGCATAAGGCATAAGCCCATCAGAACAATTGACCACTAAATTGAACAATCGACCATGACGATTGGCTTCGGCGTCCGCCCACTGAATCAGGTGCTGCACAGGCACGCACTGATGCTTGCGCACATCCTGCCGTGCCTCTTTGACATGCGCAATCAGGCTGCTTCCCGACCGGGCGGGATCAACGACAAGAAACAAGGGAACAAGATTCGTATAACAACCAAATGCCTGCTGTTCATTTCGGCAATTCACCGTGTGAGACATGGTGACACGGCCATCGTCATCTTCTTCAGCTGTTGAATACAGCCTGACCACAGCACCTGTAACAGCAACAAGAAACTGAAACAGTGTCGTGTCCATACGCGCAAGCGTCTTGCTGACGGAAACAAGAAAGTCTTGCCCAAGCGTCCGCTTGACAGAAAGATACACCCCTCTCTCTTTCGGTATTCTGTAGCAGAATGGCAGCGCCCGGAACAGACGCGCGCCTTTCAGGCGGGCGGTCCAGTAATCAACAGATTCCTGCCCGACCGGTACCTCGGCAACAGCGAGAAACCCTGCAGCTACCTTCTGCCCAACGGCATCACACGCAGACTCCGGATGCTCCAGGGACTCCGAAAATGCATCCAAAAATGGCCGGTAGCACGCACCGTCAAAGACCATGTGGCTGAACTCAAGCTGCAGGGCCGTGACTTTTTCATTGTCAACAAAGCAGGCAAACCGGAACAGCTTGTCGCCTGATGGATCAACAGGTTCCACATGATCCCACTCCGAAACATCGGTAACACACTCCACAACCGTGCCCTGCAAACTGTTGCAGCCGACAAAAAGCTCGCCATCCCTCTCGAAAAAATAACCCAGCAGACACCCGAACCTGCTTGCGACAACCTCTCTCAGGGAGGAGTCAAGGCGCTGAAAGTCAATGGCTCCATCTATGGCAAACCTGTACCTTAATGTAAGACCCGGATCATCGGGGTTAATTTTATGGCGCATCCACTGAAACTGTTCGTAACTGGTTGCCTTGCGCAATGTCATTTAGCCCCCACGCACCGATACCCTGTCATACAGGCAGTACAGACCCGGTCAGTCCTCCCCCCCCAGCCTCCCGCCCCCCGGTGGCAATGAACAGCCAAGACGCCTGACTCTCCACCTCTTGCGGTTCACTTCAACCATAAAGACATTAAAGACTTGAGTTCCGATCTTGTTACGACAAACAAGATGACCACTTCAAGTAGATAATTAATAAAAATACACTATAAAGTGAAATCATGACGCCATATCCTGTCCGGAACTGTTTTCTGCCACCCCGGAGCCTGCACAACACCATGACATTCACGCACACAGAAAATGTGCACACCTTTCATCCGGATCATACGGCATCATTCTCTACCCCCGCTTGTCTCTTGGGCTTTTCTGGAACCGGGAACTGGTTCATACTCCCCTGCATACCATAAGGAGAGGAGGCAGCCACGCGCACACCTCTCCCGCTACGAAGGGAGCCTGTATAGATGTCCAGTTTACGCATCCTGCAAGCGGTTGTTCCAGATACCGAGGGCGGCATTTCAACACTTGAAACAGCGCTGCTTGTTGCAAGGGATTTTGCCGCCCACGTCCAGGTTCTCCACGTGCGCCCTGACCCGGCACAGGCTGTCCCCTTGGTGGGTGAAGCCATGTCCGGGGCCATGGTTGATGAAATGATCCGCCTGTGTGAAACCCGTGGCCGCGAACAGTCCAACCGGGTGCATGCCCTGTTTGACAGCCTTGTAACCCGCTACAGCCTTCCCATTGTCGAAGAACCACCGGGACCGTCGTCTGTTTCGATCTCCTTCCGCGAGGAAACAGGGTCCGAAGACAGCATCGCAACACGTCTGGGGCGTTTGTGCGATCTGGTCATTGCCGGGCGCCCGACCGGAGAAGAAGACCCGTGGCTGGAGGCAACCCTGAACGCCGTGCTGATGGACAGCGTGCGCCCCTTGTTGGTTGCCCCGCGTACTCCGGTGCGTCAACTGGGAAAATCTGTCGTCATTGCCTGGAACAACAGCCCGGAAGCGGTGCGGGCCATCCATGCCTCGCTGCCTTTCCTGCTGAAGGCCGAAACCATCACCGTGCTGGTTGCCGATGAAGGCCATGCCGATGCCGCAACACGGGACCTGGAACATTGGCTTGGCTGGCATGGGCTTGCCATCAAGACCCGCCAGATCAAACCCACCGGGCTGACCGGCAATGCCGTCGGCGGTGCCCTGCTGGAAGCTGCCAGCCAGGAACAGGCCGACCTTCTGGTCATGGGCGCCTTTACCCACTCCCGACTACGCCAATTGATCCTGGGCGGCGTCACACGCCATGTCCTGGATCATACCACCATGCCCCTGCTGCTGTGTCATTGAGCGCACGGTACGCAGGAAAAGCCCCAGGATACAGACGTGTTATGACTCCGCGACCGTCACGCATGCTGAAAACCGTGTGGATCGCCCTTGTGACCTGTCTTGTCCTGGGATCAACGGCAAGCGCCCTGTTCCTGCGGGATGCGTTGCGTGAACAAAAAGCAGCCCAGGACGCAATGATCGCCCGCAATATTGAAGCCGGCGCACGCGTCATGGAGCTGGAACAGCAGGTTGCGGAACTGGAAGCCCGGGTCCATGAACTGGCGGACTATAATGCCAACCTGAACCAGCGGCTTGACTCCACCTATGCCCCGACCGAGGTCAGGGGCATGGCAGACTTCCCGGTCCTGCGCGGCATGGCCCGCCACGGCGACACGGTGGAAAGCTTCGCCCGGCGCGAAGGCACAAACCCTGATGTCATCCTTGCCCTGAACCCATGGCTGCGGGGACGCCGGGAACCCATGGTCGACTACCAAACCGTCTGGATCCCCAAGGTACCCCGCTCCTGACAGCCGTCAGCCAGGCACCCCGGATCGCGGTGCCGGCCGACAGAATACCTGTTCAGGACAGGCTGGCGCAGAAACGCTGGATCCGGGTGCAGGCTTCGGTCAGGACCTGTTCCGATGTGGCATACGAAATGCGGAAGTACGGAGACAGGCCAAACGCCTCGCCCTGCACGGCGGCCACACCCTCGGCTTCCAGAAGTTCGGTGACGAAATCACTGTCGCTGGAAATGGTACGCCCGGACGGAGCCTTCTTGCCCATTACCCCGGCGCAGGACGGGTACACATAAAACGCCCCTTCGGGGGTCAGGCAGGTCAACCCCCTTGCCGCGTTCAGCATCCGGACCACCAGATCCCGACGGGCACGGAAAGCCTCGCGCCAGGCCGGGAAGAAATCCATCGGCTGCGACAGCGCAGCAGCAGCAGCAGCCTGGGAAATGGAGCTGGTATGCGTGCTGCTCTGGGACTGCACCATGTTGATCGCCTTGATCAGCGGCAGCGGCCCACCGGCATAGCCAACCCGCCAGCCGGTCATGGCAAAGGACTTGGACACACCGTTCATGGTCAGCGTACGGTCGATCAGCTTTGGTTCAACCTGGGCAATGGTGGCAAAGCGGAAGCCGTCGTAAACCAGATGCTCGTACATGTCGTCGGTCATCACCCACACGTGCGGATGCTTCAGCAGAACATCGGCCAAGGCGCGCAGGTCGGCGGCGGAATAAGCCGCCCCGGTCGGGTTGCTGGGGCTGTTGAGGATCAGCCATTTTGTTTTCGGGGTAATGGCCTTTTCAAGTGCCGCCGGTGTCAGCTTGAAGCCATCGGCCTCGCCACAGGCCACAAAGACCGGAGTTCCACCGGCCAGAAGGGTAATATCCGGATAGGATACCCAGTACGGGGCCGGAATAATCACTTCGTCACCGGCATCCACGGTCGCCATGATGGCGTTGTAGATGACCTGCTTGCCACCACACCCCACCGTGATCTGGTCCGGCGTATAGGTCAGCCCATTTTCGCGGTGGAACTTCTCCACAATCGCCTTGCGCAGGACCAGTGTACCGGCAACCGGGGTGTACTTGGTCTCGCCACGGTCCATGGCTGCCTTTGCTGCCGCCTTGACATGATCCGGGGTGTCAAAGTCCGGCTCTCCGGCACCAAGACCAATCACATCACGCCCGGCCGCTTTCAGGTCGGCGGCTTTCTGGGTCACGGCAATGGTCGGGGAAGGTTTGATGGCAGACAGGCGGCTGGCAAGAATGGACATGGTGGGCCTCTGTGGATAAAGCACCCCGGAACGGGGGCAGTGACAACAGCACGGTCGGAACACCGCGCAGGCTGCACCCTATCCAACACGGGACACGGGCGCAACCGCTCACGCTTGCCTGATCCACAGCGGTGACATGTAAAAAAGGCAGGCCCCCCCGATGGAACCTGCCTTTTCAGCGTCATCAATCCGTACGCAGGATCAGCCGACAATCTCCGACTGGGAGAAGAAGAAGGCAATCTCGGCGGCGGCATTTTCCGGGCTGTCGGAACCGTGGACCGAGTTGGCCTCGATCGACTCGGCAAAATCAGCCCGAATGGTGCCGGGGTCAGCATTAGCCGGGTTGGTGGCGCCCATGATCTCGCGGTTTTTCAGGACGGCGTTTTCACCTTCCAGAACCTGAACCACCACCGGGCCGGACATCATGAAGGACACCAGATCCGGGAAGAAGGACCGCTCGCGGTGCACGGCATAAAAACCTTCGGCCTGGTCACGGGTCAGACGCAGACGCTTCTGGGCAACAATACGCAGACCGGAATCCTCGAACCGGGCATTGATCTTGCCGGTCAGGTTGCGACGGGTGGCATCGGGCTTGATAATGGACAGGGTACGTTCAACAGTCATGATCAGCATGTTCCTTGAAAGGCACGGGGCCCTTTCGGAAAGGGGGACATCCCCGCCCGACAGGCATAAGGAAGACGAACAGCGCCCGCCCCGGGATCCGGAAGGCAGGCACAAAACTTTCGCCGGGGGTTATACCTGCAAAGCACTGCCCTGACAACCAACTGTTTTGCACCGGCACACAACGACCATTTTGCATCCACTCCGGATGTATGCTAGACGAACGCCCATGCTGCACCTGAATTCCGTCCTGTTTCGCCTTGGCGGCCGCGTCCTTCTGGACGGCGCCTCGGCCCACATCCCTGCCGGGGCCCGGGTTGGCCTGGTTGGCCGCAACGGCACCGGCAAATCCACCCTGATCAAGCTGATCACCGGCGACCTTGCCCCCGACGGGGGTGAAATCCGCACCCGCTCCCGGGCCAGGATCGGCTATCTGCGCCAGGAAGCCTCGGAAAGCACCGGATCGCTGATCGATACCGTGCTGGCTGCCGACACCGAACGCTCGGCCCTGCTGCAACGCCTGGAACAGGATCCCCCGCCCGGGGAGCTGGCCGATATCCACGAACGCCTGAATGCCATCGATGCCCACAGCGCCCCGGCGCGGGCTGCACGCATTTTGTCCGGGCTTGGCTTTCCCGCCACCGACCATGAACGCCCGGTGCAGGACTATTCCGGCGGCTGGCGCATGCGCGTGGCCCTGGCTGCCGTCCTGTTCTCCCGCCCCGACCTGCTGCTGCTGGACGAGCCGACCAACCACCTGGATCTGGAAGCCACGCTTTGGTTGCAGGGCTATCTGGCCCAGTGGCCCGGCACCCTGGTGGTTATCTCGCATGACCGCGACCTGCTGAACCAGGTGCCAAACCGGATCCTGCACCTGGAAAACCGGACCCTGACCAGCTACGGCGGCAATTACGACACGTTCGAGAAGACACGGCGCGAGAAACTGGACCTGCAGGTCAAGGGAAACGCCAAACTTCTGGAACAGCGCAAGAAGATGGAAGGGTTCATCGCCCGCTTCCGCGCCAAGGCCAGCAA
The DNA here is from genome assembly GCF_012102665.1 of Haematospirillum sp. 15-248. Taxonomy (NCBI): domain Bacteria; kingdom Pseudomonadati; phylum Pseudomonadota; class Alphaproteobacteria; order Rhodospirillales; family Novispirillaceae; genus Haematospirillum; species Haematospirillum sp. 15-248. The sequence goes on along the minus strand of NZ_JAAVTF010000002.1, from coordinate 117,210 downwards.
GGCCCGCCAGGCCCAGAGCCGCATGAAAATGCTGGAGAAAATGGATCTGCCGGTCAGTGTGGTCGAAGAACGCACCATTGTGCTGGACTTCCCCGACCCGGAACCCCTGCCCCCGCCCATGATCGCCATCAATGACGCCAGCGTCGGCTATGGCGGAAAGACCGTTCTGCGCGACATCTCCCTGCGCCTGGACATGGACGATCGTATTGCGCTGCTCGGGGCCAACGGGAACGGAAAATCCACCCTGGCAAAACTGCTGACCGGACGACTGGACCCTATGTCAGGCACCGTGCAGCGGTCTTCAAAACTGCGCATCGGCTATTTCGCCCAGCACCAGACCGATGAACTGAACCCCGAGGATACCCCGCTTGGCCACATGACCCGCGCCATGACCCCCAAAGGCGGCTCTGCCCCGCCGGAAAGCCGGGTCCGCGCCTTTCTTGGCCGGTTCGGGTTTGGCGTTGACCATGCCACAACACGGGTGGCCAAGCTTTCCGGCGGCGAGAAGGCCCGCCTGCTGATCGCGCTGATGTGCCGGGAACAGCCGCACCTGATCGTGCTGGACGAACCCACCAACCACCTGGACATTGATACCCGCGATTCCCTGATGTCGGCCCTCAACGCCTTTGGCGGGGCTGTGGTACTGATCGCCCACGACACCCACCTGGTCGAGGCCTGTGCCGACCGGCTGTGGCTGGTGGCCGATGGCCAGGTCCAGCCCTTTGACGGCGACATGGCAGATTACCGGCAGTGGTTGCTGGACCGCGCGCGCGATGACCGCCGGGGCAGCACCGGCAAGACCGGGAATGACGATGCGGGCACAGCCCGGACAGGCACAGCAAGCAACCGCCGCGAGGACCGGCGCCTGGCCGCGCAGATCCGCGCCCGCCTGGCCCCCTTGCGCCAGCGTGTGGAACGGTGCGAACAACAGGTCACGCGCCTGAATGCCCGCCGGGATGATCTGGAAGCAAAGCTGGCTGACCCGACCCTGTACAGCGGACCGGATGACACGGTGGCCGCCCTGCGCATGGAACTGGGGGCTGTTGGCCGCGACCTTCAAATGGCTGAGGACCGGTGGCTGAAGGCCGTGGAGGAACTGGAGGAAGCCAGCGCCCGCGAGCAGGCCTAGCGCACCAAGGCACCATACCCTTTCAGTGGTTGTTCACGCCCCGGCGTTGGCGCTGGCCTTTTCCACCCAGCGCCCGTCGGCGGATTGCTGCCAGTACCGCAGCGCGTGCCCCTCTTCCCGTCGCTGGCGCCAGCGTTCCCGTGCCTGGGCAACCGAAGCCTCGTCCAGCCCGTTGAACAGGTCAAACACCCGCTCCATGCCCTCGACCAGGGTACTGTCACTGCCATCACACAAAAACAGGTAACCGGCCCCGTTGGCATTGTCCTGCGGATCCTCGGTCAGCCACACCGGCTGCTCTTCGGCGTATCCGTCCCGGCGGGATCCATGCGGCAGCCATCCGTCGCGGTCATTCCACAAAGCCTGCACCAGATCTTCCACCCGCTCCTCTGAACCTGCCACCACCAAAGCCCTTTCTCCGGTCTGCAGGACACGGGTCAGCAGGCGCGGCAGAACCTCTTCCAGACGGGATCGTTGCAGGTGATAAAAATCAATACGGGCCATTACACACCAACAGGGTCACACAGATCAGGGAACAGTGCCGCCCCGGCGGGCCACAGGCAAGAAAAACACGCACCCCGGCCCACAAGGCAAGACCATCAGGATGCAGATGTATCCGGCGCGGGAGGGGATACAACAGCCCGGCGCCGGAACCATTCAAGGATATACACCCTGACCGCACTGGACAAATTGCCGCCCGCGTTATGACTGCGGGCAGAATCAATTTCCGAAACCATGGCATTGATACTCAGGCCGCGGGCTGCAGCAATAGAACGCAGTGCGTCCCAGAACACATCTTCCAGCGATACCGATGTAGGATGTCCGGCAATACGGACACTGCGCTTGATAACCGTACTGCCACCACCATTCCGCTCGGGCGGAACAGCGGGCGCATTGGCCGGAATACTCTGGGGCCCGGTCATGACTGCCTCCCTCTTCGGGGCTGGACCATACCGGCCCCGCCAGTATCCTATTTATACATTCATTTTCCACAGGGGCAACAGATACGTAAACATGTGAACATCCTGTTCTACGGTAAATAGATACCATTGCCCGGCAGCCCGGCAACAAAATCTGCCACAGCCCCGGCAGCCCGACACAGGTGTTCTTCTGCCCGGTAACCAGACGATACCCTGGGGCAAAGGTCATGATCACCGTCACACATCCAGAGAATGTCCAGGCTTGATGGCAACCGCAACGTATCAACCAACGCCCTGCCCCCCAGAGGATCCCGTGTGCCTTGAACAATCAACCCCGGGACTGAAAGGTTTTCCAGCGGCGCACATCGCTTTTCCACCCGTCCCGGCTTCCGGGCCGGATGAAAGGGATAGCCCAGGGCCACCACACCATCAGCTCCGACCTCGGCTGCGATCATAACCGCCATGCGCCCACCCATCGATTTACCCCCGATTGCCAGACAGGGTGGACGAAACAAGGCCCGCGCCTGCATCACAGTCTCTGTCCATGCCTGCAACAGAGCTGGCTCCCGGTCCGGAGGCCGCCGCCCCCCATGCCCCGCACGGCGTGCCGCCATATAGGGAAACTCGAACCGCAGCACGGCCACCCCTGCTTCCGACACCAACCGGGCCATGGCCTTCATGAAGGGGCTGTCCATGGGAGCACCGGCACCGTGCGCCAGAATCAGGAGCGGAACCGACAGCGGCACACCAGAAGGACCATCCGGGCCATCGAACATCCACCCCCGCGCCGTCGCCATGGCCCCGGCAGACGAAACCATCATGCCAGCGCCACCTTGCGGAAAAGCCTGCCTGCACCCGACATGACGCCGGAACCTCCCTCAAAGCTGGCGGAAAAAGTCATTGCCCTTGTCATCAACAATGATAAAGGCCGGGAAGTTTTCCACCTCGATCTTCCACACGGCTTCCATGCCCAGCTCGGGATACTCCAGAACCTCCACCTTGCGGATGGACTGCACCGCCAGCTGGGCCGCCGCACCGCCGATGGATCCCAGATAAAAGCCGCCATGCTTCTTGCAGGCTTCCTTGACCGCCGCGCTGCGGTTGCCCTTGGCCAGCATGACCATGGAGCCGCCATGGGACTGGAACAGGTCCACATACGCATCCATGCGCCCGGCTGTTGTCGGACCGAACGACCCGGAGGCATACCCGTCCGGCGTCTTGGAAGGACCGGCATAGTACACCGGATGGTTCTTGATGTAGTCCGGCAACCCCTTGCCGGCATCCAGGCGTTCCTTCAGCTTGGCATGGGCAATATCACGCGCCACCACCATGGTTCCGGTCAGGCTGACGCGGGTCTTGATCGGGTAGCGCGACAGGGTGGCGCGGATCTGCTCCATCGGCTGGTTCAGGTTGATCTGCACCACTTCGCCAGACAGCTTGTCCTCGCGCACGTCGGGCATATAACGGGCCGGGTCGGTCTCCAGCGCTTCCAGAAACACACCGTCACGGGTGATCTTGCCCAGCATCTGCCGGTCGGCCGAACACGATACACCCAGCCCGACCGGGCAGCTGGCACCGTGGCGCGGCAAGCGGATCACCCGCACGTCATGGCAGAAGTACTTGCCGCCGAACTGGGCCCCGATCCCCAGCGTGCGAGTAATCTCCAGCACCTGCTGCTCCATCTCGATATCGCGGAATGCCTGGCCGAACTTGCCGCCCGATGTCGGCAAACCATCCAGATACCGGGCTGATGCCAGCTTGACCGTTTTCAGGGTCATCTCCGCCGATGTGCCACCTATGACCAGTGCGAGGTGATAGGGCGGACAGGCCGAGGTCCCCAGCTTGATCACGGACTCCGACACAAACTTGCGCAGGCTGTCCGGGTTGAGCAGCGCCTTGGTTTCCTGGAACAGGAATGTCTTGTTCGCCGATCCGCCCCCTTTGGCCATAACCATGAATTTGTAGGCCGCCCCTTCGGTTGCATACAGGTCAATCTGGGCCGGCAGGTTGTTGCCGGTGTTCGACTCCTCGAACATCGACAGCGGCGTCAGCTGTGAATACCGCAAATTCAGGCGGGTATAGGCATCGGCAATGCCCTGCGACAGATACAGGGCATCATCAACCCCGGTCCAGATCCGCTGCCCCTTCTTGCCCATGACAATCGCCGTGCCGGTGTCCTGGCACATCGGCAGAATCCCGCCGGCGGCAATATTGGCATTCTTCAGCAACTCCAGCGCGACAAAGCGGTCGTTGGCCGATGCCTCGCTGTCGTCAACAATCGCCCGCAGCTGGGCCAGGTGCCCGGGGCGCAACAGGTGGGAAATATCGCGGATTGCCTCGGCCGAAAGCTGAACCAATGCCTGTGGGTCAACCACCACCATCTCCTGCCCGGCAAAGGACTCGGTCCGGACATAATCGCCGTCCAGACGACGCCAAGGGGTTGTATCCTCTCCCAAGGGGAAGATTTCGGCAAAAGCGGCATCAATCATGGTGGTTTCCCTGCATAACAAGCGGCCCGGCCCGGCTGGTTGCGGCAGGGCGCGGGCAGAACTCTCCCGTTGGCCGGGTATAGATCGAAACGTCCGGCCCGTCCAGACAAGGACCCGGCGAAAACCGGATCAGGCACCCCCCTGGACCTGCCAGCCCGCCCGGACCCGGCCTCCCTGATACAACAGGACCATCCCCCCGGCATGGCCACACAGAAAACGGGCACCTGCCAGAGGTGCCCGTACACAGTCATAAAATGCAGGAACCACGCCTATTTGCGGCGAAAGGCGTCCAGAGCCACAACATTGCTGCCATCCGAAGGGCCGGTGGAGTCATCGCCCGGGGCATCATCCGTATTCCGGGCAACAGGCTCGCCATCGCCGTATTCCGGATCGTCGTACCCGTCGTCCTCGCTCCCGTCATCCTCCATGTCCACATCCACATCAAGCCCGCCACGAAACTGCAGGCCAAAACGGGCATACGGATCGGCAAAGGCGGTCACAGCCGCAAACGGCACCCGCAAATGCTCCGTTTGTCCGGAAAACGACAGGTCAACGGAAAACATCACGTCATCAACCGTCAGGTTCCAGAACTGGTGCTGCAGGACAATGGTCATTTCTTCCGGATAGCGCGCCCGCAAACGGGAAGACATCACAACCCCGTCGGCATCAGTCTGGAACGTAATGTAAAAATGATGCCCGCCGGGCAAGCCCTGGTCGCGCGCGCCCCTCAGCACATCGCGCAACACCGTGCGCAATGCCTGCTCAACCAGGTCTTCGTAGGAAATGTGGATCTCGCTCAAACTGTCAACTCCCGGCACTGCAGATCCGGCCCCGTCAGGTAACCAAAGTGGGGGGCTTCTGTTGCCCGGTGCCCCCCGGACCGCGCTTACCGGCAATTAAGCGGCAGCGGCAAGTTCAACGTTGTCGTTGGCACTTGTAGAGTTCAGCCCGATAACGGCGGATACTATACCGGGCACAGCCTAGGCCTTTACTACGCGCGTCGATCCTGTTTCGTCCCCACAGATCCACCCTGCCCGGCAGGGAGGAGTGATGGTGGAGACGCCGGGTACCGCCCCCGGGTCCGCTACGCCTATTCCGCAAAGGGTTTAGCGCCATAGCCGGGCAAGCCCGGCAAGTACAAGACTATAGGGTCTTGCCCTGTGCATGCAAGCGAAACCGCACAGAGATTCTGCCCTTGCGCCACAAAGGCAGAATACGCTTTATAGACCCTGTCATCCTTCGCAACACCGAGGCCACAATTCCCATGCAACAGTACCACGACCTGATGCGGCTGGTTCTGGAAACCGGCCACCGCAAGGCCGACCGCACCGGAACAGGCACCCTGTCCCTGTTCGGGCACCAGATGCGCTTTGACCTGGAAGACGGATTCCCCCTTCTCACCACCAAGAAACTGCACCTGAAGTCCATTGCCTACGAGCTGCTGTGGTTCCTGCGCGGGGATACCAACATCGCCTGGCTGAAGGAACACGGCGTTTCCATCTGGGATGAATGGGCTGATGAAAACGGCAACCTCGGCCCGGTCTATGGGGCGCAGTGGCGGTCGTGGCCGGCCCCGACGCCCGACAGCCCGGACCGGACCCTGGACCAGATCCGCACCGTGGTGGACAGCCTGCGCACCAACCCGGATTCGCGGCGCCACATCGTGTCGGCCTGGAATCCGGCGCAGGTGGACTCCATGGCCCTTCCCCCGTGCCACTGCCTGTTCCAGTTCCACGTGGCGGAAGGCCGCCTGTCCTGCCAGCTGTACCAGCGCTCTGCCGACATTTTTCTCGGGGTGCCGTTCAATATCGCCTCCTATGCCCTGCTGACCCTGATGATGGCGCAGGTCACCGGCCTCCAGCCCGGGGAGTTTATCCACACCCTGGGGGATGCGCACCTGTACCTCAACCATCTGGATCAGGCCCGCGAACAGCTGACCCGCAAGCCGATGGCCCTGCCACGGATGACTCTCAACCCGGCCGTGACCAACCTGTTCAAGTTCCGGTACGAAGATTTCACCCTGGAAGGTTACAACGCCCATCCCCACATCAAGGCTCCGGTTGCAGTATGACAAAAACCAGTACACCGGCCACAGCACGCCCCCTGGTCTCGCTGATTGTTGCCGTCGCCCGTAACGGGGTGATCGGCCACAACAACACCCTGCCGTGGAAACTGTCCGATGACCTGCAGTATTTCCGCCGCATGACCATGGGAAAACCGGTTCTGATGGGGCGCAAAACCTTCCTGTCCCTGGGCCGCCCCCTGCCCGGACGGACCAACATCGTCCTGACCCGCAATCCGTCCTGGACAGCCAACGGCATTCTGACCGCAGGCTCTCTGGATCAAGCCATCGACCTTGCCGCCCGCGATCCACTGGGACAGGAAAGCGGGGAAATCATGATTATCGGGGGGGCAGAACTCTATGCGCGGACCCTGGATCGTGCCGACCGGGTCTACAGGACCGATGTCCATATGGACCCACAGGGCGATGCCTTCTTTCCCGCGCTGGACCCGGCACTCTGGCACGAAACCAGCTGCCGGGAGGGAGCACCGGCACCCGATGGCACCCGGACCCACACCTTCCGGATCCTGGAAATACGGCGACCGGACCAGAACGGCTGAGCCTTCGTCCCGGTTTCACGCATATTCCGGCAATCCCAGCATCTGGCGGGTTTCCGCCACGCTGGCCGGGCGGCAACCATAATCCATACAGCGTGCCACCGCCCGCCGCACCAACTGGCCATTGCTTTCAGCCAGGATATGGCGGGTCAGGCGGATATTGTCTTCCAGACCGGTACGGATGTGCCCGCCCAGGGACAAGGCCCAGTCCATCACCAGATCCTGATGCGACCCAAGCCCGGATGCCATCCACGAGGCGTCCGGGAACAGGTCCCGGATTTCCGCCACCATGAAATCCAGCACCTGACGCCTGGCCGGCAGGGCGGCCTGCCCCCCCAGAACAATGTGAAAGTGCGGACGTTCAGGCAAAAGCCCCTGCCCGATCAAGGCCGCCGTGGCATAAAGCATCGACAGGTCAAACAGCTCCAGGGTCGGCTTGATCCCCATACGCACCACAGCCTGCCCCAGCTCGTGCACCACATCGGGCGGGTTGAGATAGACGCCGCCGGGCATGTTGAAAGACCCCGGGGCCAGCGCCACCATTTCCGGGCGCAAGGGCAGCATCGCCAGCCGCTGGGATGGATCGCCATCCACGCCGCCGGTCGACAGTTCCACCACCATCCCCGGACAATAACGGGCCACACCCTCCATCACCGTGGCGAAACGGTCGGGATCAAAACTCGGATTCTCGTTGTCATCGCGGACATGCAGGTGCAGCAGCGTGGCGCCGGACTCAAACGCGTCCTGCGCACTTTCCACCTGCTCGGCCGGGGCAACAGGCACCGCCGGATTATCCGCCTTGCGCGGGCGTGATCCGGTAATGGCACAACACACAACAACAGGACGACTCATGAAAACCCCATAGTCCCCGGATATACCACGCCACAGGCACATACGCGCCAACCAGCGCCCCCGGTATCGTCATCAGAATCTGGCTGTACCCCTACCCTGCAGCAAGCAGAAGGCGATGCCAAAACGTTTGTTGTCGCCCAAGGACAACGCCACGTCAAGCCCAACCGGATGCACACATGCCTTGTGGCGGAACCGGACCATTGACCCGGGCAGCGGGTTTCGCTACAGAGCAGCCTTCCCGCTTCCCGGATATGGTTCCCTTGCATGCGCCTGATTCTTGCCCCCATGGAAGGGCTGACCGATCCGCCGGCACGCCGCCTTCTGACCGCGACCGGGGCCTTTGAACGGGCCGTGTGCGAATTTGTCCGGGTTTCCCGCGGCCTGTTGCCACCCCATGTCTGGTACCGCCTCTGCCCGGAGCTGCTGACCGGGGGCAGAACCGACTCCGGCACCCCGGTCTATGTCCAGATCATGGGGCCGGAACCCGCCGTGACCGCCGAAAACGCAGCCTTTGTCGCCAGCCTGGGGGCACCGGGGATTGACCTGAACTTCGGCTGCCCGTCAAAAACCGTCAACCGCCGCGCCGCCGGGGCCAGCCTGCTGCGCACGCCCGACCGCATCGCCGCCATTGTCGCCGCCACGCGAAACGCTGTTCCGGATCACATCCCGGTCACCGCCAAGGTCCGCCTGGGTTACGAGGATACCAGCCAGCATCTGGAGATTGCCCTGGCCGCCCGCGATGGCGGTGCCGACGAGCTGGTCGTGCACGCCCGGACCAGGGCCGATGGCTATCGCCCGCCGGCTCGCTGGCCCCTTCTGGACGGTATCCGCCAGGCCGTGGATATCCCTGTCATTGCCAATGGTGAAATCTGGACCCCTCAGGACTGGCACGAATGCGCCCGGGTTTCAGGGTGCGAGGCCGCCATGCTGGGGCGCGGGGCCATTGCCCGTCCGGATCTGGCCCTGCGCCTGAAAACCGGGGCCCCGCCGTGGCCGTGGGAACGGGTCTGCACCCTGCTGCTGCACTATGACAGCCTGCTGGGATCACAGGATGGCTGCACACCGGCTATCCGTGGTGGGCGTCTGAAGCAATGGGTGACCTTTATCGCCCGGCACGCCGGCCATGACTGGCCCCAGGCCAGACCCCTGTTCGAGCGTATCCGGCCGGAACGGGATATCACCACCATCCGGGCCATGCTGGAAGACCGGGAACCGGCGCAATCCACCCCCTGAAACGCAAAAAGAAACCCCCGCTTCCCGAAATATCAGGAAGCGGGGCAAAAGGCTTCAACCCGGACCGTGGTGACGGTCAGGCCGGGCCGGGCCGACATTCAGCGCCAGAAGGTCCACCAGACGCCGCAGGGCACCAACCCGGCGGTCATCGTCCAGACCCGGCGTCACCGCCGCCACCGCCGAGGCCACCGTCACCACCGAGCTGACCAGGTGCCACAGGCCACCAAGATTTTCCATGATCCAGTCCAAAACCCTTACTCCACGATTGTATAAAAAACATGTCCGCCGATTTCCGCCGATGGAATGCGGGACCACGCCCAGCGCGGATGCACCGAACGGGCGTGATAACAAGTGGCACCACCAGTCGGATCCTCCAGAACGCCAGCCACTGCCCGCCGTGCAATGCGCACGCAGACAGCCAGGCACGGATCGCCGGGCACAGCGATCATGGCATCCGGACATCCCCCCGACAGGCTGGACCAACAGGAAAACTGGGCCGGCTTCAGGCAAACATCCGGGATGGTCTGCCCCCACCACATTGCCCGCCCGGCCCGGGCATGGCGGACCCGATTCACCACCACCGCCGCCACTGCTTCCTTTCCTCGCACACTTTCCCCCCTGGCTTCCCCCCACAGGGTACGGGCCAGAATATCGACCGGCTTACCGGAAGCCGGTGACAGCGTTACCCGCTCCACGGTGCCGCCCCCCGCCCCAAAGACCGGACCTGGACCGCATCCAGCTTCAGCTCGATACGCTCCAGATGCGCCCGCAGGCGGTTTTCCACATCCTTCAGGGTCGCCATGGACACATGAGTACGGGCAACCTCCAGCTTGTAGTCGGCCAGGGCCTCCCGCACGGCCCCGGTTCGCGTTTCCGTATCCTGGCGTGTCCGCCAGAGCAGCCAGAGCAGCCCACCCAGCGCCGGCAGCTCCACCGCTGTTACCCACCACATCAGATCCACCGTCCAGGGTATGGACATGCTTCTTTCTCCTCGGGAAAATAGATTGCTCAGAACGCACGGAGCCCTGTGCGCCCATACTCTTCAGACAGAAAAATCGGTGCAGGCCGTCCAGGCAGCCCCCCCGCGCTGCCAGACCGGAGACGGATCGGAAAGACCCGACAAACCGTGGCGACGCAACCGGACCGGTTCAGCCAGCAGACACGCGGCCACGGCATCCAGGCCATCGTCGTGACCACGGCCATCGGGCCGCCAATCCCGCAGCTCGGTGATGAAGGGGGTCTGCAACACACTGCGATGCGCTTTCAGGCGACCGGCGGCCAGCGGCGCATCCAGTGCCTCCAGGATACGTTCTGCCTTTGAACGGTGGCTGGTGTATTCCAGAACCGCTACCGGCAGATTGTCGTCGGCCAGAACCTTGCGCAGCAGGGACGGCAGGAACCGCCCCAGCCCGTTGATCTCCACCCGGATCGCCGGCAGGTGCAGGTCACGCACAAACGCTGCCACATGACGGCACTGCCAGGTTGCCACATCATCCCGGCTCCCCGCCGGTGCTGCCGGCAGCCAGCAGATCCGGTGCAGCCAGTACGTTCCGTCCCCGTCGCAGAACAGGGCCGCCACCACACTGCCGTCCCGCCGGCCATCAGACCCGGCACCAAAGGCCGGATCCCAGCAACAGGCCACCGAAACCATCCGCACCCCGCCAATCGTCAGCAGGCTCTCTCCGTTGCCCTGGATCAGGCGCAGATCGCCGTCGTAAACACGCAGCAGGTCCGGATCCAGACGGCCGTCCTCGCTGTTGACCGGCAACAGCTGCATCTGGCTGGCAAATTTTCTGGGGCCTGTCCGCTGGCGCAACGCCTCGATCGCAGCAGAGGGGAAACGCTCCGGCCAGGCCGGCACACCGTCCGCGTCCACCAGCGGAATCTCAAGACGCTCAAAACCGTCCAGGAACGGGCCGGCGTCCGGATCATCCGGCGAGGCCGTTGCCGCATACACACTGTCCGCCGCATGCGGGGTGCCGATGTAAAGCTGCATGCCCCCCGGCACGATTACATAGTCCAGCTCGCGCAGGCGGGCCCGCAAATCCGACCGCCGGACCACCGATGCGCAGGTGTTGGGCACCTCCACATCGTCACACACCACCAGATCAGCCCGGGCCCCGGTAATGTTGGCCCCGATCCCGCGGGCCAGCATCGACGGGTCACGCCACTCCGCCTGGCGGGCCACGGTAAATTCATCCGCCGCCCATTGGTCACGTGATGGCGGCAGCAACCCCGGTGTCATCACGTGACGCTCGATAATCCGTTTGACATTGCGGGCCATCTTGCGGGCCAAACCATGCTCGGCCGCCACCACCAGAATACGGGTTTCGGGAACCCGGTACAGGACCCAGGCACAGAACAGGCCGACCAGGGTGGATTTACCGGAATTGCGGAAAGACATCAAAAGTGCGTTGCGCTGCACCGGGCTGGACCAGCGTTGCTCCAGCCACCCGGCCATGCGGTGATGATGTGCCGGCGTCCCCAGGTTCATCGCCGTGTTCCAGGCCATGACAAAGGCGGGAAAGCTTTCGCCCCCGCCAACAGGATACTCTTGCATTTCACACTCCCGGAAAAAGAACCGGGGCCGTCAGGATCGGGTCATCACCACCAAGTGATCATCGCTCAGGCGTTCGGTGAACACGGCAACACGGCGCACCCAGCCATACAGGAACCGGGTTGGCCCGCCCCGCAGCTGACACCCCAGAGCCAATGCAGTGCATGTCCAGGGCTTCCCGAACTGCGATGTCTGGAACACAACCCCGTCGTGCACCGCCACAATGCCCCGGTCACTCCAGCCCATCGCGAAACGCAGCGGCACACCCTCGCGAACCGGAATGCCGCTTTTGCTTTTCCCGCCAAAACCCGAGGCAATACTGCCCAGATTCACCGCTATGCCTTCCTTGTACACACCCAGGGATGCTTCAACGACCTTGCCGGCATCGGCGCTGGAGAACAGGGTCTGGGGGTCGGGATGTTCCGGCCCCGGAACCACCTCGACGTACAAACTCCCCACAGCCTCATCCAGACGGGTCCCGATATCGTCAACCTTCAGGACATCCGCCTCACGGAAAGCACCTTGCGGACCGTCAACAATCGCCGAGGTCGGCACCCGCCCGGTTTCGCACTGCATCCAGTCCACAACAACAGCATCATAGGCCTGTGCCATCCGGATCCCGGGCTGTATCGGACCGGCTTCTGCCACACAGTGCACACGGGCCATCCCGGTGGCGGCCAGCCGGTCGGTAATATCCACCCACGTTGTCCCGCCATCACAGGTCAGCGAAACGGCCCCCGTTCCCTTCACCCGCCCGATCCACAGGCTGAACACACACGGCGCACTGGCTTCCAGGCGGCTTGTCAGCAGTATCCCATCCGCCGCCGATGCCTCCAGAACCCGGGCCGTAGCCGGTGCCGTGCCGTCAAAGATCTTGATGCGGGTTGCCGTGCACTGCGACAAAAGGGTTGCCGTGTCCGTACCCAGCAGGTTTTTGGCCGGCCCCTCGACATGCCAGCCCAGATAGGTCTGCCCGTCAGGACTGAAATCATCACGCACGGTATCAGCCGTGGCAGAAACAACACGGCCGGTCCGGTCAACCCGGGTTGCCGAATAGTCCTGCTGCACCTTCAGCAGATAGGGCACCCGGTCGGGCACCGCCCGCATATACACCGACGGCACCAGAGGCCCGAACCGCTCCGATGCCGACAGCTGGCTGCCCTGGACCGAAGCCGATGCCACACTGCCATACAGGCGGTCGTGCACCCGCTGCAACACCCGCTGTGCCCAGACCGATTCATCAGACAGCCAGGACGCCTGCCCCCCGACCAGATCCGCTGTCTTCCAGCTGTCCTCGTCCTTTGCCGCACCACCGGGTGTCAACGCCCCCGTACTGCCGGTGGCCACAGATGCCACTTTTGGCAGGACCGTGTCCGGCGGCGAACCAGCCCGCAGCTCCTCCACGGCCCGCACCAGACGAACAAAACTGTCCGGTCCATTGACCAGGCGCCGCCCGTCCTCCGACCACCCGATGATCTGCCCCGGCTGCGGGACAGGCAGAACCGGACGCACCGGAGCCTCCACATCAACCGGCAACACAACCGACCGGTCTATCTGTTCTTCAAGCTGCTGCATCAACACCAGATGGTGGTCCAGCTCCATACGCAGCGCCTGGCCTGATACCTGGCCACGGGCCATGATCTCGGCCTTACGGGCAATCAGCAAATGACGCTTCAGAACGATCACACTACCCTGGGCCGGCGGCACGACAAAGGAAATGCTGCCCCCGTTTTCCCGCCCCAGGCCGGTGACGTAATACCCCTCGCGGCACACCGCACCATCGAGCCACACCTGCAGGTCATCCGGCGTAAAAATCCGGAAATGAAACGGATAGGTCCCGGTTATGCCGTCCCCCGTGTAACGATGAAACCGTCTTTCATATCTTTGTGCTTTCACGGATATCTGCCCCCACAGAATACCACCCGGATGAAGAATTCAGTCGCGGGCAATCACAGTGTCATCAAACACATTATTGGCGTGAGATCTCTTGAGCAGGGCATCCATCTCCCGCTGCTTTTGCGCGACTTCCCGTACAATGCGGGACTGGACAGCAGCCTGCCTGTCAGAGCGTTCAATGGCACGATTGGCATCCTCGGACAGACTGTCGGTCAGGGCCTGGAACGATGCAGACTCCATCCCGCCGGGCGACAGGGCAGCACGGGCCCGACGCGTTGCCAGCTCGCGGTCCAACTTGCGCTGCTGACGCAGTACATCATCCTGCCGCCGCAATGCAATCATCTCCCGGCGAGAAGTCTCCTCTGGATCAGGGGCAGCAAAATCCGGTTCGGGCCGCGAAACCACGGGCACCGTACGCGGTACCTCGCTGTCTCGCGCCCTGCGGCGTGGCACATCCCCGAACGAAGACCCGCCCCGGGCACGGATAAAAGGTTCTATAGCCTGGAAACCGGCCACGACTTTCTCCTCACTGCAATCAGGATCATAAAAAAAACCGGCCTCTCAGCCGGCGGAACGAAGATCGGTCAGAACCGAAAGAATGGTGCAGGGTGCCGGCGTATCCTGCTCGATACGCCACAATGGCCGGGGATGCCCGGTCCGCCAGCCCAGCGCCCGCACGGCAACCTCGCACACCGCCTTGTCGTCCTCTGCATCCCCGCGAAAGGACAGTGGCACAGCAGCACAGAAATCAACCGGCACCGGGCCGGAACCGGTATCCACAACCAGGTGCCCTGTCCCCAGAACCCGGAACGAAGCCCGGATCAGGCGGATGCTGCGCCCGTATACGCCTCCGCCTGCCCCTGCAACAGCGGGCGGCAGCGGCTCCACAACATGGGAAAATGGCAATCCGACATCCGGCGACCGCAGGGGATGCGACAGATGAACCCACCCCCGGCGCACGGTCGCCGGCACAAAGCCCTGATCCGCACCCGCCACATACACCTGCTTGTTGTCCAGCGCCACCAGCCCGCCCAGCGATGCCACCGCCCCGCGGGTTTCCCTTTTCTGGGCACAGTCGGTAAAGGCGGTCTCGTCCAGACACTCCAGACACACCACCGCACCACGACGGACCAGAAGACAGGTCAACCCGCCACAGACCCGCACCGACAAAATGTCCCCGTCGGTTTCCTGGACACTCCAGGCGGTGATCTGCTCGCGGCGATAGTTGGTGACGGTTGCCATGGTCCCCGCACCCATCACCATATGCAGCAGACGCCAGCGCGGGTCATAATCCATATCCACCGGGTCCTCCACCCGGTGCGAAGCCATCAGCGACAAATCCTGGGCCTGATAGGCCTGCTCGCTGTCGGAAAACAGGAAGGCCCGCAGCTCCCGCCCGCCGGCAGCCACAAAGACCGTGGCCCCGTCCACATCACAGGGCGGAATGGACCGGGATGCCAGGCTGCCGATCCCGGTCTGCCGACGAACCAGGATACTGGCCGGACTCAGGGGTTCCCCCAGCACCATCCACTCTGCCCCGGTGGTAAACACCTGCAGGTGGCGGCCCGGGAACACATGGCGGATGGCGTTGACCTGATCCGACAGGATCGGCATGTGCAACGCATCGTCATCCAGCCCCTGCCCGGGGTCAAAGTTGAAAAAATCCCCCACCCGCGACAGCCACAAGTGATGCGGCAAATCCCGCGACCCCCCGATCACCAGACGGTTCTGGTGAAACGTGACCGAAACCGGCCACCCCCGTGCTTCGGAAAAAACTGCTTCCACCCAGTCGGTGCTGTATGCGGCCGCAGGCAGGGTTCCCTCGACCCGCGCCTTCATTTTTTGCGCTGTCACCCGGGACAGCAATTTCACCGGCACCCCGCGCAAACGGATCCACCCGCCAACATGCGCCGGGGTAAAGAACGGCTTGTCGGCATGCAGGTGCACCTCTCCGGTCACACCGCCATCCGTGCGCAAGGCAACGTCAAGCGGTGCAAACCGGGCAAACGGTACCTTGGGAACACCTCCCTGCCCGGTTTCAAAGACCCACGGCGTCACCGACCAGGAATCCTCTGCATGGCAGACAATCTTGTGCGGCGGCACCAGCGGATGAACCACCAGCAGGGTGTCGCTGCTCTGGCTCCAGTTGATCGCGGCCAGATGCTCCAGCGTCCACGGGGTTTCCAGCGCCTGGATATACTGGACCTCCTGCCCCGATGGCAGCGGCCTGAACACGGTCATCTTCCGGTCGGTCAACACCAGCACAAAGACCAGCGCCGTGTTGAACTCAAAGGACAGAAGACGA
The DNA here is from genome assembly GCF_012102665.1 of Haematospirillum sp. 15-248. Taxonomy (NCBI): domain Bacteria; kingdom Pseudomonadati; phylum Pseudomonadota; class Alphaproteobacteria; order Rhodospirillales; family Novispirillaceae; genus Haematospirillum; species Haematospirillum sp. 15-248. The sequence continues at coordinate 101,213 of NZ_JAAVTF010000002.1, read as the reverse complement.
CCCGGACCCGACGCAACAGCCAGCCACCGCAAACCGGGACGGCGAGTTATGCCCCCGGTCGGACGCACCAGAACATTGCGCAAACACGCCGCACCATTGTCCCACAGGCGCAGGTCCACCCGCCCCAGCAGATCGGGGGCCAGCTCCCCGGCCGTGAAGTTGGACTTGACATGACCATGCCCGCTCATCGCCGCACATCCAGAAGAATGCTGCTGCCCACACGCTTTGGCGTATCCTCGCTGGAATCAACCGCCCGCGCCCGCCGGAACTCCTGCTCCGCCGCCTGCCACAGGTGATCCGCCCGCCCCGCGCTTTCGGTCAGGGGCAAACAGAACGCCGCCGCCAGGCGCAAGACCAGGGCATTGACAAAAAAAGCCGGAAACACACTCTCCGGAACGGCGGCAATGTAATGCAGGACAACCGGCGAGGCGTCACACTCCACCTGACGCCCCACAATGCGGTACGCCACCCCCCGGTCCTGTCCGACACGCCCGACCGACAAAACCCGCAGACACGCCACCGGCAAAGGTGCCGTAAAGGCATACCCCGAACACGATACAGACGGCATGACCGGCACCACTTCGGTGGTCAGGGCAAAATTCCACGGATGCACCGACAGAAAGGCATCGCGGACCATATCATAGAAATGGCGCGCCACCTCGGCCACCGGGGTTGGATCTTCCAGCGACGAAACCGGCAGGGCGCCGATCATCAGCAGCGCGCGGTTGCAGATATCAATCCTGTCCAGGGCCATGCCTGCTTCCTTTCACCAACACCACAGACAACGAACCGCACAGGCTTCAGACGCCCGGCCCGGCAGGATCCCCGGTACCGGAAAACGCGTCCAGAACGGCCTGCGGGGTCTGCCCCATATTCGGCCAGCCCTTCCCGGGGCAACGGGTGTTGTAATCCTTCAACCATGCCGCAAAGGCGACCTGCACCGCTTCCAGCGTCCCGAAAGGCCGCTCCCGGATCCGGGGCAGGAAGAACTCCTCACGCACAGTGTCGCGAAACCGTTCGACAAAACTGCCGCGCCGGGATGGCAGGGAATCAACTGTCTGATGCCCGATCCCCGCCAGATCCAGATACGTCTGGTACAGGTGCCTGGCCCCGCCGACAAATTCCCGCCCGGTATCAGTTCGCACGACATGAACAGGCCAGCCATGACGGCGGAAGAACGGCAGCGCCATATTGTGCAGAACTGCGGTCGCGGCTTCCGGGCGACGACTGTCATGCAGAAACCCGAAAGCATAGGACGAAAAGGTGTCCACCACGGCATGCAGGTACACCTTACTTCCGCGTCCGGGACAAAAGACAAAGAAGCTGTCCGCGTCCAGAACCTCGCCCGGGGCCTTTGAAACCGGCGACAACTCGCGGAAGCACGGGTTCATGCGTTCCACAAACGCGGTCTGTTCCGCGCTCAGGACCAGCGTACCCGCAGCCCATTGCTGTTCCAGGGCCAACCAACGATCCACCGCACCGCCCAGGCCATTGTCCCCCAGAACACGCTGGACCAACGCGGCGGACAGGGCCATGCCCTCATCGGCCAAGGCTGCGGACAGGCGGACCTGCCCCCACGCCGGATGCTCCAGGGCCATGGCTACAACACGTTCAACCACCGCCACCGGGATCGAACGCCGCCGCCCTCGACGGGACTCCCTCATCACCGCATGGTCCTGGAGTCCGTCAAAGCCACTCTGGCGGAACTGCTCGGCCAGGCGGGAGAAACACTCCCGCCCGCCTGATTTCCGGCGGCGGATACCGGCCACATCAGCCAACATGCGCCCCAGATCGGCAACATCCATCACCCCGGCAGAAGACCCTGTGCCAGGTCCCGCACCGGAACTGTCAAACACTGTATTCATTATTTCTCTCACTGCGTAATAGGGAAGACATCACCGTGAACCGGCTGTCAGGACAGGGCCGTGACAGTCACCCCTGAACGTCCCGCATCCTGGACCCGGTACAGGGCCACGGTGCGGGTGTTTTCATCATCCAGGTTGACCACCATCAGGTCCCCCTTGCGCAGCATGTCCGCCACGCTGTTGAAATACCCGGTTGCCAGGGTGGTATCTTTAGTCCGGTAATGCCACTGGGTAAATCCATTGGCATACGACAGAACAGACAGGTTGCAACGTTCAAAAGCCATGGCGGCATTCCTTTGTCCTGCAATCATGCAATCGTGGCAGCAATCCTCATGTTTCCAGGCATGGCATGGAAACAATGCCCCGGGTATCAATCAGGGCCGCACCCTGACTCATCATATTGTTGACAAAATGGGCAGCCCGGTCGCCGTGCCAGGAAATATCCGTCACCACATCAGAGCCAACAGCATGCCCGACCGCCGTACGGTGATACCAGAAACAGCTGCGCACTTTTCCTTCAGACAGGGGCAGACCGGTATGAGGCATCCACAAACTGCCCAACCACCGCTTGGCCTGGGTACCCTGCCACGGCAACGCGTCGGGTCCTATATAATCCGAACGCGCAAATTCAGAAATCTTCAGAAGTTCAGACCATTGCTTCCAGCCGACAATCACAAACCGTTCGCCGTCATCGGGCACATCGGCATTGCCCAGTTGCTCGAAAGCGGCCAGGGCCTTTTCCCGCGTCATCCCGGTTGTACCGTCCAGCGCCGACACGGTTGCCTTGGCCATCTCGGCCAGAATCAGCTCGTCGGTCTTGCGCCCCAAGGCACCGGCCCCCGCCTTTACCAGAACGGCCCGCTCGTCCAGGCTGGTCTTCAGCTCGTCCAGGCGGTCCACCCAATCCCCGGCATAATAATCCTGAAGGATACATTCCACCGGGGTATGGTCCATGTTCATGACCGGAACCATGCCATGGCGCGCCTTGGTCGAGGCCGTGCCCTTGCCAACCTTCTGGAAAACGGTCGAACTCCCCCTTATTCCTCCCTTGCTGCGCACCGTCGGGCGCAGGCGGGACCCGTACTGCTGATAGGCCAGATGCACATCGGCCTGAAAATGCTTGATAAAAGACTTGTCGACAGAGACTGACATAAAAGCTCCTTATGGTTGAAAAACGACAACGGGGAGCAGGACACGACCCGGCGGAAAAACAAACACCCGAAAACCGTCATTTGTGTTGCACCGTCGCCCGGGGCTCGTATCCTTGGGACGGTGTGGCCCTGGTTCGTCCACATCCGCCCGGAAACGGTCCCGGATTGCGCCGCGCAGACCCCAGTCAACCCCGTGGCAGACGAGGCAACGACGTGTCCACAGAAGCAGCCACAGAAGCAGCCGCAGAAATCCCGGCCGACGCACCGGTTGTTGTCGAGCACCGCCTTGAAGGCCGGGCCGGCGAAATGTTCACCCAGTGCGAAACCGCCCTGCAGGCCTTTGTCAAACTGCGTGAACTGTCCGAAGACATGCGGATTCTGTCACTGAATGCCGAACTGGCCGCCGGCCGGGCCGGAACCGCCGGCGTGGCCGTGCGGGCCCTGACCCAGTACACCCGGCAGCTGGTCAGCCAGCTGAACCGGGTTCAGGAAGACATGAACACCCTGCAGGCCCGGGCCGAAGAACTGGTTGCGTCCAACAACGGCACGTCAGGCGGCGAAGGTGGTGAGGAAAACGCCAGTTCCCTTCCCGTGCACGAGTTGTCCGACCGGGAAAGGGAAGATCAGGAACAAAGCGCGATCTCCACCATCAGCGACCATGCCAAGCAGATTTCTGTCCACGCCCAGACCATCCGGCGTATCGCCGAGCAATCCAACGGTATTGCCACCAACATCGCCATCGAGGCCGCCGGTGCCGGACGCTACGAACCGGAATTCCGGACCGTTGCAAACACCATGAAACGCTATATCGCCGATTTGCGGGCGATGGTGGACGACTCCGAACGGGCGGTCAAACAGGTCCTGGAATCCGGGGAACGCCTCAACAACGCCCGCAAGGGGAACTGACCAGCCACCTCCCTATCCGGGATACAGGCGCCGGAATCCCTCGCTCACGCGGCGGACCAACGCCGGGTCGCGGTCGCGCCAATAGCGGGGATCACGCATCAGACTCCGGATATCGTCTTCCGATGCCGCCACACCTGCCCCGCCAGACCGGCCCAGCCCCGGTTCCGGAGAGGTCATCATCCGGTGCAGGGCAATCACCCCCTCTGCCGTTCGTGACAGGGTCTCCAGAACATCCGCCGACAGATTCGCCCGCCCCCAGGCCATAACCTGACGCTGAATCTCGTGCCAGCGGTCCTCCCCCCCGAAATGCTGTACCAGACGCGTCTTCTGGCACTCCGCCTCAAAGACTTCGGCCATCTGCTCCAGAACCGGGATCACTTTTTCAAGCGCCAGGTCATAGACCAGCTGCGCCTGCTCGGCCGTAAAGCCACACCGGTGCAGACGGGCGTTCACATCAGGATCCGGCTCCAGCAACGGGTGATGACAGGTAATGCAATAATCCTCCGGCTTGTCCGGCACCCCGCGCAAACGATCAAGGGCCCGGCGCCCGTCAAAGCCGGATTCAGGCCCCGAACCCCCTTTGCCGGCCTGCAGCCGGGCCTCCAGCTCCCGGCACGCCTGCACCAGGGCTTCACGCTCGGCATCCGCCGCCCCGCTGCGGGAAACAGCCGGACGTTCCGCCGCCAAAGCCGGAGGGGCACACCCCCCGACAGAAACAGCGGTACTGGGTGTATCAGATAAATGGATCATTCCGTCCTCTCGTTACTGCATGTCTTCCGGTACAACGGAACCACTCCGCCGCCGCGATCAATCAAGGCCAGCAACCAGGCAACCAGGGCCCTTTGTCCTTCCAGGTGACGCAGCGCCGCATCCGGCAACGCCGGCCCGGCTGTCCGGTGCAGGGTCATCCCGACCAAGGCATCCAGCACACACTGCCCGTCCACACCGGCAAAGCACCGCGCCGCCGCCGTGGCCAGCCCGGTTGCCTGCTCCGGGTCGGGGACAACACCGTGCCCCGGCCCCGGAAACAGCCAGGCATCGCGCCCGGCGTCTTGCGTCATGTGCCGTCTCCTTCACCTGCATCCGTTGGACTGGAATCCCCATCCGGAACCGGCCGTACCGGCACCGGAAGCGGTGAGGCCAGCAGATCCGCCGGCACCCCCAGCGCCCGGCCCAGCCAACGTGCGGCTGCGGCCGGATCAACCACCGCCATGCCTTCCAGCCCCAGACGCCGCAGGCTGTCCAGCCACATCAGCGCGTTGCGGGCATCATCCCGGGCCTGCTGGCGGGCCACCGGGGCGCTGTAGCGCAGGTCCACCAGACGCCCGTCCACCCGAAGATCCGGTATTTCCCCGCGCCGCCGCAGGATCGAGACCGCCCGCATGACCAGCGGCGTCAGCAGTTCGGTCTGCAAACGCCCATAGGTCGCGCCCAGGATACGGGCCATCTGGGTGGATCGCTCCAGAACCTCGGTCGCGGTCATCCGCGGGCTGTTGACCTGCCCCAGACGATCGGCCAGCAACGCATGGCGGATCCGCGCCCGCAGATCATCCAGAACCAGCTGGCTGACATCAAACCGCCCCGGGGTGGCCAGCGGCGTCAACCCGCTGGATCCCGGTGCCTTGGGAATGATCGATCCCGGCAACAGCGAAATGTTTGCCGGGTTCAACACCCCGTCATCCTCGGCCATCCAGATCCCGGTCACCGCAATCGATGCATTGCGCAGCACCAGCTCCACCACCTTGTTGGCCGTCTTGATATCGGGCAGCGCCTTCATCACCGGCGACCGCCCGTATGCCTCCCCCGGTGCTTTCAGCCAGCGGAAACACACAAACGGCGAGGCCGGAAACATTCCGTCACGCAGCACAACAGTCCGCTCCCCGGACCAATGTGAACCCGATGGCAGCAACAGCGCCGTATACCGGTACCCGTTCGGCACAGGCTCGGAAGCTTCCAGAACCTCCACCAGCGGGTCGCCGCTGTCATCGCCCCCCCCGGGCGCACATCCGGCACATCGGCGTCCGGGAACCGGTGCCGCACATGGGACAACGGCATCGCGGCATGGCGATACACCACATCCAGCCGCCCCGAAGGCCCTTCGTCCAGGGTCAGCTCCGTCATCGGGATTGCCGAAAAACGAAAGGCGCTGATCTCGCCCGGCGGGGCTTCCTCGAACAGCAAGGCCGCCGTACCGATTGTCACCAGATCCAGGAAACACTGGTGCAGCTCCACCGCAAAGGTCGAGCGGTCGAAATGCAGACGCAGTGTCTCGGCCACATCTTCCAGCAGCGGTGCCAGAGACGCCCGCCCCACCTCGTCCAGCCCGACGCCACCCTCCAGACCGAACCACCGGGTCCAGGGCGGCGTCAACTCGGCCAGCAAGCTTGCGGCCAGCTGGTCCACGGCATCGGGCGCCGTCCCGTCAAACAGACGGTCCGTGCGCTTTCCCCCGACCGGAGACCCGAACAGACCGGTCCGCTGGGGCAAGGCAAATTCATAACATTCCTGCCAGTGCGCCTCCCACAGACGGCGACGCTCCAGCGCCCGCTGATAACGGGCCAGAAGACCCTCGGCACCACCATGCCCGGGTTCCGGGTCCATCTTGAAACGAATATCCAGGGAACGCCCCATGCCCTATTCCCCCAGCAGCGAACGACGGCCCGACAGGGTTGAACCACCATCCCCCCGGTCCCGCGATGTACCGGACAGGGTTTCAGTCCAGTATCCGGACAACAGGGGCAAATACCGGGGCCGGACCGGGCGCGGACGCGCCGCCTCAACCGATTCCCGGGATGCCTTTGCCAACACGGATACGACAGGCGCGGATGGCACACTCCCCCCGCCTGCCGGCTCTGTCGGAGCGGGAGCCGGGGGAGGAGGTGGTGGTGGAGCGGAAACAACAGGAGCAATACGGATCTCGGGCATTGGCAAACCACGCAGCCCGGATGAACCGGACATATGCGATGACAGCAAGGCCGACCCGGCATGAGACGGACCAAAACGGCGCATGGCCAGCATCATGGCTGCATTGGTGGACGGCGTAAAACTGGCCATCAAATCCCCCTGTTCACACAATCCAGAAACACAACACGCCAACGCCAAAAACCCGCCTGCCGGAACGACAGGCGGGTTTCCCCCGTCAGCAATCCGGCACGGTGGACACACCTCCGGCGTTGACAGGGATTGGTATACAGAGAGACACCCCAAAAGTCAAGAATATTTTCCTATTAGAGGTCTTTTTTCTCATTCAACAGCGCCCGGTACAACTGCCAGGGCGTCAGAACCCAGGGCCAGCGACGCCCCAGAATGCGCTTCACCGCCTCCACGCAACTAAAGACACGCACCGGCGCCAAACGGTGCGGCGGCACACCCCGCCGCGTAACAACCGTCTGATAGCCCCCCGCCGCCATCACCTGCGCCACATCCAGAGCCGGGCACACCGGATCAACAGGCATCACGATCACTTCGGTACAGTGCGCCATGGGATTGACCACAACCCACCCCCCACGGCCGGCATCACAGACCGCGATCAGGCAATGACGGAACCCCGGGCGCAATATCTTGAGAAAGGGCACATCCGCTACGCCGGAAAAGCCAACAACGGCATCAGACTCCCCGGCCATCACCCGACAATCCCCTTGCGCCGCAATGGCTCTTCCAGAAGTCTCAGCCCCTCTTCCCACCACCGGGCGGCCTGCCGCTCTTCCTCCAGGCGGGCATCCGGTGGAGCCAATGCACGCCCGTAACGGGCCAGAACCATGGCCTGCCGTGCTCCCAGCACATTCTGTTGCCGCAACCCGGCCGCCACACGGTACACATCATCGGGATCACAGGGCCGCGCCGTGTCACCGGCATCCGCCACAAAACGCGCCCCCTCGTCACGGGCCAGCTGGCACCGCCAGAACCATAACCAAGCCTCCTCCGCACTCATGAACGGACAACTTTCTCGTATACTCAGGGGGCGCGGCGCCTTTCGCCGTGTTGCCATCAGGTCGTCTCCACGTTAAGACACTATCAAGAAGCACCCCATGGTCTAGGAATATAATCCTTGCTCGTCAAGGGCGAGCTTACACAGTGTGTTCCCGATAACTGGAGAGCAGAACGCATGCTTACCCATCACGCCCTGTGGACAGCCCTTGACCGCCTGGCCGAAGATCACGGACTGTCCCCATCGGCACTGGCAAAAAAAGCAGGCCTGGACCCGACCACGTTCAACCCGTCCAAACGGTTTGGCCGCGACGGCAAACCCCGCTGGCCAACGACAGAAAGCCTGTCCAAGGTCTTGCAGGCCACTGATACGCGTCCGGAACATTTCCTGCAGCAGGCCGCTGAAGCCATGGCGGAACCATCCCCCCCCCCACAATCCATCCTGCCCCTGGTCAGCCAGAATCAGGCCCGCAACGGGCTGGATGCTGCCGGAAACACCCCCGACAGCACCCAGGACGCCATCGCCTTTCCTGATGTCAGGGATGCGGACGCCTGGGCGCTGGAAATTCACGGTGACACTTGCCTGCCGGTCTATCGCGACGGCGACCGGCTGATCCTCTCCCCAAACGCAACTGCAAGGCGCGGCGATCGGGTTGTCATCTACACCAAAGACAAGACCTTGATCATTGGTGAACTGACAAGAACAACAGCAACCCGCATGATCGTCCAGCCCTTCGGGGCCGGCAGCACGGATCAAGCCATAGACCAGACAGACATCGCCTGGTCGGCGCGAATCCTCTGGGCCAGCCAATAAAGACATCCCCGAAAAATCGACACGAACACCACCGCTCACACGGTAAGGTATATTTATTGGCAGAAATACAGCGCAACCTGTATGCTGACAGCCGAGGAAACAGGTTTGTCTCGAAACAAACTGCAAGGAATACGAGCGCGCTTATGTCAACACAATCAACCCAACCCGGCATTTCCATAGTTTTCGTTGATGGCACCTGGCACACCGGCAACCCCATGATCATGGGACCGGGCACCCAGTCCGTATGGATGGGAAGCACGGCCTTCGACGGGGCACGCTACTACGAAAGTGTAGCTCCGGACCTGGAAGCCCACTGTGAACGGGTTGTTCAGTCTGCCCGCATCCTGGGGCTGAACCCGACCCTCGGCGGGGCGGATATCGCAGCCTTGGCCCGGGAAGGTATTACCCGCAGCGGCGGAAAGAAGGCCCTGTACATCAAACCCCTGTTCTGGTGTGACAACGGCTTTCTGGTCCCTGATGCCAGCTCGACCCGCTTTGCCCTGCACCTGTTTGAAATCGCCATGCCGCCCGCAAGCCAGGGCTTCAGCGCCACCCAGTCTCCCTTTCGCCGGCCGACACCCGATGCCGCACCCACTGCGGCCAAGGCTGCCTGCCTGTACCCGAATGTCAGCCGGGCCCTCAGCGACGCGCATCAACGCGGCTTCAATACGGCGGTCATGCTCGACAACCACGGAAACGTGGCGGAATTTGCCGCCGCCAACCTGTTTCTGGTCAAGGATGGCATCATCCGCACCCCGGTTCCGAACGGCAGCTTCCTGAACGGGTTGACACGACAGCGCGTTATTGCCCTGTTGCAGGCCGATGGCACCCGGGTGGAAGAAACAACGCTGTCCTACGATGACCTGATGCAGGCCGACGAGATCTTTGCCACCGGCAACTTCTCCAAGGTATCGCCCTGCATCCAGATCGAAGGGCGCACCCTGCCGCACGGCCACGTAACCCAGTGGGTGCAGCAGCTGTACAGGAACTTTGCCTTCGGGCATGCCAGCATCGCCGCCTGAGGGATACCCCGGCCTGCCCTTCCCTACGCGGTCGGGGGGCAGGCCGGGACAGGTCCCAGAAAGTCCGATACCTCGCGCACCGCATCGGCCAGACCCAGGCGGCGCACTTCGGTCCCCGGCGGAAACGCCCCGTGCAAACGCGATGGCAACAGCGGATCCAGCAGGACGAACACACCCCGGTCATCCGCCCGTCGTACCAGCCGCCCAAAGGCCTGCTTCAAGCGCAGCCGTGTCAGGCGGTCATCCCAGTCACGCCCGCCAAAGGCCTTGCGCCGCACCCGGTGCAGGATGTCCGGGCGGGGCCAGGGAACCCGGTCAAACACCACCAGACGCAGGGCACGCCCCGGCACATCCATGCCATCGCGCAGCGCATCCGTTCCCAAAAGGCACGAAGGTTCGTCGGCACGAAACAGGTCAACCAGCGTGGCCGTATCCATTCCGCTCACATGCTGGGCGTACAGCGGAATGGCATGTTCGGCCATTGCCGGCATGATGCGTTCGTACACAGCGCGCAACCGGGATACCGCCGTAAACAGCCCCAGACCACCTCCGCCGGACGCCAGGAACAGCGACCGGAACGCCGCCGCCACCCGCGCCGCGTCGTCACGGCGTACATCGGTCACCACCAGCACCCGGGTCTGGCCGGCATAGTCAAACGGAGACGCCACCGCCGCCCGCACAGCCGGCAACGAAAGATGCACGGCACCGGTGCGGGCCTCGGCAGCCTTCCAGTCCACGGCCGGATCACCGGATCCATCCCGCAGCGTTGCCGAAGCCACCAGCACGCCATGGGCCGCATCCTGCAACACCTGGGCAAAGGGCAATGTGGGGTCGATCCAGTGCCGGCGCATGCCGACATCAAAATCCCGCCCGTCCAGCCGTTCCACGGCGAACCAGTCCACATATGTCTCCGGCGTCCGGGTCTGCAGGCTGTCCAGCATGGCACGCCAGGCAGACAGATGCCGCAGCACCCGGCGTTCCAGAGACCGGATCAACCCCTCCATCCGCAAGCGCACCGATGCATCCAGCTCTGCTGCATCGGCATCCAGGCGCACGGCCAGCGCCTTCATCAGGTCCTGGACCGGACGGGACAGGGTTTCCAGGGCACGCTCCAGCTCTGCCGCAGCAGCAGCCAAGCCGGGGACCGGCGGCTCGACATCCGCTTCCAGGGAATACGGGTGCCCGCCTTCCTGCGACCGGGCATACACCTGCTGCCGCACCCGGTGCAAAAACCGCTCCGCCGGGCCATGCGGGCTGTCCGACCCCAGACGGTTCATCCACCCCGGCCCGGGCAAACAGCGGGCCCCGTGCAGGATCGCATCCAGCGCATCCTGTGCAGCGGGATCATCCTGCACGCATTCTTCGGCACGGCGTTGCAGCCCACGGGCACGGGACCGGGTACCCTCTTCCGCCCCCAGAATCCAGCGCCGCAGTTCCGCTGTTTCCAGCGCCCCCAGATGAGCCGAAAAGGCACCATCGGCCGCCTCGAACACATGGTGGCCTTCGTCAAACACATAACGGACCGGCAGCCCGCCCCCGGGATCACCCCCCGACGCGGCAGAGCCGTTGCCCAGCATCCGCATCACCAAGGCATGGTTGGCCACCACAATGCGCGCCCGGCGGGCCTTGCGCACCGACCGTTCAACAAAACAACGGTTGTAATGCGGGCAGGCGGTAAAGACACACTCCCCCCGGCGGTCGGTCAGGCCCGCTACGGTGGAACGCCCCAGAATATCCACCAGCCATCCCGGAAAATCACCGCCGATCATGGCCCCGTCACGGGTTGCCAAAGCCCAGCGGGCCACCAGCCCCAGGGCAACCGCCCGGGCCGGGTTGACCGACAGGCGACCGGCGGCTTCCTCCAGATTCAACAGACACAGGTAATTCTCGCGCCCCTTGCGGACCACAACATGGCGCGCCTTCTCGCGCGGGTCGGGGTACAGGCGGGCCAGTTCATCCTCCAGCTGGCGCTGCAAGTTGCGGGTATAGGTGGACAACCATACCGCACCGCCATTCTTCTCGGCCCACAGGCTGGCCGGAGCGACATAGCCCAGGGTCTTGCCCACACCGGTTCCGGCCTCGGCCAGCACGAACCGAGGTTCCCCCTCGGCATCACGGGGCTCGAACGCCTCGCAGCACGCCGAGGCAAAATCCGCCTGCTGCGGCCGGTCCTCGGCAGCGCCGCCCAGAATCTGTGCCAACCGGGCACGGGCATCGGCCGGGCTGACCGGCACACAGGAGGCCGGCGGTTCGGGCGCATGCTCGGAAATCTCCGGCAGGCTTTCCCACACCCGGAATCCCGCAGCCACCACTCGGCTGTGCGGCGGGTCGCCGGTTTCACCAAGGGCATGCAACACACAGCGGGCCCACGGCCACCCCGCCCGCAGCAACCCCCAGGCCAGCGCACGCGCCTGGGGCCGTGACGTGCGCGACAAGGTGGACAGATCCCGCAGCAGGGCCACCACAACCGCCGACAGGGTGGTTGCTTCCTGCTCCGGCCCAGCGGGCAAGGCAATATGACAGGCCGCTGCCAGCCCGGCCACCGTCGGCAGGCAAAAGACCGCCGGCCGCACGAAAGCGTACAGCTCCAGAACATCACAGGCCGGAAAAGGCGCACGGCCCAGGCATGCCGCCACCGCCGGCGCATGGCACACCAGCGGAGGAGCCGAAGACGCAAGCCAGCGGACAGCCGCCGCCCGGTCCAGGGTCAGGATCTCCCCGTCGGGCGTCAACACAACCGCCGACACCGCACCGGCAACAAGAACCGGGGCATCGGGCAGCAAAAGCTCAAGCGTATCAGGATGTCCGCACGTCATGGAGGGGACCATAACGCGCCCGCAGACATCCGTCACCTGCCCATCACACGGCACCACGCAGAAAGCGCGGCGATCATCTCCCCCCGGGACGGCCCATGCCGGCAAGGGACTGCACAAGACGGAAAACGGCTTTTTTCTGCTCCGCCGTCAGCACGGACAGCCAGGCCAGAAGGCGCAGCTGATCACCATCCAGCGGATAGTCGGCGGGGGCCACGCACCCTTCAAGACCATCAAAGAAAGCCTGGACCGGCACATCCAGACAACAGCCGATACGAAACAGGCGGGACGCCGGAATACGGTCCACCGCACGTTCGTATTTGTGGATCTGCTGCGGCGACACCCCGGCAACCTGCCCCAGGGAACACAACGTCAACAAACGCAACTTGCGGAACTGCCGCAGGGATTGCCCCAGATGGCTGTCAACAGGGTCCGCCGCCCCACAATCAAAACCAACCGTCACAAACACCCCCCGCACACGACACAGCACACAAACACACAGCCTGTTGCCAAGGCATGGAACAAACCCTGACGCTACGTTCTGATTACCACAAACACGCTATGGTGTACGCAAAAAAGAACGTACAAGAACATATAATACAACACGTTGTGATCTGGCTGGCATTATGCGATCGGCATAATCTGGTTTTATCGACGACATGCCGACATCAAGGCAGGATACCTGCATACATCCGATGCACCGGGCATGAAAAAAGGCACCCCGCGCAGAATACGGGGTGCTTTTTTAATTCGATGGCTCCGGCGGTAGGATTCGAACCTACGGCAACCCGATTAACAGTCGGGGGCTCTACCGCTGAGCTACGCCGGAACGCGCTGTCGAGGCGGGGTTTTTAGCAGTATCGCCCTCATATGGCAAGGCTGTTTTCACACACCCGGCCTTATACCGCCAACCGCAGGGCTCCCGCACTGAACCCCGACCACTCCCGACTCAACCGGCCGGATCGCTGCGACAGGGTGGTGGATACCTCCAGCAAGGACCCCGCTTCGGATCGCGTGGCCTGCGCGGCTTCGGACAGGGCGTCCAGATCCTCGGCCGCCTGGATCATCCGGGTGGATGTCTGCTGGATCCTGTCTGCAATCACCCCCGTGGCACGGGACTGGTCAACCATCGATGACGTCAGGTCACCAACCAGTCCGTTGACACCGGAAATCAGGCGACTGACACGGATCATGGCATTGGCCACGTCCTGGCTGACATCTGCCACAGCGGCAACCCGCACCCGCACATCCTCGGTGGCGGCGGCGGTCTGGCGGGCCAGCTTTTTCACCTCGTTGGCAACCACGGCAAACCCCCGGCCGGCGGCTCCGGCCCGGGCGGCCTCGACCGTGGCGTTCAGGGCCAGAATGTTGGTCTGCTCCGCAATGTCCGTGATCAGATCCACCACACCGTCAATTTCCTTTGCCACCCGCGACAGACCGGACACGGCACGCATACTGTCCTCGGCCATTTCCACGCCGTTGATGGTCAGGGTATTGGCACTGGACAAACGCTCGATCATATCGGCGCTGGAACGGGACAAATCCTCGGCCGAACAGGCCAGGCTGGTCACGAAGTCCGAAACCTGGCTGACCGCACCATTGACCATGTCAATACCACTGGCTGCGCGGCAGGCAATGGTATCCAGCTTGCGGGCGGCTTCCTGCACCACACCGGCATCCCCGACCACACCTTCCATGCTGGTCTCGAACACCTCGGCCATCCGCCGGCTGGAGGTTACAATGCTCCAGGTCAGCATGGCCGCTGTCATCTGGCCGTAATGGTCCAGAACCGGAAACACGGACAGGGCCACCCGCTCGTTACCCAGATGAACCTCGCCTGTCCACGGCAACTGACCGGGGTCGGCCACCAGCTCCGACAGCCAGCCCGGCTGCGGGTGGAACAGGTCGACCGAAAGCCCCTCCAGACTGTCTGTCCCCGGGGGCAATCCGTTCAGGGATGGTGCAATCTGTTCCAGGGCATTGCGGGTGGCGGCATTGATCCAGCTGATCCGCCCATCCTGGGGGCTGACCGTCACAATATTGACCGGCATCGCTTCCAGCATCTGCCCCAGGGCAAAGGCACGGGTTGCCGTATGGCGCAACACCTTCAGGGCTGAGGCAATGGCACCAATTTCGTCCCGCCGCCAGAAATCCGGCACCGGGGTTTCCACATCGCCTTCGGCAAGACGCTGGATCGACCGGCGCAGGGTCACCAGCGGAACCGACAGCGATTCCACGGCATAGCGGTTTGCCGTATACCAGGCCGCACCGAAGAAAAGGGCCAGGATCAACAGGCTGATGGACAGGATGACAACCGACCCCTGAACCCGTTCATTCAGGATGGTCTCAAGGCCCCACAAGGACCGGCGGCGCATGTCCTCGAACGCATCCAGCGCGGCCAGCAGAACCGCCTGGCGCTCCTGACCGGAGACAGCACCCTGCCCACGGCCAACGCTGGCCAACGCCGTATCCACCGCCCCGGAAACACGGGTGGACAGCGCCGGCATCATGGCGGCTACAGCCGAATCCTCTGACGTCTCCATAACCGTGGCATACCCGCTTTCCAGCGCCGAGAGGTGCCCCCCCATCACCGCGCTGGCACGGATGATATCAAGCCAGGTATCGCCGGATGCCGATGCCTCCAGCACGTACCCGGCCATATCCGCCACCCCGGTAATCATCTTCGGCAAGCGTACGACCAGGGAATCCATCAGGTAATAGCTGGGCAGCTCCGGATCCAGGATCAGGTTGGAATGATCCCCGGCCTGCGCAACAGCAGACTCCAGCCCCGCGATCATGTCGCGCGCCCGCTCGGGGCCGGGTACCGCTGCAAAATCAGTCCACAGCCGCTCCACAATCGCGTGGGGGCCCCGCATGTCCAGAAGATCGGCCTGCCCCCGCACCGATTCGAGCCCCGCCGCAACGCGGGCCACGGTTCCCGCATCCGGATTCGTGGCGGTCACCATGTAACG
This sequence comes from Haematospirillum sp. 15-248, assembly GCF_012102665.1. Classification (NCBI taxonomy): domain Bacteria; kingdom Pseudomonadati; phylum Pseudomonadota; class Alphaproteobacteria; order Rhodospirillales; family Novispirillaceae; genus Haematospirillum; species Haematospirillum sp. 15-248. The sequence continues at coordinate 85,743 of NZ_JAAVTF010000002.1, read as the reverse complement.
GGCCGTGGCAATCTGGGCGTCCAGAAGCGGGGTGATATAGGCCGTCCCCACCGTTTCCTTGCGGGCGAAGCTGATGGCCTCGTTCTCGTGCCAGACCAGAAGGGCAACCGAAGCCAGTGCCGGGGCCAGAAAAACAGCCAGAACCAAGTGAATCTGGTGCTTGACCGACAAAAAACGCAGCGAGGACATGGGAAACACCCCTTGATCGTTTGACGGGCAGAAAAACACTCAAAGGTAAAGTCACACGGTACAGCAGGGGGTCGGAACGCCGCAAGGTACGTTGACGGATCACCCCTGCGGCCCTAGGGTGCAGACCAACGCATGCAGGCGATTCGCATTGCGTACAGACCCTTTCGTCCATCAACAGCCCGTAACGGATCTGACACATCATGTCACACTCTCTTGCCCATTCCGCCCGCGAGTCCTCGGCCTGGCCCTTTCAGGAAGCCCGCGACCTGCTGGACAAACGGCTGAACGGCAAGGTGCCGGACAAGGGCTATGTGCTGTTTGAGACCGGCTATGGCCCCTCTGGCCTGCCGCACATCGGCACCTTTGGCGAGGTGGCACGGACCTCGTGGGTCCGCCGGGCCTTTGAAATCCTGGCGCCCGACATCCCGACCCGCCTGTTCGCCTTTTCCGACGACATGGATGCCCTGCGCAAGGTCCCGGACAACATCCCCAACAAGGACAGGGTGCGCGAACACCTGGGCAAGCCGCTGACCCGCATTCCCGACCCGTTCGGAACCCACGAAAGCTTCGGGCACCACAACAATGCCCGCCTGCGCGGGTTCCTGGACAGCTTCGGCTTTGATTATGAGTTCAAGTCCGCCACCGAGATGTACACCGGCGGCCACTTTGACCAGGCCCTGCGCGGGGTTCTGGAACACTATGATGCCATCATGGCCGTCATGCTGCCCACCCTAGGCGCCGAACGTCAGGCCACCTACAGCCCGTTCCTGCCGCTGTGCCCACGCACAGGTGTGGTCTTGCAGGTTCCGGTCATCCACCGCGACGTGGATGCCGGCACCATCGTCTATCAGGACCCCCAGACCGGGGAAAAGGTGGAAGTGCCGGTCACCGGCGGGGCGTGCAAGCTGCAGTGGAAGCCCGACTGGGGCATGCGCTGGCACGCACTGGGCGTGGACTATGAAATGTCGGGCAAGGACCTGATCCCTTCGGTGGACCTGGCCGGAAAGATCTGCCGCATCCTGGGCAGCACGCCGCCGAAGAACCTGTCCTATGAACTGTTCCTGGACGAAAACGGGCAAAAGATTTCCAAGTCGAAGGGCAACGGCCTGTCGGTGGAAGACTGGCTGAAATACGCCCCCGAAGAATCCCTGGCCCTGTTCATGTACCAGAAGCCAAAGGCTGCCAAGCGCCTGTACTTCGATGTGATCCCCCGCGCGGTGGATGACTATGTGGCCCATGCCGCCGCCTTTGCGGAACAGGACCCGGTCGCCCGCCTGACCAACCCGGCCTGGCACATCCACAACGGGGAACCGGGAACCGACAAAACCCCGCTGACCTTCGGCATCCTGCTGAACCTGGTCGGGGTGGCCAACACCGATGACCCCGCTGTCCTGTGGCATTACATCCGCAACTACGCCCCGGGATCGTCGCCGGAAACAATGCCGTTCCTGGACCGGCTGGTGCGTTACGCGATTGTCTACTACAACGACTTTGTCCGCCCGACCAAGCAGTACCGCATCGCCAACAGCGCCGACAAGACCGCCCTGGCCGACCTGCGCGAGGCGCTGAAAGCCGCCCCGGCCGATGCGTCCGGGGAAGACCTGCAGAACATTGTCTATGCCATCGGCAAACAGCACGGCGAAACCTATCCCGGCCTGCGCGACTGGTTCCGGGCCCAGTATGAAATCCTGCTGGGTCAGGAACAGGGGCCGCGCATGGGCAGCTTCTTTGCCCTGTACGGGCTGGACCGCTCCATTGCCCTGCTGGACCGCGCCATCGCCGGAGAAGACCTGAAAGCACCGGCAGAGCTGGACGCCTGACCCCGAAACCGCACGCCGCCCGGGACTTTTCTCTGGTCACCGGGCGGCCCCGGCGGTACAACCGGCTGATCCCTTGTATGGCCTGCGCGTGTGTGATGACTGAACCAAGCTGCCCGGACCTGTCTGTTGTTGTGCCCGTCCACAACGAAGCTGACAACATCCTGCCCCTGATCGAAGAAATCGCCGCCGCCCTGGATGGCGTGGTACCGTTCGAGATTGTCTATGTCGATGACGGATCAAACGACGCCACCCCGCACCGCCTGGCCGAGGCCCGCGCCCGGTTTCCGGCCCTGCGCTGCGTGCGCCACCGCACCGCCTGCGGGCAAAGTCAGGCGATTTATACAGGGGTTCTGGCAGCCCGTGGCACCTGGATTGCCACCCTGGACGGCGATGGACAGAACGACCCGGCCGACATTCCCGCCTTGCTGACCCGCCTGCGGGATGAAGAGAAACGCACCGGCCTGGATGCCGCGCGCCTTCTGATCGCCGGACACCGGCAAAAACGGCAGGACAACGAACTGCGCCGCCTGTCCTCGCACATTGGAAACGGCGTGCGGGCGTGGCTGCTGAACGACGGAACCCCCGACACCGGGTGTGGCCTGAAGCTGTTTGCCCGGTCCCTGTTCCTGAAATTCCCGCGCTTTGACCACATGCACCGCTACCTGCCGGCGCTGACCCTGCGTGAAGGCGGACAGGTTGTCAGCGTTCCCGTCAACCACCGCCCGCGCGAACGGGGCGTATCGAAATACGGTGTGTGGAACCGGCTGTGGGTCAGCCTGTTCGACCTGGTCGGCGTAATGTGGTTGCAGCGCCGGGCCCGCAACCCGGTTCTTGAACAGCAGGACTGAGCCGGGGTTCCATGTCCCTGTCTCCTGAAACACTGCTGCACGACGACGCCGAGGAAACCCTGCGGCGCAGCAACCCGCTCAAAGCCCTGTTCAAGGGGCTTGTGATGATCGCAACCCTTGCCGCCGTTGGCTTTGGTGCCCGGGAGTTCGGGCTGACCGAGGCCCTGGACACCCACTGGCTGGATGATCAGATCGTCGGACAGGGCCTGAACGGAGAGCTTCTGTTTGTTGCCGTGGGCACCGTGGTCGCCGCCATCGGGGTCCCCCGCCAGATTGTCGCCTTTGGTGGCGGCTATGCCTTCGGGTTTGTCGAAGGGGGCCTGCTGGCCCTGCTGGCACAGACCATGGGTTGCGCCACGGCGTTCTTCTATGCCCGGATTCTGGGGCGCTCCGCCATCCGTCGCCTGTTCGCCCGCCGGATCGAACGCATCGACGCCCTGCTGGGGCACCACCCGTTCACCATGACCCTGCTGGTGCGACTCCTGCCCGTGGGATCAAACCTGCTGACCAACCTGGCCGCCGGCGTCACCGCGCTGGCTCCGTCACGCTTTCTGGGCGGAACAGCGGTCGGCTACATTCCGCAAACTGTTGTTTTCGCCCTTCTGGGCGCCGGGGTACAGGTGGATGCAACCACCCAGGTTGGGCTGTCCGTTGCCCTGTTCATCGCATCCGGGCTTCTGGGAATCGGCCTGTACAAACGGCTGAAAAACCGGCTACGGTGACACGCTGTTCGTCCCCGCGCGATAACAACCCTGACGCTAACACCCCCCTTGACAGAAAAGGCGGTCCGTATTACCTCTGTCAGCACTCTCCGGGGGGGAGTGCCAACAGAAACCTCGGGCTCCCCTGACCTGGTGAGATGTTCAACTGGGAAACGCTCGTTCTGGAGGAACCCAATGAAATTTCGTCCGTTGCATGACCGCGTTGTCGTAAAGCGCGTTGACTCCGAAGAAAAGACAGCCGGCGGGATCATCATCCCCGACACCGCCAAGGAAAAGCCGATGCAGGGCCAGATCATTGCTGTTGGCCCCGGTGCCCGTGGCGAAGACGGCAAGCTGGTTGCCCTTGACCTGAAGGCCGGCGACAAGGTGCTGTTCGGCAAGTGGTCCGGCACAGAAGTGAAGATCGAAGGCGAAGATCTCCTGATCATGAAGGAAGCAGACGTCATGGGCGTGATCGAAGCCTGAGGCTTCGTTCTTTCCCTGTCGCCTTTCACCATATCTTTACCTAGAGGATAAAAAACAATGGCTGCCAAGGACGTTAAGTTTTCTACCGATGCCCGCGACCGCCTGCTGCGCGGCGTGGATATCATGGCCAATGCCGTGAAAGTCACCCTGGGTCCCAAAGGCCGTAACGTCATCATCGACAAGTCCTTCGGTGCTCCGCGCATCACGAAGGACGGCGTTTCTGTCGCCAAGGAAATCGAACTGAAAGACAAGTTCGAGAACATGGGCGCCCAGATGCTGCGCGAAGTGGCTTCCAAGACCGCCGATCTGGCCGGTGACGGCACCACCACCGCAACCGTTCTGGCCCAGTCCATCGTCCGCGAAGGCGTGAAGGCTGTTGCCGCCGGCATGAACCCGATGGACCTGAAGCGCGGCATTGACCTGGCTGTCAACGCTGTGGTCGAGGACATCAAGACCCGCAGCAAGAAGATCACCACCTCTGAAGAAGTGGCCCAGGTCGGCACCATTTCCGCCAACGGCGAAAAAGAAATCGGTGACATGATTGCCAAGGCCATGGACAAGGTCGGCAAGGAAGGCGTGATCACCGTCGAAGAAGCCAAGGGCCTGACCACCGAACTGGACGTGGTTGAAGGCATGCAGTTCGACCGTGGCTACCTGTCCCCGTACTTCGTCACCAACGGCGAAAAGATGGTGGCAGAGCTGGAATCCCCGCTGATCCTGCTGCACGAAAAGAAGCTGTCCACCCTGCAGCCGCTGCTGCCGGTTCTGGAAGCTGTTGTGCAGTCCGGCAAGCCGCTGATGATTGTTGCTGAAGACATCGAAGGCGAAGCCTTGGCCACCCTGGTGGTCAACAAGCTGCGCGGCGGCCTGAAGGTTGCGGCTGTGAAGGCTCCGGGCTTCGGCGACCGCCGCAAGGCCATGCTGGAAGACATCGCCATCCTGACCGGTGGTACGGTAATTTCCGAAGACATCGGCATCAAGCTGGAAAACGTCACCGTGCAGATGCTGGGCACGGCTAAGCGCGTGACCATCTCCAAGGAAGAAACCACCATCGTTGACGGTGCGGGTTCCAAGGACAAGATCGACGAGCGCTGCAAGCAGATCCGTGCGCAGATCGAGGAAACCACCTCGGACTACGACCGTGAAAAGCTGCAGGAACGTCTGGCCAAGCTTTCCGGCGGCGTTGCCGTGATCCGCGTCGGCGGTGGTTCCGAAGTGGAAGTGAAAGAGCGCAAGGACCGTGTTGACGATGCCCTGCACGCTACCCGCGCTGCAGTGGAAGAAGGCACGGTTGCCGGCGGTGGCGTTGCCCTGCTGTACTCCACCCGCGCCCTGGCATCCCTGAAGGGTGTGAACGAAGACCAGAACGTTGGTATCGAAATCGTTCGCCGCGCCCTGCAGGCTCCGGTGCGTCAGATTGCCGAAAACGCTGGTACCGACGGTGCCGTTGTTGCTGGCAAGCTGCTGGAGCAGAAGGACGTCAACTTCGGCTTCAACGCCCAGACCGGCGAATACGTGGATATGATCAAGGCTGGCATCATCGACCCGACCAAGGTTGTGCGTGCAGCTCTGCAGGACGCCGCTTCGGTGACCGGCCTGCTGATCACCACCGAAGCCATGGTTGCCGAAATTCCTGAAAAGAAGGAAGCCCCGATGGGCGGCGGCATGGGCGGCATGGGCGGTATGGGTGACATGGGCTTCTAAGCCTTTCTCTTCCTGCCCTTGTGGTATGCCAAAGGAAAAGGTCGCACCTTCGGGTGCGGCCTTTTTCCATTCCGGGACAGAAGCCTGTCGGTCAGACCATGACCAGCGTTACACTCATGGCATCCCCTGCCTTCCCTACAAAAAGGACTCGTATCGCGCCAGCAGCTGTTCTGCCATGACCTCGGGCGCCAGAAATTGTTCGGCATACCGTCGGCTTTTGCGCCCCATCTCCTCCAGAAGATCCCGTCTCTCGTCCAACAGTGTTAAATGCTGACAGATCTGCTCGGGGGTGCTGGCATCGAATCCAGGCATTGGTTCCGGAAAATGCTGCGCAAAGATCTCATTACGCAACTTGGCCATAACAGGGCGCCCCATGGCATAGGCGTCTGTTGTCACCATTCCCGGAAAGGCTGTGCCGAATTGATCACAAACCAGGTCTGCCGCCGCCACTTCCTTGTAATAGGCAAACAGGGGCAGTTCATCCAGCCACTCAACACTGGCTCCGATACCCAGGTCTGCAATCAGTTCCGCAGCAGCCTCCTGATCCTGCCCTTTCCGGGGCAAGCGGAGCAATCCTTTCCCGCCACCCTTGACATACTGCGCAAACCCTTTGATCAGAACATCCGTCCCCTTGAAATCCAGAGGGCTGAAGCCCGGATGCTGATCTGGCCTGTAAACAATCCGGCTGCCACAAAAGATGGTCAGGCGTTCATTGTGCGGGAGGCTTTGATATTCGAGATCAAGGGTATTGGACAGGTACACCATAAAGCGTCGTTCATCTGAAACCCCGATGTCATCAAGAATATGATCCCCGGACGGTATCAGTCCACGCTGGAAGTAGCATATAACTTCGGACGCCAGAATACCGTCCCGCTGCCGAACCACAAAATCAGAGAACCGCAATACGTACCGTCGCCCTTCCGGCGAGCGCCGGAGCTTTGGATGCCATGTTCCCGTTCGTATGTGCAAGGACTCAAAATTGGCGTGGCTGGCAAGATCATGCCCGGTCAACAGGGAAATATGCGGTGCATTCAGGAAACAGGCCAGTGCCGGCCCTGTATCATTCAGAATGGCCAGATCCACCTTGTTGGTAAGGCGATAAATGGCATGATCCAGCGCTTGCGTCTGATAAGCGACATCCAGATCGGTGAGGTAAGAACAATCATAAATCCAGTCGGGATAGGCATTGGCCCACTCCGGAAACAGCGCTTCGGGCATGTGGTGTGCAGTTTTATGGTTCAGAATCAGACGGGCATCATGACCCAATGCCCGAAGGCCACGGACCAGAAGCAAGGGATAGTTGTTGACGTTGCCAAAGACAATGATGGAAAGCTTTGATTTTCTCATTTCGCGACTATAATCCTGTCTGGTGTCCGGCTCCGCACAAGATGCTTTGCCTGTTGACCGCAATTGGCAATCAGGTCCAGCACCGTCACCCCGCCGATAAAATCGCCCCAAAGCTGCGGATAGGGATCGTAATCGTAAGACTTGTATTCAAGCTGGATGCCGTGGTCCCGGAACGCGCCCTTGTCAAGGTAGGCATCCGCGCTTGGTCCGCTCAGGTATATTGTAGCCCCCAGCTTTTTGATCATATCAACAAGGCGATCTGTCCTGCTCCCCTGCAGGGATAATTCGCTGGACGGGATCATCGGGGTCTTGATGTCCAGATACGCACAGATCCTGCGGATCAGATAGATGTTCAACTGGCTGATGGTTGTGTGCCGTACGTCATCAAACCCGGACAGTACGTCCATGGCAGCGTCGAAATATGGCGCGGAACGGTAGGAAAAAGACCACGTACCACGGTGTTTTTTTTGCCATGCCACCGCATTCTGGATCCGAGTGTCACAAATACGTTGCGTCTGTTTCTCATGCACGACAGGGACCGTAAGCCACTCAGCCCCCTTGGATGTCTTGATCTTGTTGCGACTTCTCCAGTCACGGACTGTATACTGGACATCATCAAGAAAAACGAACAGATCAACGCTGGCAATAATATCAAAATACCCGCGCCATGGAATAAAGGAGGATTGAATAGCGCCAACTCTCACCAGTCTACCTCGATAAAGCCTGTTGGATTGCTGTGCCAGGGGAACTTGACGATACGTGGACGCTTGCCAAAACGCTTTTCGAAATACGCGTCAACGGCCTTGGACTCACCGCCAAATGTATCAACAGCATACTCGTCAACAATAATGATAGCACCTCTGGCCATACGCGGCACGAAATGCTCCAGCGCAACCTGTGTAGGCTTGTAAAGGTCAAGATCAAGATTAAGAAGGGCTATGCGCAACCCCTCTCCCTTGTCCTGGATGAACTGTGGAATCGTGTCACACACATCACCCTTCACAAATTCAATGCGACTTTTGTGCCTTAGATGCCTGTCCTGGTCCATGGCATCACGAGCAAGAGCCAGATCAGCCTCCACCGAGGCTCCGCCGAAATACCCCCCGGGCACACGATCCTGCGCCACATTCTCGGGGCCATCTTCATGATCGAGGTGCACAAAACCTTCTAACGTATCAAAGCCGAAGACAGTTTTCCGAATATCCGTAGGGCAGAAAATTTCGCATAACTTGGCCCATGTGAAAGCGGATGCCCCACGATAGACACCAAGATCAACAATGACCCCTGGAACATCTATTATCTTCTTGAATATTTCATAATGCGAAAGAAACCTTGCAATATTGAATCGAGGAGTAAAAACAGGAAAGTTCCTCAATATCTCGAATATTGTAAGGTCTGTTCTTGAGAATATCGCCTCCAACGTCTCCTTCTGTAATCTTTCTGGCTCATGCCTGCTTGCCATATCATTCATGAAACATGCTCCACTCCCGCACCCTTCAGAAACGCTGTCCAACACAAGGTCCCTTGACCCTACCGGCAATGGGCTGGGTCACATGACTCATGGCACCGGACTCTCATCCTGAATGAAATCCTCCACCATATCGGCGTAACTCCGTCCCTCGCGGGGCCAGCGGGTTGCGGCCCAGTCCGGACACTGCCCGCAGAACGGGTGATTGTGGTAGGCGTTGGTTTGATGCGCCTCGCGCAGGCGACGGTAAAACGCACCCTGCCATTCTTCATGAATGGTGGTGTTGCGATAATCGGCAACATACGACCCATGCACCCAGTCGGATGGGCAAAAAGCCAGATCACCACGTGCATTGACCGTGATGCGTTCCCAGGGATACAAGCAGGGACGACGCACACCGTCTGCCTGTACAACCCGACTTGCATCTGCGACATCAGCCACGGCCCCTGAATGGGAATGCAAACGGCGCATGACAACGTACTGCGCCCCCTGATCTTTCCAGTAGCGCTCGAAGTCGGCCGCTTCGGCGGTGTTTTCCGGCTGCTCGACAAAGCTGACCACCACCTTGGTTTTTGCCCCGCTTTCCCTTACCCACCGGATCAGACGCAACGTATTCTCACGCGTCACCTCAAGGTTGCCCTTGACACGAATCTTGGCATACGTCTCGGGGCGAAATGCATCAATGCTGATATCGATCAGGTGTACCCCTGCCTCCAGCAGGTTACGGGTCCGCTTTTCGTTCATGATCTTTCCATTGGTGGTCAAGGTCACAAAGACACCGGAATAATCCACCGCAGCCTTGATCATGTTGTAACCATCGGGGTGAACCAACGGCTCGCCATTGCTGGTATAACGGATATAGCGGGTGCGTCCCTGCCCGTGCTGGCGCACCTCCTCGATCATCTTCTCGTTCAGCGCCGGATCAAGATAACGTCCGGCGTAATGCTCTGACTTGGCAAAGACGGGGTGAGGACAGTGGGTGCAGGCCAGATTACAGACCTCGGTAATATCCATGATGATCTGCGAGGGGAACCGGGCTGAAAGGCGGCCACCAAAATCATAGGTCTCTGCAAGCGTGGATTCCGGTGCACAGGTAATCATTGCAGGACCTTTTCATGATTGAGAAGACAGGCCAACTGCCCGACAACATAATCCACATCAGCCAACGTCATCCTGGCGCTGATCGGCAAGGTCATGATTGTATCCGCCAAGAATTCCGTAACGGGCAGACAAACCACCCCCTGTGCACTGTACAGGGGTTGCCTGTGCAGCGGCCGATAATGAATGCTGGCACCAATATTGCGGGCCCGCAGCGCCAGCAGCAAGTCATCACGCCTGATCATGGTTCTGGCGGGATCGAACCGGATGACCAACAAATGCCGGGCATGACTCCTGTCAAAGACACCCTGCTGAAAAGCTACCTCTATCCCCAAGGCGTCCAGACGTTTCCTGTAGTGTTCAGCAATCATCAGCCTGACGCGCGCCATTTCGGGCAGACGGCTCAATTGCACCCGCCCGATCGCGGCTTGAAGATCTGTAAAGTTTGCCTTGTAACCAAGCTCGGTTACATCGGCAGAAAAGGCCACAGACGGCCGGATGTATCGTGACCAGGCATGGGATTCCAGGCCGTTCATACGCAGGCGCCGCAGACGTTCCGCCTTCCCGGAGTCAAACAGCGCAAGGGCACCACCCTCGGCCGTAGACACATTTTTATTGGCATAGAAGCTGAAGCAAACCGTATGGCCCGACGCCCCCACGGGCCTGCCGTTAGCATACATGGCACCCAGTGCATGGGCGGCATCCTCGACAAGAATGACATCCGCCGGCAGGGATGCCCTCAATGCCTCAACATCAACGGCGTAACCGCCATAGTGCACAACAACAACCGCCCGGGTTCGCCCCGTCACCTTTGCAGCAACGGTTTGTGGCGTCACGCACATGCTGTAAGGATCAACATCACAAAACACCGGCGTGGCACCAAGATAGAGCGCCGCATTGGCTGTGGCACACCACGTCAGGCTGGGAACGATCACTTCGTCTCCCGGACCGATCCCTTCAACCAGAAGAGCAAGAAAAAGCGCAGAAGTACACGAGTTGACGGTCACGACCTCCGGCGCACCGATGAATGCACCCAGCTCGCTTTCGAATGCCAGGGTCTCCTGCCCCATGCCGACCCAGCCGGAACGCATGACACGGGCAACAGCGTCTACTTCAGCTTCAGTGAAATCAGGGGTACCAAAAGCAAGATACGCGTCTCTCATCAGGGCGTTCCCCGGCAACAGGACAATCAGGCACTACACCGGGTCAGCCATGGAGGCATGCACCGCTGAACAGGGTTTCCAGGCCGCTTGCCTTGCATACCACCCCTGCTGGGGAATAACCTTGCCCGTGGATTGCGCGCCTTTTGTCGCGACGCAAAAAGTTGCGCAAAAATTCCCGTCCATTTTTCCATACCTGGATGGGTCAAGCCGATCCGGTTCATAGTCGACAAACGTGCACGGATCCGTCCACTCGTTCGACGTAAACTGGACAACTTTTATTGCATTCACCTCCCATGCATTGGCCGCATAGAAATCGCGGAAAAGGGTAGGCTGCATCATATAAAAACCGTGATCAAAAAAACCGGAGACAGGCGAGCTTGTAATGGCCCTTCCACCAATCTTCAGGAACTGGAAAACAGCATGCATTGCGTTGGGGAAGTGAAAAATATGCTCCAGCGTTCCGTGGTCCATGACAACATCGAATTGTCCTCGCCACTGCTCCGGAATATCCGGGGCATTCATGTCATGAAGAATATCCGCCCCTTCAAAGTCCGAACAATCGAGCGCCATGACTTCAGAAAACCCAAGGCGCCGGAACACAGACTGGGTATCAAGACAGCCTTTCTCCGCAAAATCCGGCTTGTATGAAAGAGCAGGCTGAACGGAGCCATCAAGCTCAACCCCAACCATTTGGGCCATCTGGCGATAGGCATCATCAGAGAAGTAAATGTCCCCCTGACCGAGAAGCAGAAGTCTCCCCCCAAACGGCCTTCTTTTGCTCTCCTCAAGAACAGGAATGATATTTGCTTTTATGAATCCCACGCCATTTCCCCCTTAATATTCCAGAATAAAAACCACACGTAGTATATATGGTACAAAGAGCCTTTTATTGCAATGATTTAGGAGATTGAATAGATAACATGCAAATAGAGAGTATGTAATCATTACGATCCGACCTCTTGCATGACTGAAGCAAATGTCCCCACAAGGCAGGAACAGAATGCTCTTTTGCACGCGCAGACCCTCAGAACCCCGTCAGAACGCGATGGATCAAGAGACCCGCGATGGTCAGCATTGTCACCCCGACAAAGGCATCCAGAAAACGCCAGGCCACAGGACGGGCAAACCAGGGGGCCAGCCAGCGCGCACCAAACCCCAGTGACACAAACCAGATCATGCTGGCCACACAGGCTCCGGCGATAAACCAGACCTGCAACGACGATGGATGCTGGGCACCGATGCTTCCCACCAGCAGCACCGTATCCAGGTACACATGGGGGTTGAGGAACGTAAAGGCAGCCGCCTGGGCCAAGGCAGCCCCCCGCCCCAGCCCGGCCCCGCCTGTATCGGCCCTGAGGGCCTGTGACAGCCGGGCCCGGCGCAAGGCCTGCCACCCATAGACCAGCAAGAAGGCGGAACCGGCCAAAGCCAGCGCATGCGCCAGTGCGGGGCGATTCCCCAAGGCTTCGGCCATGCCCATCACACCAGCCGTAATCAACACGGCATCGGCTGTTGCACAGAACAGCACCACGCTGCCCATATGCTCGCGCCGGAGACCCTGGCGCAACACAAAGGCATTTTGCGCCCCGATCGCGACAATCAACCCCATGCTCAGGGCCAGCCCCTGGGTAAAGGCCGGCATGGAAAAGGAAAGGAATCCCACAACACACTCTCAGTCAAAATCAGGTTACGACGGCCTGACCTTGCCCGGCGCAGGGAATAAAGGCAAACTCACTTTTCTTTATTCAGTTAAGGAAAACTAATCTTATGCTGGACTATACCGCCCTGTATGTCATGGCAACTGTTATCAGGGAAGGGAGCTTCGAGCGGGCCGCACGCATCCTGCACGTCACGCCATCGGCCATTTCACAGCGCGTCCGCCAGCTGGAGGAACGTGTGGGCTGTGCCCTGGTGATCCGCGACCAGCCGTGCCGGGCAACCGATGCCGGCAGGCGTCTGTGCCAGCACATGGACCGGGTGCGTCTTCTGGAACAGGATCTTCAGGACACGCTGCCAGCTCTGGCGCCCGAAGGCATGACCCGGGTTGCATTGCCTGTTGCGGTCAATGCCGACAGTCTGGCGACCTGGCTGGCTCCTCCCCTGGCGGCCTTTGCCGCACAGGCCCCGGTGCTGATGGATATTGCCGTGGATGATCAGGACCACACCATGGAATGGCTGCGCAATGGATCGGTTCTGGCCGCCGTCACTGCCTCTGCCCGGCCTGCCGCCGGATGCAACAGCCAGCCCCTTGGAGCCATGCGCTACCGCGCGGCCGCCAGCCCGGCCTTTATCCGGCATTATTTCGCCGATGGTGTGGGATCAGGAAGCCTGGCCCGTGCCCCCAGCCTGGTGTTCAATACCAAGGATGAGCTGCAGGCACGCTGGGCCCGGCGCCTGTGCCACCGGAACGTTGATCTGCCCCGGCACACGCTGCCCTCGCCACAGGCCTTTGCAACCGCCGCTATGGCCGGCATGGGCTGGGGGTTGCATCCACAGGCGCTGATTGCCGAACATCTTGAGGAAGGCTCCCTTGTGGAGCTGGTGCCCGACACCCCGCTGGATGTACCGCTGCACTGGCAACAGGCCCGGGCGGCGTCAACCGCTCTGGATGACCTGACCCGCCACATTATGGCCGCAGCACGGACGGCCCTGCTTCCACCCTGAGAGCATTTTTATGGGCCTGAATGCCCAAAGGCCCGACTTGTTATGGCCGGGCCTTTGGATATTATGGTGGAGCTGAGCGGGATCGAACCGCTGGCCTCGTCATTGCGAACGACGCGCTCTCCCAACTGAGCTACAGCCCCGTCATGCAAAAGGGATGCGGATAATCCCCGGAACCCCCTTGACTGTCAAGACCGTTTCTGGCCCTGCACCGACAGCCCGATGGCCGTGTCTGTTTCCCTTGCACCGCAGGGGTCATCCCGCTAGGGTAAGGCCGTGTTTTACGGTTTGGCCGACAGGTAACAACTCCATGCAGGCTGTCAGTGGTTTTTTTCAGGTTCTGGACGCGATCCTGAATTTTTATGAATGGATCGTGATTGCTTCGGTCATCCTCAGCTGGCTGTTTGCGTTCAATGTCCTGAACTACAGCAACGGCGCGGTGCGGACCATCAGTGATATTGTCCACCGCCTGACCGAACCGGTCCTGGAACAGATCCGCCGGGTCCTTCCGATCATGGGCAACCTGGATCTGTCGCCGCTGGTTCTGTTTTTCGCCATTATGCTGGTCCGGGCCTCTGTTCTCCCGGGTCTGCACGAGCTGGTTCTCCGTGCCCTGTTCTGAAGCCCCGGATCATTCTCTTTTGCTCAAGCCCACGGCTGATGGAATCCGGCTGGTGGTGCGCCTGACCCCGAAAGCCGGGGCCAATGCCATCCGGTCCCGCGCCCTGGAAGCGGACGGAACGCCGGTGCTGAAAGTGTCAGTCACCGCCGTTCCAGAAAACGGCAAGGCCAATACGGCACTGATTGCCCTGCTGGCCAAGGCGTGGAAACTGCCGAAAAGCACCTTTTCCATTGTTTCCGGCACGACGGACCGCCGCAAGACCGTACAGATTTCCGGCGACCCTGCCATTCTGATCCCCCACATTACCGGGATATTGCCACCATGACTGATCCTTCTGCCCGTTTGATCGACGGCAAGGCCTTTGCCGCATCCCTGCGCCAGTCCATCGCGACCGAGGTTGGCCGCCTGAAAGACCGCCTTGGCACCGTGCCGGGGCTGGCGGTCCTGATGGTTGGCGATGATCCGGCCAGCGATGTCTATGTCCGCAACAAGGCGCGCCAGACCGCAGAATGCGGCATGAAATCGGTGGAACGCCGCTTTGCTGCCACGTTGACAGAAACCGACCTGCTGGAAGAAATCGCCCGCCTGAATGATGATCCGACCATTCACGGCATTCTGGTCCAGCTTCCCCTGCCGGCACATATCAATGCCGACCGGGTTATTGCCGCCATCCGCCCGGACAAGGATGTGGACGGGTTCCACCCGGTCAACGCCGGGCTGCTGGCCACCGGCGGCAAAGGGCTGGTGCCGTGCACCCCGCTCGGCTGTCTGCTTCTGCTGCGCGATGTTCTGGGGGACATGACTGGTCTGCAGGCCGTGGTGGTCGGGCGGTCCAACATTGTCGGCAAGCCGATGGCCCAGCTGCTGCTGCAGGAAAGCTGCACCGTGACCGTGGCTCATTCCCGCACCCGTGACCTGCCCGCCATCTGCCGCCAGGCCGATATTCTGGTGGCAGCCGTCGGGCGTCCGGCCATGATCCGCGGCGACTGGATCAAGCCCGGGGCCACGGTTATCGATGTCGGGATCAACCGCATTGCGGCAGAGGGCGGCAAGACCCGCCTGACCGGCGATGTTGCCTTTGACGAAGCAGCCCGCGTTGCCGGGGCCATCACCCCGGTGCCCGGCGGGGTCGGGCCGATGACCATTGCCTGCCTGTTGCGCAACACGCTGACCGCGTTCGCCCGCATCAACAACCAGGACTGAAGCGACCCGGCGCAAAGCCGAAGGGGTGGCCTCACCCTGCTTCGGGGTCCGGCGACGGGGGACGCAGGGATGACAGAAGGGCAGCACGGTCCAGCCGGCACCCGCTGTGAAGCCACTCCCCCTGAAGTCGCGCCAGCTCCTGGCCAAGAAGTGGCCCGGACCGGTATCCATTGGCCAAAAGATCCCGGCCTTTCAGGGGGAATGACGGAACGGGCAGCGACAGGGCCAGATCCAGGGCACGTTGCCACAAAGCGCTGCGCCGGGGACACAGCCTGTGCTCTCCGTCGCGCTCAGAGGACCACACCAGAAGGATCATGTCCACCACCGTCTTTCGCCCCAGACTGAAAAGGGCTTGAAGAAGAAGGGGTTCTCCCCCATCCGGGTCGGGGCAAGGCGTGATATCGGACAAAACGGACAGGCGTTGCATCTGATGCGATGACAGGCGCAAGCGGCGGGCCACCTGCATGGCGGTGTGTGGATCGGTGTGCAAAACCGCAGCCAGCCGGCGCACGGGATCGGGTTCAACGCCATCCATCACCAGGCCCCGTGTTTCCAGGAACACCAGCTGACGCAACCGCCCGAATGCCCCGGCTTCGGGCAGAACCTGTTCCAGCACCCGGGCCCCGCGCATCAGCAACAGAACATCGGTACAGGCCGGCGTTTCCAGGATGCCGATCAGTTCATCACGGATGCGTTCGGCCGACAGCTCCTTTAGATGAGGGGCCAGCGCCTGGCAAGCCGACAGGGCACCCGCGCTGGCCGGGGGGCGGCCAAAGCGCGCATAAAAGCGGAAAAACCGCAGGATCCGCAGCCAGTCTTCGGCAATACGCTGCATCGGGCGGCCCACAAACACCACCCGGCCATGCGACAGGTGCTCAAGACCGTCAAAGTAATCGTAGACCGCACCGTCCGGGGTTGCCGACAGGGCATTGATAGTAAAATCACGCCGGGCCGCATCGGCCATCCAGCAGGACGACCATTTCACAACGGCATGCCGGCCATCCGTTTCCACATCTTCCCGCAGGGTGGTGATTTCAAAACTGTGATCCCCCACCCGGGCGGTCACGGTACCGTGTTGCAGCCCGGTGGGTATACAGCGCAGGCCGGCTTGTTCCAGCAGGTGGATCACCGTATCGGGCGGATCGGGGGTGGCCAAGTCTATATCGCGCGGCATAACCCCCAGCAGGGCATCACGGACACAGCCGCCAACAAAGCGCACGGTGGATCCTTCGGCCTGAAGGGCATCCACAACCGCCCTGGTTTCCGGCCACGACAGCCAGGGAACAGGACCCAGCTGACCCCACGGAGGACGTTCCCGGCGTGACCAGACCCGACGGGGTTCCTCCGGGGCGGACGCGGTCATTTCGCCCCGAACCCGCCGGGGACAATTCGCCCGTCCACCAGCTTTGGCGGTGTATAGGCATCACCGGGCTGGCCGGCTGGCTCGATCAGGGCCACAACAACCAGCGACAGGATGACCAGGATGAAACCTGCCAGAACGGCCACAAACCAGGCTCCCTTCTCAAGCGGCGGCACCGCACCGCCATGACGTTCCACCCAGCGGGCCCGCACCCGGACCCAAAGCACAAGGACAACCAGAGGCACCAGAAACGGCAACAGAACCGTGACCACGAACTGGATCATTACACACTATCACCTTTTCCCGACCCTGGATCCACGGCCCCACCGTTCAGAACACGTGACAGGTTGACCAACATGCCGGCCGTTGCCCCCCATATATAATAGTCATTCCACGACAGGGAATAAAAAAGGCGGCTCTGTCCATTGACAATAGTTTGATTCTGCCTGTGATTGCGGGGATCCAGGACAAAATCAAGTGGAACCTCGAACACCTCTGCCACCTCGCCCGGGTCCGGATCCAGACCCAGCGGCGGGGCAAGCAGACCCACCACCGGCGTCACCCGGAATCCGGTCACGGTGCGATAGTCATCCAGACGGCCAACCACATCAACACCGCGACGGTCCAGCCCGGTTTCCTCGGCGGTTTCACGCAGGGCACAGTCCACGGCATCCTTGTCCCCGGCCTCCAGCCTTCCACCGGGGAAGGCGATCTGCCCGGCGTGATGGTCCAGATGATCGGTGCGGCGGGTCAGCAGAATCGTACAGCCCGACGGATGGCACACCAGCGGAACCAGAACCGCCGCCGGGCACAGCGTATCACCACCAGAAAGAGGATCCGCATCCTCATCGGAAGACAAGCCGGTTCCGTACCCCTGCTCCAGCATGGTGACCAGCCGGTCGCGTGAAAAAATCATGGTCCGGTTTGTCCCAGCGGAAAGAAAGACCCGCAGCTCCACACCCCGACCGTATCGGGACCGGCACCGCCCGGAGCGGCTTTTTGTGATGATGCCGCGACAGTCACGCACAGCGCCAGATCGACCATACGGTAATACACCGGGCGGCTCAGGCGTGCCTCCAGCCCTTTCCTGATGTAGATATAAGGCAGGGGGCATCCTGTCGCACGGTCGCGCGCCATACGCAGGGGATGGGCATCATCAAGCACCACAACGTCATCGACGTTGGTATGCAGGCTGATGACCTGATCCGGGCCGGGATGGGCAACGGTCATGTCCACGGCAACAAAGGGAACATCGGCTACGCTGACGGTGCCGCGCTCTGCCGGGGTGACAAGCCAGTAAGTACCAGATGCATCGCGCGACAGGACCGAGGCAAACAGGCGGACCAGTTCCGGACGACGAATGGGGGAGCCAAGATAAAACCAGTCGCCATTGCGGTCGATCGACAGACCAAGATCACCGCAGCTGTCAGGCACCAAACTGCGCAGTACGGCATCGGCAGGTTCAGCATCGTGATCGTGGTGGCCCATGGGCCCTGTCCCCTCGTTGTCCAGCCCGGACGGCGGATTATACCAGGAAAGCGTGGAGAAGGCATTATGAACAACCCGAATTCGTCCTTTCCCGGTTCTGTCACCCCTCCGCCCCTGTCCACTGAACGACAGGACCAGCTGATGGAGCTGGTATCCCGCGCGCACCGGGCCGTGGCATCGGTTATCTTTGGCCAGGACCAAGTGATCAATGAAAGCCTGGTAACACTTCTGGCCGGGGGCCATGTGCTGCTGGTCGGGGTACCGGGGCTGGCCAAAACCCGCCTGGTACAGGCCATGGGGCAGGTTCTGGGCCTGGAAACACGGCGGATCCAGTTTACGCCCGACCTGATGCCGGCCGACATCCTGGGATCGGAAATCCTGGACACCGCACCGGAAGGGCACCGCTGGTTCCGCTTTGTACCCGGGCCGGTATTTACACAGCTTTTGATGGCCGACGAGGTCAACCGCGCCGGGCCACGCACCCAGTCCGCACTGCTGCAGGCCATGCAGGAACATGAAGTGTCCATTGCCGGGCAGACCCACCGGTTGCCGGCTCCGTTTCATGTGCTGGCAACACAGAACCCGATCGAGCAGGAAGGAACCTATCCCCTGCCCGAAGCCCAGCTGGACCGCTTCATGATGCAGGTGGATGTCGGGTACCCCGACCTGGATGCCGAACGCCAGATGCTGATCGCAACCACGGGCACCACCACCACACACCTGCACCCGGTCATGACCGCCGAAGACCTGATGGCCGCGCAGGACCTGGTGCGGAGAATGCCGGTTGGAACACGGGTGGTGGAATCCATTCTGGCCCTGGTGCGGAACGGACGACCGGAAAGCAGCAATCTGGACATGGTCCGCCGCGCCGTGGCCTGGGGACCCGGGCCACGGGCCAGCCAGGCGCTGACCATGGCTGTACGGGCACGCGCCCTGCTGGACGGGCGGCTTGCACCATCGGAAGCTGACGTGACCGCCCTGGCTGCTCCGGTCCTGCGGCACCGCATGGCGCTGACCTTTGCCGCACGGGCCGACGGCATCACCGTGGACGCGGTTGTCCGTGCCCTGGTCGCGGATCTGGAAACACCGGCAGCCGCAGCCTGAACGGGGGGAAGACCGTGAAACCAGGGGCGCTGTCACTGTATCACCGGGCGGAAGGACTGGCGGCAAACCTGCCTCCGCTGCTGCTGAAAGCCGAACAGGCTGCCGCCACCCTGCGCGGGGGCAACCACAGACGACGGACCGCCGGCTACGGAGATTCATTCTGGCAGTTCCGCCCCTGGGAGAACGGGGATACCACCTCGGCCATCGACTGGCGCCAGAGTGCCCGGCGGGACAACCTGCATATCCGCCAGCAGGAACAGGTCTCGGCACGCAGCCTGTGGTTCTGGTGTGCCGATGGCCCGTCGATGGCCTGGCATTCATCCCCCCATCTTCCGGAAAAGCGCGACCATGCCCGGCTGCTGGTCCTGACCCTGGCCTGTCTGGGACTCTGGGCGGGGGAACAGGTTGCCCTTCTGTCCCCGCGCATGCCCCCCGGCAGCGGACGCCCGGCCCTGATCCGCATGGCAACACATCTGGAAACACCGGCACCGGAAACAGAACGGGCCCTGCCCGCTCCGGACCCGGGAACGTTGCGCCACAGCCTGGTGATCCTGGTCGGCGATTTCCTAGACCCGCCCGACACCCTGGAACACACCCTGCGCACCTGGACCGGGGCCGGCATTCGCGGTCATCTGGTCCAGGTTCTGGACCCGGCCGAGGAAAACCTGCCCTTTGACGGGCAGATCCGCTTCTTCCAGCCCGGACAGGTGGGCACACCGGGCCTTCTGGTATCCCGGGTCCGGGATATCCGCGAGGCCTACTGCCACCGTCTGGAAGCACACCGCCGCCACCTGGAAACCATTGCCATGCAGTTCGGGTGGACCTTCAGCCTGCACCATACCGACCGCTCGCTGGAGCCGGTCCTGCTGGGCCTGCACAGCAGGCTGGGAACACACCGGATGACAGGCGGGCCATGCTGACAGGAACCCTGAGCATCCTGAACCCGTGGATACTGGCCGGGCTGGCCATCCTTCCGGCTGTGTGGTGGTTGTTGCGCATCACCCCGCCGCCGGAACGGCACATGACCTTTCCGCCGCTGCGCCTGCTGGCCGACATGTACCCGGGCACCATTACCCCGGCCCGCACGCCGTTATGGATCCTGCTGCTGCGGGTGCTGATCCTGGCCCTGGTCCTGGCCGGGCTGGCCGGCCCGGTCATGGATGCACGCCTGCCGGCAGAAAGCCGCCGGCCGCTGTTGGTTGTGGTTGATACCGGCTGGGCCGCCGCAGCCGGATGGCAGGACCGGACCCGTGCCCTGAACACCGTTCTGGATGATGCCGCATCCCTGTCGCGTCCGGTTCAGGTTGTGGCCACCACCCTGCGCCCGGGGGAATCGTATCCGGCGGCGTCCCCTCCTGGCTCTGCCGCCGATGCACGGGCGTGGCTGCGCCGGATGGCACCGGCACCCCATCATCCCGACTACGCGGCGTTTGCAGCATGGCTGAACCGCCCCGGTACGGTTCCTGATACGGTGGAAACCCTGTGGCTGAGTGATAGCCTGGAGCATCCGGAACAGGACGAAGCCGCCATGCTGTTGCAGCAGCGCGGTCCGGTAGCCGTTCTGCTGGCACCGCCAACACGGACCGCCGTTCTGCTGCGTCCGCCGGAACGCACCGCAACGGGCATTGAGCTGACCGCCCGACGCCCGGATGACGGACAGCTGCCCCCACGCACCCTGGTGGCCAGAGGTCTGGACCGGAACGGCACCGTGCGGGTTTCCCGGCCACTGACCCTGGCAGCCGGAACAACGGAAGCAACCATCACCCTGGACCTGGAGCCGGACCTGATCCCGCTTGTCACCCGCCTGGACATCACCGATCCCGGCGGGATCCCGCTTGGAGCCGGGGCAGTCCAGCTGACCGACGACCGCTGGCAACGCCTGCCGGC
This sequence comes from Haematospirillum sp. 15-248, assembly GCF_012102665.1. Classification (NCBI taxonomy): domain Bacteria; kingdom Pseudomonadati; phylum Pseudomonadota; class Alphaproteobacteria; order Rhodospirillales; family Novispirillaceae; genus Haematospirillum; species Haematospirillum sp. 15-248. The sequence continues at coordinate 64,594 of NZ_JAAVTF010000002.1, read as the reverse complement.
CGGTGTGGTCACGCGGGGAGACAACAGCCTGCCTTTGCTGTCAGGGTCGTGGTATGCCGAACGGGCGCTGGCCGGATCGCTGACCGTGTATACGGGGTCGGTGACAACACTGCTGGCACGGCGGCTGTCAACGGTGGTCATACCGGGTGGCACCATTCCGGACAGCGAAGTGGAACCCCTGTCGCAATGGGTGGACCAGGGCGGGGTTTTGATCCGGTTTGCCGATACGACCCTGGCCGAACGGGGTGATACGGCGCTGTTGCCGGTCTCGCTGCGCACCGGGGGACGCTTCATGGGCAAAGGGCTGAGCTGGCAGGAGCCGTTGCCCCTGGCCCCCTTCGACAGCACCAGCCCCCTGTCCGGGTTGACCGTACCGGACGGCATTACGGTTTCCACCCAGCTGATGGCCCACCCCGGCCCGGAAACGGAAAGCCGGACCTGGGCCCGCCTGCGTGACGGAACCCCCCTGATCACCGGGCTGCGGTCCGGGGCGGGATGGATTGTGTTGATCCACACATCGGCCAACACAGACTGGACCACCCTGCCCTTGTCCGGCCTGTTCCCGGCCCTGCTGGATCGTCTGGCAGGACTGGGAGCCGGAACCACCGAAACAGCATCCCGCGATACACCGCTGCCGCCGTGGCAGGTGCTGGATGGTTACGGGCAGCCTGTCACCCCGGGCGCGGGGGTCAAGCCGCTTCCCGCCGCAACCGAGACACCCGGAACCCGCATCACAGTCGGGCCGGAGCATCCGCCCGGGTGGTACGGCATCCCCGGCAACCGGCAAGCCTTGTCCCTGGCGACCCGCACAACCGCGATGGACGCACGCACCCGGTGGCCAGATGGCATCCGCGTACAAATAGCCGGAGACACTGCAGCCACCCGCATGGCATCCAGGCTTGGCCCGCTGCTGCTGGGCATGGCCCTGGCCCTGCTGCTGGCAGACAGCCTGATTCATGCCCTGCCCGCCGTGCGATCATGCCTGTTGCAGGGTTTGCGCCGGACAGGGGCCATGCTGGCCTTGATGGTCCTGCTTCCCCTTGTCTCTGCAACACGGGCTGACGCTGCCGACAATCCCGACATAACCGATGCCCTGGACACACGCCTGGCCTGGGTTGCCACCGGCGATGTCGATATCGACATCCTGACTGAATCCGGACTGCAACGTCTGACCGGGGCGCTGGCCCTGCGCACCTCGGCCGAGCTGGCCAAGCCACGCCGGATCAACCCGCACACCGATACCCTGGAATTCTATCCCCTTATCTACTGGCCGGTCGAACCCGGTGCAGTGGGGGTTCCGACACAAACGCGGGACCGTGTCGCGCGCTATCTGGAACGGGGCGGGCTGCTTGTTCTGGACGGACGCCATCCTGACAACGCCGCCGCCCTGCGAACAGTGATGGCATCACTGGACCTGCCTCCCCTGCGGCGCATGCCCGAAGACCACGTTCTGACCCGCAGCTTTTACCTGTTGCCAAACCTGCCCGGACGCATTGCCGGTGCCGATGTGTGGATCGGGGAACAGGCCGCCCGTGGCGAAGGGGTTTCGCCGGTTATCGCCAGCAGTGCCGACTGGGCCGGGGCATGGGCCTCCGATCGCCGGGGACACCCGGTCCTGCCGATGGTGCCTCCGGGCGAACGCGGGCGGGAGCTGGCCCTGCGCAGCGGGATCAACATGGTGATGTACGCCCTGACCGGTGACTACAAGGCCGATCAGGTGCATCTGCCGGCCATTCTGGAAAGGTTGACCCAATGATACCGGTCAACGACATGGCGAGCCTGTCCCTGGAACCGCTGCTGCCCCTGTGGCTGACCGGCGGTGCGTTTGTGGTCATGCTGGCCCTGACCCTGCCCGGCCTGATCGTATCGGGCCGCCGGGAGATATGGCGCCTTCTGCCGGCCTGTGTGGTGTGCGCTGTTCTGGCCGGGCCGGTCCTGGTGCATGAAACACGGGAACCGGTGGATGACATTGTGCTGCTGGTCCTGGACGACAGCGACAGCATGCAGCACGGGCAACGCATTGCCCTGCGGGATTCCACCGTGGAAATGCTTCAGGCCCGGATCGGCCAGCATGCCCATGTCCGGACACACACCGTCATGGTCAACAGCCAGGGACAGAACGGAACCCGGCTGACGGGAGCGGTGGAACAAGCTGTCGCCGGGTTGGCCGGCCAGCCGGTTGCCGCCGTTGTGCTGGTAACCGACGGGCAGGTGCACGACATGCCATCAGACCCGGACGCGGTACAGGCGCTGGCAAGCCGGATCAAGGCCCCGGTTCACACCCTTCTGACCGGGGCCCCGGGGGAGAAGGACCGGCGGATCCACATCGACTCCGCCCCGGACTTCGGCCTGATCGGACGGGAAGCCACCATCAGCATTACCATTTCAGAATACGACACCGGCGTTGCAGAACGGTCCTCGCCCATTCCCCTGACGGTACGCATCAACAACGACCCGCCACAGGTACGGATGGTGATCCCCGGGCGTAAACAGGATCTTGCCATTCCGCTGACCCATGCAGGACAGACCGTTGTCGGCCTGTCTGTTCCGCCCCTTGAAGGCGAACCCGACACCACCAACAACCGGACCGCCCTGGCGATCAACGGCATCCGCGATCGTGTCCGCATCCTGCTGGTCTCGGGCGAGCCGGCAATCGGGGAACGCGCCTGGCGCCGGCTGCTGAAGGCCGACCCCGGCATTGACCTGGTGCACTTTACCATCCTGCGTCCCCCGGCCAAGGACGACGGCACCCCCCTGCATGAGCTGGCGCTGATCACATTCCCGGTCCGGGAGCTGTTCGAGGAACGGCTGGCCGACTTCGACCTGGTTATTTTTGATCGCTACACCCGTCGATCCCTGGTACCGGGACTGTTTCTGGAACGCCTGTCGGCCTATGTCCGCAATGGCGGGGCCTTGCTGTTATCCGCCGGTCCCGAATTCGCCGGTGCCGGCAGTCTGGCGGAGTCACCCCTGACCAGCGTTATTCCGGCCCAGCCAACCGGGCGCACGGTGCGCTCGCGCTTTGTACCAGGTCTGGACCCGGTCGGGTTCCGCCACCCGGTTACAGCCGGCCTGCCGGATTCCGGAACGCAGGGCCAAGCTCCATCGTGGGGGGCCTGGCTGCAGTATGTTGAAGCCAATACAGCCCGGGGAACAACCCTGATGCGGGCCCCGCGGGAAGCCCCCCTTCTGGTTCTGGAACGTGTGGAAAAAGGCCGCAGCGCAGTCATTCTGTCCGATACCCTGTGGCTGTGGGCCCGGGGCTGGGACGGTGGCGGACCACAGGCCGAGCTGCTGCGCCGGCTGGTTAACTGGCTGCTGGCCGAACCCGCGCTGGAAGAAGAATCCCTGCATGCGGCCATCGCCCCCGATACCGGCATCATGACAATAACCCGGCGCAGCCTGTCCGACCCGCCGGCAAACCGGCACGGAGTTACCATCACCGACCCGGACGGAAACCAGGTCACCGCCACCTTGCACACGGTCGCGCCAGGACGGGAACAGGTGCAGACAGAAGCAACCAAGCCGGGAATCTGGTCTGTTGATGATGGAAGCCGCCGCATTGTCACCGCATCGGGAACCGGCACCAGCCCGGAGCGTGCCTCCCTGATCACCACCGACCGCATGCTGGCCCCCTTGAGTCAGGCAGCCGGAGGCAGCATCATCTGGCTGGCACAGGACGGCGTGCCACAGCTGCGCAGCATCGACCCCGACGCAAGACGCCATGGCGGTCCGTCTTGGATCGGCATGCGCCGCAACGAAGCCCACATCAGCAGCGGCGTGCACACGACACCGTTGCTACCCGCTGGCGTGGCCGCAATACTTATTCTGGGAACACTGGTTCTGGCATGGTGGCGAGAGGGACGCTAGCCCTGCGGACCGGTTCCCCCAGACAGGCCACAACAATCCGGTCTGGCGCAGACTTGGCTTCCGACTTCAGCCGGGCCATGGTCTCGGCCAGATGATCACAGCAACGCCCCCCGGCCCCTTGTGGAATGTGCACAACCGCCGCCGAAGCGGACAGAAGCGGAAAATACTGCCGGGTCCCGTTTCTGTCAGAAGCCACAATGTAGCCGTTGCGGCGGGCATCCGGATCATAAAAACTTTCGACATCTCGACGAAAACACGCGGTCAGATCGCGCACGCGCTCCAGGACCATTTCAGGGCTGATGTTGCGGAACCCGGCAACAAAATCATCACCACCGATGTGGCCAATAAACACATCATCACGACGCAGATCGCGCACCAGAAGATTGGCAAACAGGACAATCGCCCGGTCCCCCTGCCGGAATCCATAGGTGTCGTTGAACGGCTTGAATCCATCAAAATCAAAGTAAACAACACACCAGGATGACTGGCTGTCCTCCATCACCCGGGCCATGTATGCGTTGATCATCGTATTGCCCGGCAAGCGGGTCAGCGGATTCTGGTCCCGCGCCACGGCCAGGTTCTTTTCATTCAGAAGCCGCAGCAGGGAACGGGCAGACAAAAAGCCGGCATAGCATCCGTCGGCAGTAATGATGATACCCTCGGAATCCTCGTCAGCCGAAAAAATCTCCAGGATCTTCTCCGCACTGGTCCGGATATCGGCTACTGGACAGGGCCAGAGAAAATCCCGCAGTTGACGGGCATAGCCCTTGTTCGACAACAGCTCCTTGCCATACGGCGCGTACACATAATTCTTCAGCGTCTGTTCGCGCACCAGGCCCAGCGGTTCTCCGTCGCGAGACACAACCGGGAAAAACGTGTGGGTGCTGTCAAGACGGAACCGCTCCAGCACATCGGCCAGCTGCGCATCTTCCGGGATAGGGGGAATACGGGTGATGCGGGCCTGGACCAGATCCTGGTCCGTTTCCGCACGCCGGCGGTCACGGGCGTTGATATCCCGCGCACGGGCAAGCACCTGCTCCATATCAGGACAACAGCGATCGGACTCCGCACCGAACAGGGGGCCCTGAACCAAATCAAGACCGGCCTCGCGGCAAGCCAGATACTCCTGCTCGGTCTCGACACCCCGGGCCATGACTCGAACCCCAAGAAGATGGGCCAGGTTAACCATGTGCCCCAGGAAAATGCGGCGACGGCTGCTGCTCAGGCCGCCTGTAATAAAGAAACGGTCAAGCTGGATATAATCCGGATTGGCCAGGAACAGAAGCAGGAGACCGGACGACCCGGTACCGAAATGACTGATGGCAACCCGACCGGCCACAGCCCGCAGAGCATTCAGGCCTTCCATAGCCTCATCGCAAACCCGAACCGGTCCATGGGCTTCCAGTGCCAGAACCACACGACCGCGATCGACCCCACAGGATTCCATCAACGCACCCAGCTGTGGAGCCAGACGATCCGAACACCCCAGGACACGCACATCCATGCTGACAAACAGCCGGTGTTCCTCCCACCGGGGGCACTGCACAAACGCATGCAGGGCCAACCGGAATACCTCGACCGTAATATCGGGCAAAACCCCGGCAGCAGCAGCCTGCACGAAAAGCGGCTGGAGACCTTGCGCAGATCCTGTGTCGTCGCTGCCATCAACCAAAACAGCTTCGTACCCGATACAGCGTGCACTGTGCAGGCTGACAACCGGCAGCAGGGCCACGCGCATGCCCTGCACCTGCCTGATCACCTGTTCACTGGTACTGGATAGCAAAACAGACAGATCCCTTTTTATTTTTCTGTTCCGGGGTGACCGGAGAGCACAACCATTATGCGTTAATATGCAACAGCTATACGCGGAAGAGGCAGTTCACCAGCAACGCGCCACAAATGCAAGATGTTTTGTCCACCGCACCCTGTCTCTCAGGCCCGCACCGGCTCGTGGGTTCCAACCCCGTCACGCACACCATAACCGGACAGGACAACCGCAACACCGGGAGCAGACATAGCATAATATCCTTATTCTGCGTGGGGTTCTCAAGACGGGGGAAGCAGACTACCCTGTGGACACGAATGTTTCCACCCTTGCCGAACAGGATACCCGCCACGATGACCCGGGCCATGGATGCCTATCATTCCCTGGAAAAACAGTTTGCCCGCCTTGCCGCCCTGCAGGAAGCCGAAGGGCTTCTGCACTGGGATTCATCGGTCATGATGCCCGAGGGGGGCGGGGCAGACCGCGGCGAACAGCTGGCGACCCTGGCCGCCCTGGCACACGACATGATCACGGCACCGCATGTGGGGGATCTGATCGAACAGGCAGCAGAAGCTGACCTGACCCCTTGGCAGGCCGCAAACCTGCGGGAAATGCGCCGGACCCGGGCGCATGCCACCGCGGTCCCCGGTGATCTGGTCGAAGCCACCAGCCGTGCCGTTTCATCCTGCGAGGGAATCTGGCGCCAGGCGCGGGCGAAGTCTGATTTTGCAGCGGTTCGCCCGGCGCTGGAACAGGTTGTGGCCCTGACCCGGCACAGCGCACAGGCCAAGGCCGAGGCAATGGGCTGCACCGTTTATGATGCGCTGCTTGACCAGTTTGAACCCGGCGGATCCTGCGCCGCAATCGACCCGCTGTTTGCCGATCTTGAATCATTCCTGCCTCCCTTCCTGGATGCGGTGCTGGATCATCAGGGAGACGTTGCGGACATCCCGCCCGGCCCCTATGACCGGACAGCCCAGGAAACGCTGGGACGAACGATCATGCAGGCCATGGGGTTTGATTTCCGGCACGGACGGCTGGACGTATCGGCACATCCCTTCTGTGGTGGAACCCCGGGGGATGTGCGCATTACCACCCGTTACGATACCGGAGACTATTCCAGCGCCCTGATGGGGGTGATTCATGAAACCGGGCATGGTCTGTATGAACGGGGCCTGCCGGCAGCATGGCGGCGGCAGCCGGTGGGGCTGGCCCGTGGCATGAGTGTGCACGAGAGCCAGTCACTGCTGATGGAAATGCAGGCCGGACGATCGCGGGATTTTTTCAGTTTCCTCGGCCCGCTGGTGCGTGAACGCTTTGGCGTCAACGGTGACAACTGGACGGACGAAGCCCAGCACCGCCGCGCCATCCAGGTCAGGCGCGGGTATATCCGGGTCAATGCGGATGAAGTTACCTATCCGCTGCACGTTATCCTGCGCTATCGCCTGGAGCGGGCGATGGTAGAAGGCACGCTGGAGGTTGCCGACCTGCCCGGCGCGTGGAACGAAGGGTTCGAACGTCTTCTGGGCATTCCGGTTCCCGACCACTGCCACGGGGTAATGCAGGACGTGCACTGGTTTGACGGGCTGATCGGTTACTTCCCAACCTATACCCTGGGGGCCATGACCGCCGCCCAGCTTTATGCTGCCGCCGTTTTGCACAACCCGGACATTCCCCGCTCCCTTGCGGAGGGGGACTTTGCGCCACTGCTGGCCTGGCTGCGCCCGAACGTGCACGAGAAGGCATCCAGCCTGTCCACCCGCGAACTGCTGGTCCAGGCAACCGGAAAACCGCTGGATAGCGGCGTGTTCAAGGCCCACCTGACCCGGCGTTACCTGGTCTGAACAGACGCTGCAACCCCGCTGTCCTGCACAGGGGGCGGGGGTGCAGCATCAACACGACCGATGCACACCTGATGCACCACATCGTGGCGACGGCTTTCTTCCGGGGCCGGAGCGATGGTCCACGCCCATGTGCGTTGACACACGGCCTCCGGCAAGATAACGCCCGACAGCAGGGGGGAGCGGGTCAGATCCTCTCCGTTGACAACGGAACGCAGGATACGGGTGTGATCGGTCAGCAGGATCGCAGGCCCACCCTGATGCCGGGACAGGGCATCGACATGGGCCTGCTTCAGCGCACATTCCCAACGGGACAGGGCATCGGGGGTCCACAATCCGGTGGCAAAGGCATGCCCGGCCAGACGAAAAGACAGCTGGCTGAGAATATTGGCGCTGATGACCGCATCAGCCTGCGGCAACACCGGAACCGGAACCGGCAGCTCCTGTCCGGACTGGACGGCACCCCAGTGCGCCATCACCCCGGTCAGGTCGGTCTCGACCAGCTCCACTCCGGGCAGGCTGGCACAGCGCCGCCGCACGGCAGGCATGTGGAATAAATCCACCAGGACAACCCGGTCAAAACGCCGGCACAGTTCATCAAGCGGAATATCCAATAACAGGCCCGACCCCAGAACGGCCACACACCCTCCGCCGGTCGGCGATCCCAGAAGATCCAGCATACCGTCGCGGGCCTGCTGCAGGTGAGGTTCCCACGCGGCACGGCAACGACGGTACCGGCTTTCCAAGGCCAGAAGGTCATACAGAACGCCCATCGCCTTCAGCGGCGGTGGACAGCGGATCAGGGCATGACGCAGGGCTTCCAGCAGCATCGGGCCTCCTCCCCTTTTCCCCTAGCGGCGGCCAAACAGCTTTTCAATATCGCGCAGTTTCAACTCCACATAGGTCGGGCGGCCGTGATTGCACTGCCCGGAATGGGGGGTCTGCTCCATCTGCCGCAGCAAGGCATTCATTTCCTCGGCCCGCAGGGCACGCCCGGCCCGGACACTGCCGTGGCAGGCCATGGTCCCGCACACGTGGGCCAGACGCTCCTTCAGGGCCAGAGCCTCACCCAGATCAGCCAGGTCATCGGCCAGATCCCGCACCAGTCCGTGGACATCCGTATCCCCCAGCAGTGCCGGGATTTCACGCACCACCACGGCGCCGGACCCGAAGGGTTCCAGCACCAGGCCAAGTTCACGCAGTTCGTCGGCCCGGGCACACAGGCGGGTGGCCGATGCCTCGTCCAGATCCACCACTTCGGGGATCAGCAGCATCTGGCGACGAACCCCTTCCCGGTCCAGAACCTGCTTCATGCGTTCATAGACCAAGCGTTCATGGGCGGCATGCTGATCCACAATCACCAGGCCATCGGCGGTCTGGGCAACAATATAGGTGTTGTGCACCTGCCCACGGGCGACGCCCAACGGACAGGATGCCGCCACGGTCGCATCGCCGGGGTCGGATACCGGAACCGGCCGGGCCGATGGCCTGTCATCCAGGTGCGGCAGCCCGACACTATCGGCCATACCCGGCAGCGCTGCCGGAGCCTGTGCCGCCAGGGACAGGCCGGACAAGGCGGGATCAGGCGGCATCGCCCGGGCTGACACCACCGAACGCCCGGGCAGGAAAGAAGACGGATGATGCCCCCCTGCCGAAGGCCGGGTCATGGCGGCCAGGGCCTGCTCCGCCACCGTGGTGGAAGCCCGGTGACCGGCCCCGTTCAGGGCATGGCGGATGGCCCCGACAATCAACCCGCGCACCAGTGCCGGATCACGGAACCGCACCTCGGCCTTGGCCGGATGGACGTTGACGTCCACTTCCTCTGCCGGAAGATCCAGATACAGGGCCAGGACCGGGTGCCGGTCGTGGGCCAGAAAATCCCGGTAGGCGCCACGCACCGCGCCGGACAACAAACGATCCCGCACCGGGCGCCCGTTGACGAACATATACTGGTACGTTGCATTGCCACGATTGAAGGTCGGCAGACCGACATACCCGCCAAGGCGGACCCCTTCCCGCACCGCCTGCACCGGCAGGGCGTTGTCGGCAAAATCCTGCCCCAACACCGCCGCCAGCCGTTTGAGGCGGTCAGCTTCCGGATCCAGGCCAGCCCCGGCATGCAGCCGCAGAACCGTGCGCCCGTCGCCGGTCAGGGAAAACGCAATCCCGGGATGGGCCATGGCCAAACGCTGGATCACGTCCTGGGCATGCAGGAATTCCGTGCGGGGTGCTTTCAGGAACTTCAGCCGGGCCGGGGTGGCATAAAACAGGTCGCGCACCTCCACCCGGGTGCCGGGAGGATGGGCAGCGGGCACCGGCTCGCCCTTGCATCCGCCATCAACAGTCAACGACCAAGCGCTGTCCTGGCCCGGCGGACGGCTGGTCAGGGTCAGGCGGGCCACAGATCCAACCGATGGCAGAGCCTCTCCCCGGAAGCCCAGGAAGGCAATGTCCAGCAGATCATCGCCGGGCAGCTTGGATGTGGCGTGACGCTCCACCGCCAGGGGCAGTTCCTCCGGCGTCATGCCGCGCCCGTCGTCCACCACGGCAATCACCGCCCGGCCACCGTCGGTCATGGTCACATCAATCCGGCGCGCCCCGGCATCGATGGCGTTCTCCACCAGTTCCTTGACGGCAGAGGCCGGCCGCTCGACCACCTCGCCGGCTGCAATCCGGTTGACCAGGACCGATGGCAGAAGGCGGATGCTCATGACGGGACGCGCCAGGCCTTGTAGCGGTTGATCAGGGCGTTGGTGGATGCATCGTGGCTGTCCACACGCTCCTGTCCCACCAGCTCCGGCACAATGGCGCGGGCCAGCTGCTTGCCAAGCTCCACCCCCCACTGGTCAAAGCTGTTGACCTGCCACATCACCCCCTGGACAAACACCTTGTGCTCATAAAGGGCGATCAGCATCCCCAGGGTACGGGGATCGAGGCTGCGCAGCAGGATCGAGTTACTGGGCCGGTTGCCGGAAAACACGCGATGCGGCGCCAGACTGTCCACGGCAGGGGCCGACAGGCCGCTGTCCCTGAGTTCAGCGCGCACCTCCTCTTCCGTCTTGCCCCGCATCAAGGCCTCGGGCTGGGCGAAGAAATTGCTCAACAGCCTGAGGTGATGATCGCCAACCGCATTGTACGATGTGGCCGCCGCAATAAAGTCGCACGGGATCAGCCAGCTGCCCTGGTGCAGCAACTGATAGAAGCTGTGCTGGCCGTTGGTTCCGGCCTGCCCGAACACAATGGGGCCGGTGTGTCCCCCGACCGGCATACCCTCCAGCGTAACGGTCTTGCCGTTGGATTCCATGTCCAGCTGCTGCAGGTACGACGGCAGATGCTCAAGGTACTGGTCATAGGGCAGCACCGCGTGTGCCGGGGCTCCGAACCATGTTGTATACCACACCCCCAGAAGGCCGAGAATCACCGGCATGTTCCGTTCCAGTGGCGCGGTCCGGAAGTGGGTGTCCATGGCCGCTGCCCCGTCCAGCAACTGTTCAAAACGGTCAAACCCGATGGCCAGGGCCACCGGCAGGCCAATGGCGGACCACAGGGAGTAACGCCCGCCAACCCAGTCCCAGAACCCGAACATGTTGGCCGGGTTGATGCCAAAGGCGCGAACGGCCTCTGTGTTGGTGGACACGGCCACAAAGTGGCGGTCCACCGCTGCTTCCCCCAGAACAGACACCAGCCAGGCCCGCGCCGTGTGGGCATTGGTCAGCGTTTCTTCCGTCGTGAAGGTTTTGGAGGCCACGATGAACAGGGTTGTTTCCGGCCGACAGCTCTTCAGGACCCCCATCAGGTCGGTTGCATCGATATTGGATACAAAATGCACACTCAGGTCATCGCGCTGCCATGGGGACAGGGCGCGTGTGACCATCCGGGGGCCAAGATCGGACCCGCCGATACCGATGTTGACAACAGTTTCAACCGGCAGGCCGGTCGCCCCGCGCCAGATCCCGTCACGCACGGCCCCCACGAACGTCTTCATCCGGGCCAGGACCCGGTTGACATCGGGCATCACATCCTGACCATCCACCAGAACCGGAACCGATGCCCGATTGCGCAGGGCGGTGTGCAGGACGGGACGGTTTTCAGTCCGGTTGATGGCAACCCCGTCAAACATCTGGTCACGCGCTGCCTCCAGCCGGCGTTCGCGCGCCAGGTCGAACAACAGCCCCAGGGTCTGGTCGGTGATGTAGTTCCGTGAATAGTCAAGCAACAGACCGTCCAGCTCCAGGCTGTAGCGGGCGGCCCGGTCCGGATCTGTATCGAACAGCGACCGCAGGTGCAGGTCGGCCCATGCTGCGGCATGCACCCCAAGGGCATCGCGGGAAACAGTCTGGAGGAGAACGGACATGACAGCTCCGGAAGAACAGGACAACAGAATGGCGGGCGCATAATACGCCGGAATAACCGCCCTGTCTTGTCTGCCGCACCGGTGCAAAACGGAAACCGGACCTGCTGTTTCTGCAGGTCCGGTTCCGGAAACGTATCAGGGCGCGGGGGTTGACTCCACCCCCTGTGGACGCCCGGCAATCACAAACGTCAGACGCTTTTCATCCAGGATCCGGCGGGCAACACGCTTGATATCCTCCCTGGTCACGGCCTGCAGGCGGGCATTGCGCACATTGAAGTAATCCGGCGACCGATCATAGGCCTGCCAGTCATACAGGCGGTTCGCAATGTTGCCGGTTGATGTCATCCCCAGCGGCCAGGAGCCGGCCAGGTTGGCCTTGGCTGCATCCAGCTCGTCCTCGGTCACACCATCCTCGGCCATCTTGCGCCACTCCGCACGCACAAGGTCCATGGCCTCGGCCACCTTGTCCCCCGATGTGGCAAAATGCCCGGACAGGAAAGACGCCTTGTCCAGCCCTCGCAAGGACGTGCTGATCCCGTATACCAGGCCACGTTTCTCGCGGACTTCATTCATCAGGCGGGACGCAAAGGACCCTGCCCCCAGAACATAATCCATCAGCATGGCGGCATAGATATCCGGATCGCGGGGATCAATACCCTGATCGTTGAACAGGACCACAGACTGGGGCACATCCATGTCCACCACCGTGACACGTCCGTCCAGGGCTGGAACAACAGGGGAAATGGCCGGCGCCGTTCCGGTTGCCGGCAAAGATCCAAAGGTCTGGTCCAGCAAAGTCCCCAGCTGCGAGGGGGTCAGATCCCCGGCCACGCCAATTTTCAGGCGGTCGCGGGTCATGCTGCTTTTCATATGGGCCCGCAAGTCCTTCACCCGCATGGAACGGATGGACTGCGGCGTTCCTTCCAGGGGACGGGCGTAGGGATGATCACCGAACAGCAGGGCCGTCATGGTCCGCCCGGCAGCGTCCCCGGGATCTTCCTGCTTCAGGGACAGGGATGCCGTGTACTCGTGGCGCAGACGCTCCAGGGGAGCCTTGTCAAAGCGCGGCGCGGTGAGCGTCAGGCGCAACAGGTCAAAGGCCTCGTCCAGCGTTCCCGTTGTGGTCAGCAGAAAGCCGGTTGTTGCGTCCATGCTGCTGCCATAGCCCAGATTGATGGCCTGGGTTTCCAGCACCCTGCGGAAAGCCTGGCTGTCGAGCTTGCCGGCTCCCTCCCCCAGCATGGCGGCGGTCATGTAGGCACGACCTTCCTTGCCGACCGGATCGGTTGCCGCGCCGCCCGCAAACCCGAAGGCCACAGAAACAACAGGCAGGGTATGATCCTCGACCAGCCAGGCAGATATCCCGCCGGGACTGACAACCTGTTGCACGGTAAAGGCCCGTGCCGGAACGGCCACAGCCAGCAGGAAAAGAAGAACCAGGCCGGCAAGACCGTGCGAACGGACAATTCCCATCACAAAAGCTCCCTTGTGCAAAACACCGGCATAACCACTCATGACCTGCCTCCGGGTTTCAGGACAGCGGTCACGGCAGCCTGGTCACGCAGCCAGGTACGCGCAGCCTTCATCACATCATCACGACCAACCCCGGCGATTTGCTGAGGCCATGTTTCCACCGATTCCAGCGTATCACCGACGCTCAAGGCCATGCCGATGCGATAGGCCGGTCCTTGCAGGCTGTCGCGGGCATAGATCGCCCCGGCCTGCATGCGGGTCTTGACGTCTTCAACCTCGGCCACGGTCAGGCCATCGCGCAGCAGCCCCTGGACGACCTCATCAACCGCCTTTTCCAGCTCGGCCACGGACACACCCGGACGGGGCATGGCATAAATGTCAAACACACCATCATCCACAGCCAACGAATCATAGGATGCGCCAGCATCAACGGCCAGCTTGCGCTTGATCACCAGATCCCGGTACAGCCGGCCAAGCTGGCCGCCACCCAGAATATCCGACAGGACCGAAAGGGCCAGTGTGTCCTGGCGCGCCGGGGCCGTATTGATGCTTGGCACCCTGTACCGACGCCCCCAGCGCAGCTGGGTCACATTGGGATGAGCCATATCAACCCGCACAACAGCATCGGGAGGCGCTTGACGGTTGCGCAGGCGCTGTACGCCCGGCCCACGGGACAGGGACCCGTAATAGGTCTCGGCCAGATTGCGCACCTGATCCACGGTCACATCACCACTGATCACAAGGATCGCATTATCCGGCGCATACCACTTCTTGTAAAAGTCGAGTGCATTCTGACGCGTCAGCGCCGACAGCTCGTCCATCCATCCAACAATCGGGTTGCGGTAGGGGTGATTGACCCACAGGGCCATGGATGCCCGTTCATACAGCTGGGCGTCGGGCTCGTTCTCTGTACGCATCAGGCGTTCCTGGATCACGACATCCCGTTCGGTCAGGAATTCCTTTTCATCAAAGGCCAGATTGCGCATGCGGTCCGCTTCCAGCTTCATGACCAAAGGCAGGCGATCAACCGCAATATTCTGGAAGTAGGCCGTATAGTCAGAGCTGGTAAAGGCATTTTCCCGGCCGCCATTGCGGGCAACAAGCGCTGAAAATTCGCCGGGCTTCAGGGTCTCTGTCCCCTTGAACATCATATGTTCAAGAAGATGGGCCAGACCGGACTGACCCGGTGGTTCATCGGCCGCACCAACCTTGTACCACACCATGTGCGACACGACCGGCATCCGGTGATTTTCCACCACCACCACCTGCAGGCCATTGTCCAGCGTAAAAGTAGACGCGTTATAGACCTTCGGGGCCTCAACCCCGATACGGGATGCCTGGATCTGGGTCTGCAGGGCTGTTTGTGCCTGAACACCCCCGGCTGGCAGGACCAGAACAGCCACGGCCGCCACAACAAGGCTTTTTAAAAACAGTTTGCTCAGGACCATACGGTCAACTCCTTGACTCTGGCCGCCCCGCCCCTGTGCGACCGGATTGGCGAACATGGAATCAGACAACACATTCCGGCAGAACTATGTCACAGGAACACAAGATACGCAGATTTTCCCTTTGCCGGTCAGGCCATATGCAATGCGGCGACCGGAACAGACCGGCCGCCGCACACAAAATCCCCACACGGCTCCGAACCGGAGGCTCCTAGAGAAGCCCCTCCAGAAGAGCACGCTGGCGCCGTTCAATCTTCGGGGTATCCCCCTCGGTCACCGCCTTGCCCAGCGCCTGGTTCTGACGCAGCCGCTTTGCTTCGGCCGCAGCATCAACCATGGTGCCGGTTGGTTCCGGGTCGCGCCAGAAAACCAGACGATCGGTAAAGGTCTTCTCCTCACGCGCAAAGACCGATGTCTCGCGGTCTACAATCGAACGAATGCCGGGAACAGACTGGTCCACCCCCGCCAGCTTGAGCAAGGCGCCTTCCCCATGGGTTGTGGCAACCCGGCGTGCTTGGGCGCGACCACCAAAGACAGCATCACGGGCTTGGTCCGACGTTGATATCTCCTGGGGACGGGGGGCACCCTGTTCGGGCGGACGCAGCCTGAAGTCAGGCGGAACGGTCAGGGGTGCGCGCGACACCACGGCAAATTCATCGGGCGACCGTTTGTCAAGGCCAAGAGCCCGACGGGTCTCGCTGCCACAACCGGACAAACCGCCGCCGGCAAGAGCCACAATACAAAGGGACAGGGAAAGCCGACGCAACATCACTTAAACCTCCGGGTTTTACGTTTCTGGTTGTACGTCAGCTTTCGCGTCGAAACAAGCTGTCTGCAACAAGCAGCGCCGCCCCGACGGAAATCCACGTATCGGCAAGATTGAACGCCCAAAAATGCCAGCCCAGAACATGAAAGTCCAAAAAATCAGCCACAGCACCCCAGCGTACGCGGTCAATTGCGTTGCCAAGGGCGCCACCGGTCATCAGCGCCAGCGCACAGGCCAGAAGCCAATGGGAAGCCCGCAGCATCCATGCACCCAGCACCCCGGCCAGCAGGACAGCCATGACCAGAAGCGGCCACGGCCCAAGGCCACTGTCGCCAAGAAGCCCGAAACTGACACCGCGGTTCCAGGCCATGACAAGGTTGAGGAACGGCAGCACCTCGACCGACATCGGAAGCCCGCCCGAGAACGCCACCACCCACGCCTTGCTGGCCTGATCCAGCACCAGGCACAGGGACACCAGCACAAACCAGCGCCAGGCGCCAGGCCGGGCAAAAGGGACGTGGGACGGGGTTTCAGGCATCAGGCGGGTTCCGTCCGGGCCAGAACATCATCACAACGCTGGCACACCCCTTCACGGGGGTGGGAACCAACATCGGGCAGAACCTTCCAGCACCGCTGGCACTTCTCCCCGGTTGCTGTTTCGATGACCACACCCACGCCCGGAATCTCGGGCACTGTATAGGCCGCATCGGGAACCGGATCGGATGACAGGGTCAGGGCCGAAGTGATGCAAATATCGTGCATTGGATAGGCACGGATACCATCCTGCACCTCTGCCGGTGCATACACCACCGCATGGGCCTGCAGGGACGCCCCGATGACCTTGGCATTGCGGGCCTGTTCCAGCGCCCCCAGAACCACGCGGCGAACACGTGCCACGGCAGCCCAGCGCGCGGCCAGGGCATCATCGCGCCAGTGTCCGGGCACCGCCTCAAACCCGGTCAGGTGGACCGAACTGTCATCGCCCGGATGACGGCACAGCCACGCTTCCTCGCCCGTGAAGCACAGGACCGGCGCCATCCAGCGCACCAGGGTGTTGAACAAACGGTCAATCACCGTACGACAGGCCCGACGCTCCGGATCCTGCGGATGGCCGCAGTACAGAAGATCCTTGCGGATATCAAAATAGAACGCGGACAGATCGTTGGTACAAAACGCTGTCAGCTCGGCAAACAGGGTCTGGAATTCGTAATCGTCGCAGCAGCGGCGAACGATGGCATCCATCTCGGTCAGACGATGCAGGACCCAGCGCTCCAGCTCGGGCATGGAAGCTTCATCGGTCACGGCCTCGGCTGCAGAGAAGCCATCCAGCGCCCCCAGCATATAGCGCAGGGTGTTGCGCAGGCGGCGATAGCTTTCCGCCGTCTGCTTCAGGATCTCCGACCCCAGACGCTGGTCGTTCATGTAATCGGTGGACGCAACCCACAAACGCAGGATATCGGCCCCGTATTCCTTCACCACATCCTGTGGCGCCACCGTATTGCCGATCGATTTCGACATCTTGCGGCCCTGCCCGTCCAGGGTAAAGCCATGCGTCAGCACCGCCTTGTAAGGCGCCCGGCCACGGGTTCCACAACTTTGCAGCAGGGATGACTGGAACCAGCCGCGATGCTGGTCCGACCCTTCCAGGTACAGGTCTGCCGGCCACGCGCTTCCATCCCGGTCCTCCAGGACAAAGGCATGTGTGCAGCCGGAATCAAACCAGACATCCAGCACGTCGCGCACCTGTTCATAGTCTTTCAGGTCATAGGCATCACCCAGGAAATCCTGCGGGTTGTCCTCGAACCAGGCATCGGCGCCACGCTCGGCCACGGCGGCAACGATACGGTCCATCACCGCCGGATCACGCAGGGGCTCCCCTGTATGGCGGTTGACAAACACCGTGACCGGGCTGCCCCAGCTGCGCTGGCGGGATACGCACCAATCCGGACGCTGTTCCACCATCGACCGCAGACGGTTGCGCCCCATGGCCGGCACAAAGCGGGTGGCATCAACAGCAGCCAGAGCCTTGTCACGCAGGCCGGTCTTGTCCATGGAAATGAACCACTGCGACGTGGCGCGATAGATCAACGGTGCCTTGGACCGCCACGAATGGGGGTAGGAATGCACCAGCTTGCCATGCGCCACCAGCTTGCCGGCAGCCGTCAGGGCATCAACCATCACCGGCGCGATCTTGTAGATATGCTGCCCCGCAAACAGGGGAATGGTATCGGCGTAAGTCCCGCCATCCAGAACCATGTCCGGCGGATGAATTCCCTTGGACCGGCACAGGTAGAAATCGTCTTCGCCATGGCCGGGAGCCTGGTGCACAATCCCGGTTCCCTGATCGGCGGTCACAAAGTCACCAATCATCACCGGTACGTCAAAGTCATACCCCTGCCCCCGCAGCGGATGGGCGCACAGCACACCATCAAGGTCAGCCCCGCCCAGGTTGGCCTCGCAGACAGCCTCAAAATGGCCGGTTTCCATCACCGAAGACGCCAGGGATGTGGACAGGACCAGCCGGTCCCCGACCGACACCAGGGCACCATCCGTAACGGATGTCGCACGGTACACGCCGTATTCCAGATCCGCCCCGCAGGCCAGCGCCCGGTTGCCGGGGATAGTCCAGGGGGTTGTCGTCCAGATGACAATATCCGCCCCCTGCAAGGCCGGCACGCGGGCCGACACCACCGGGAAGCGGACCCAGATGGTGGTGGAGGTGTGGTCCTTGTATTCAACCTCGGCCTCGGCCAGGGCGGTCTTCTCGACCACCGACCACAGCACCGGACGGGCACCGCGGTACAGGCTGCCATCCAGCAGGAATTTGCCCAGCTCGGCCACAATGCGGGCCTCGGCCGCATAGGCCATGGTGGTATAGGGCCTGTCCCAGTCCCCGCCGATGCCCAGCCGGCGAAATTCCTCGCGCTGGATATCGATCCAGCGTTCGGCAAAGGCGCGACACTCACGCCGGAACTCCACCACCGGCACATCGTCCTTGTTCTGGCCGCGGGCGCGGTACTCTTCCTCGATTTTCCATTCAATCGGCAGGCCGTGACAGTCCCACCCCGGAACATAGTCCACGTCAAAACCCATCATCTGCCGCGAGCGGACCACCACATCCTTCAGGATCTTGTTCAGGGCGTGCCCGATGTGCAGGTGGCCGTTGGCATACGGAGGGCCATCATGCAGCACGAACAGGGGACGCCCATGCGCCTGTTCACGCTGGCGGGCATACAGCCCTATCCGGTTCCAGCGTTCCAGGTGTCCGGGTTCCTGGGCAGGCAGACCTGCCCGCATGGGAAAGGACGTGCGGGGCAGGAAAACAGAATTCTTGTAATCGGCGGTCATGGTCTTATCCGGTATTCGGCAAACAGTGTACAGCAACAGGGGCAGGCGGTGTGGTTTACGGCACCACGGGCCAGAATAATTCGCGCGGCATCGATGTCAGCGGCAATACGGGCCTTCAGGGCATCGGGACCGGAAAAAGCCTGCTCCGGACGGATGCGCCCCAGGAGCTGCACCCTCAGGCGCTGGCCGTACAGATCCCTGTTCATATCCAGCAGGTGAACCTCCAGAACATCATCGGTCATGCCAAAGGTCGGGCGGGTCCCGTAATTGGCAACGCCGTCATACCAGCGGGTTTCCCCGTCGTGGTCAAGGCCCGCGCGCACGGCATACACCCCCCGGGCCGGACGGGTGCGGGCACCGGGATCGACATTGGCGGTCGGAAAACCCAAGACACGGCCACGGGCCTGCCCCCGACACACCCGACCCTCCAGCTCCCACGGGCGCCCCAGGAAAGCGGTTGCCCCCTCTACATCACCGGCCATCAGGGCCTCACGCACAGCGGTAGAGGAGCAGATCGTCCCGTCGGGCATACAGACCGGGGCCACACTGGTCACGGAAAAACCACGACTGGCCGCCAATGTACGCAGCAGGGTGACATCGCCCGCACGCCCCTTGCCAAAGGCGTAATCATCCCCCACCACAACACCGGATACACCCAGGTCGCGCACCAGGACCGTATCCACAAAATCCTCCGCCTTCAATCCGGCCAGGGCCTGACCAAAGCGCAACACGCACAGAAGGTCAACCCCGGTTTCCCCGATCAGGCGTACTTTCTGGCGCAGGGAACTGAGGGCAAAGGGCGGCAGATCGGGCCGGAAATAACGGCGCGGATGCGGATCAAAGGTCATGACGGCCGCCGCACGGCCCATGGAACGGGCTTGGTCCAGTGCCGCACCGATCACGGCACGGTGGCCCCTGTGCACACCGTCAAAGTTGCCAAGGGCAATGACCATGCCGCGCAGGGACGGCGGTACTTCGTGACAGTGGCGTATCAGACGCATGGGGTCATCGGGATCCGGGCAGCAGCAGAGACATCAGGAACGCCGCCCAGAGGTATTCCATCCGCGCCACAATGGCAACTGTTGCCTTGCCCGGACACAGCATCCTGTATGCAAAAAGCCGTGATCAGCCATGGTCCACACCCTCCCCCGACCGGGGCGGAGGCTCGGGGTGAACGTATTTGGGCAGGGTCCAGCCATACTGGATAGCCCCCGCCCGCAAGGCAAGGGCCACAAAGAACCCGGCAAGGGCACGGGCTTCCACCGGGATATCAAGCCCGGCAGATGCCACAAAGGCTACCGACCCTGCCAGGGCGGCCGTGGCATAGATCTCCGGATTGAACAGAAGAGACCGTTCCCCGCAGATAATATCACGCATCAGGCCGCCAAAGGCTGCCGTCATCATGCCCATGGTCACGCACACCACCGGCGCGGCATTGAACAGTTCGGCCTTGAAGGCCCCGATAACGGAATACAGGGCCAGACCAACAGCATCGGCCCACAACAGGGCGCTATAGCGGGAATCCAGGAACCGGGCCATCCAGTAGGTCATGCCGGCAGCCACAATACAGACGACCAGATACCCCGGGCTGCTGACCCAGAACACCGGCTGTACACCCAAGGCCAGGTCGCGCAGGGTCCCCCCGCCGATGCCGGTCACGGTACCCACCAGGATAAAGCCCAGAAGATCCATTTCGCGCCGTGCCGCAACCAGGGCACCGGTAATGGCAAAGACAGCAACAGCGGCCAGATCCACAATGCCAAGGGCATCGAGCAGGACAGCCTCCCGGACCGGATAGGGTACGGCGTGCGAATACATGGTGCGGTGTTCTCCCCAGTCTCCGGCGGGCCGGGCGCCGCTGCGGGCCACGGGGCACGGACATAATGCACCTGCACACTATACGAACCCGTTGTATTCCGGCAATCGTTTCAGAACGTATCCTTGCGCTGACGCAGCGCTGCAAACACCGCAACAGGGTCAGCACCGGCCTCCAGCCCCACAGCCCGGGCCAGGGCCGGTACATCGGCCCGCAGGAAGGGGTTGGTTGCCTTTTCCTGCCCCAATACCCCGGGAACCGTCGGGCATCCATAGGTCATACAAGCCTCAAGCACGGACTCCCGCTCTTTCAGGGCCATGTTCTCAGGGTCTACCGCCACCGCAAAACGCCGGTTCATGGCCGTATATTCGTGCGCACAGTATACCCGCGTTTCATCCGGCAAGGCCCGCAGGCGCACCAGGGATGACCAGAACTGTTCCGGCGTGCCCTCGAACATCCGCCCGCAACCCAGCAGAAACAGGGTATCGCCACAGAACAGGGCACGCGCGCCGGCAAAATAAAAGACAATATGCCCGCTGGTATGCCCGGGTACGGCCATGACCTGTGCCCGGGCTTGGCCCACGGATACCGAATCCCCGTCCGTAACGGCCAGGTCAATACCGGGAATCCTCCCGGAATCGGCGGGATTTGCGACAACCTTGCACCCTGTGGCCTGGCGCAGGGCCGGTATTCCGCCGATATGGTCATGGTGATGGTGGGTGACCAGAATCAGGGACAAGGACCACCCGTGCCGGGCACATACCGACAGGACAGGATCAGCCTCGGCAGGGTCCACAACCGCTGTCATTCCTGTTGCCCGGCAATGAAGCAACCATACATAGTTATCCTGAAGCACAGGGATTCGCACGATCTCCAACTCTTCCGCCTGCAGACCTTCTGGTGTCATCGTTCCTGCCTCCTAGATGCGGCGCCAGTGAATCCCCCTGATCTCCCCGAAAGCAAGGGCTTTTTTGCTGCTGGCATACCCCGGACCGTTTACGCGGTACGGACCGGCCTGTCTGTGCTATACTCACCCTGTAATCGCGGGACAACACGTGATGTAAACCGGGCGTGGGTGGGTGCACATGTACCTTGATGTGGCAGATCTGCATACCTTTTACGCCAGTCCCCTGGGACAGGTGGCGGGAATGCTGCTGCGCCGCCGCCTGCGGGAACTGTGGCCCGATGTGCGTGGCTGCCGGATTCTGGGCATGGGCTTTACCACGCCGCTCCTGGGGCCATTCGCGGATGAAGCCGAACGGGTTGTTGCCGCCATGCCTGGCCCCCAGGGGGTTATGGAATGGCCGGGACACGGGGGAAACCGTGTCACCCTGACCGAAGACACCAGCCTGCCCTTTCCCGATTGCTTGTTTGACCGGGTCATTGTCTGCCACGCAATCGAACATACCGACCAGAATCGGGCCTTGATGCGGGAACTGTGGCGGGTCATGGCCGACAACGGGCGGATCGCCGTTATTACACCCAACCGACAAGGCATATGGGCCCGCATGGATCGAACACCGTTCGGGGCAGGGCGCCCCTGCTCGGCGGGGCAATTGTCCCGCCTGCTGGACGATGCCCTGTTCACCACCCTTGGCACATCCCCTGCCCTGTTCTTTCCTCCGGTTGGGTCGCGGATCCCGACAGCTTGGGCGCAGGGTGTCGAGAATATAGGGGAACACTGGTTCCCGCAGTTCTCCGGGGTCCTGGTAGCCGAAGCCGGCAAAAAGATCTACGCCACCCCGCGCCAGGAACACGCCGCCGGTCAGCGGGTCGGCCTGGGGGTACCGGACCGGCTTAACCTAGGACCGCGTAGCAAATCCGGTGTGTTCTATGGTGATGCGGGTCATACGCCCGGGGAAACAGGCTCCCTTTCCGGCGCAGGATCCTTGCGCCACGGTTGATGGAAAAGCAGGTTTGTCGTATGTTTTCTTTGCCTTCTGCAATGGATCCGGCTACTACCATCAACTGTACATTCAAACCAGGGAATTGACGGCATGCCGGAGAGCAACACCACCTTGGCCCTGCCAACACTGGGCGCACTGCGCGAGCGTATCGACGCCATCGACAACCAGATTATCGATCTTCTGCTGGAACGCAGCCGTATTGTCTCCACCGTCGGGGATGTCAAGCGTGCCGCCGGTGAAAGCGTCGGGATCTTCCTGCGTCCGGGCCGGGAAATGCAAATCCTGCGGCGGCTGGTCAAAAGAGCCGAAGGTGCCAAATTCCGCCGCTCTGTTATTGTCCGCATCTGGCGGGAGCTGTTCGCGGCCATGGTTGCCCTGGAAGGTTCCCTGTCAATGGCCGTTTTCACGCCTGTTCGTGGTTCAGGTTATCTGGAGCTGGGGCGTGACTCCTATGGAACATATACCCGCACCATCCCGTCCCAAAGTGCGGGCAGCGTGGTACGCATGGTTGCCGACGGTGATGCCGTGGTTGGCATTGTGCCCCTGCCGGGTCCCGATGACCGGGAGCGCTGGTGGCCTCATCTCCTGTCCGATCAGCCGGATACCCCGTCCATTGTTGCCCGCGTTCCCTTTGCCGGTCCGGGCACCGGACGCGGAGATGGACTGGAAGGGCTGGTCATCTGCCGCCTGCCCCAGGAAAACACGGGGGATGACCGCACGTATGTCACTCTTGAAACCGATGACAGCCTGAGCCG
This sequence comes from Haematospirillum sp. 15-248, assembly GCF_012102665.1. Taxonomy (NCBI): domain Bacteria; kingdom Pseudomonadati; phylum Pseudomonadota; class Alphaproteobacteria; order Rhodospirillales; family Novispirillaceae; genus Haematospirillum; species Haematospirillum sp. 15-248. The sequence goes on along the minus strand of NZ_JAAVTF010000002.1, from coordinate 41,254 downwards.
CTCGGGCGTGGGAGAACTGGTTGCACAGGTAGGGCTGACCGTGGTGGAGGTCCCTGATTCCATTGATGCGGGCCCGGATACACGCATCCATCTTGTGGAACTTGAAGGCTGCATTCTTGCCGACGACCTGCGCCTGCAAAGTGTGCTGACCCTCTCACAGGTCCGCAAGTTCCGCGTTGTGGGCGGTTATGCCGTCCCCTTCCCGCCCGGATATCTTGCGTAACGGGTGTTAAAGACAGCCCCCCTCGTACCGAAGGAATAGCTCCGCGCTCGACTGTACGAGGGGGGTGGGAACGCTTGCTTCCTGCCAAGCTTCTGTTGAAGGAGCGCTGCTGAACTTCTGGCCGACGGTTCCGGGCATTGCCATACCGGGCAGGAACCGGTATCCGGAACCAGAAGAAGGCGCTACGGTGCCACTGTCTGTTGCTCTGTTCCCAAGGATTGCCATTGCCTGCCATGCCATCGCCCCTGTTCTCCCGCCTGTGCCTGATCGGAATTGGCCTGATCGGCTCGTCCCTTGCCCGTGCTGTCAAAGCCAAATCCCTTGCCGGGCATATCGCCTGCTTCTCTGCACCCGACGGCAGCATGGAAACAGCCCTGCGGCTTGGTATTGTGGACAGCATCCACGATACCGCTGTTCAGGCCGCCGAAGGGGCGGACCTGGTTGTGCTGGCTGTCCCCGCCGGTGTCATGAGCGAACTGGCGCGCACCCTCGTCCCTGCCCTGACGCCGGGCTGCATTCTCAGTGATGTTGGCTCCGTCAAACAGGGGATGGTCAATGCCATTGCTCCTCAGCTGCCTGCCGGTGTGCATCTGGTCCCCGGGCATCCCATTGCCGGAACAGAGCACTCCGGACCAGAGGCCGGCTTTGCCGAGCTGTTCCGGGACCGCTGGTGTATCCTGACCCCCCCGGCAGAAACCGATCCGGAGGCAATACAGAAAGTACGCACACTGTGGGAAGCCATCGGATCAAGGGTGGATGTGATGGATGCGCACCATCATGATCAGGTGCTGGCCATTACATCGCACCTGCCCCACCTGATTGCCTATACCATTGTGGGCACGGCCGATGACCTGCAGGATGACCTGAAACGGGAAGTGATCCAGTATTCGGCATCCGGCTTTCGTGACTTCACCCGTATTGCCGCATCTGACCCAACCATGTGGCGGGATATCTTCCTGGAGAACCGAACCGCTGTCCTGGAAACATTACAACGCTTTACCGAAGACCTGACCGCCATGCAGCGTGCAATCCGCCGTGGCGATGGTGAAACCTTGCACAGCCTTTTTACGCGCACGCGTGCGATACGGCGCAGCATTATCGACGCCCGGCAGGCATGACAGAATGCAGAGAAGCCCCCCGACGGTAACGCGGGGTGCTTCTTTGTACAGGGTGTGGTCAGTTACACATTCCGTATGCTGTGGAAGAATTCGTCGACTCGGTTTTTGAGCATTTCGGATTGTCTTGAGAGTTCACCGGCGGCGGCGAGGACCTGGCTGGCGTTGTCTCCGGTTTCGCGGGCCCCGTTTGTGACGTTGATGACGCTTTGGGAGACTTCGTTTGTGCCGGCAGCGGCTTCGGCGACGTTACGGGCGATTTCGCGTGTTGCGGCGCCCTGCTGATCGATGGCGGTGGAAATATCGCCGGTGATGTTGTTGATTTCCTCGATCACCTTGGCGATATCGGCAATGGCGGCGGCCACATGATCGGAAACGGTCTGGATGGCCTGGATCTGGGACCCGATTTCATCGGTCGCCCGGCTGGTTTGCCCGGCCAGACTTTTCACTTCGTTGGCGACCACGGCAAAGCCTTTTCCGGCTTCACCGGCGCGGGCGGCTTCGATGGTGGCGTTCAGCGCCAGCAGGTTGGTCTGGCTGGCGATGTCGTTGATCAGGTTCACAATCTGGCTGATCTTCTGGGTGGCCTCGACCAGGGACTGCACGGTCTGGTTTGTCCGGTGGGCGGAATCCGAGGCCCGTTCGGCGATCAGGCGTGAATTCTCAACCCGGGACGCGATTTCGTTGATGGAAGCGGCCAGTTCCTCGGTGGCATGGGCTACACCCTGGACGTTGACCGAAGCTTCTTCGGTAGCGGCTGCAGCGGTGGTGGCATCGCGGGCGGACCGGTCGGCAGTTCCCGACAGGGCACCGGCGGTGGCTTCCAGCTCCGTGGCGGCAGATGTGACCGTGCCCAGCACGGTGTTCATGTCGCCGCTGAAGGCCGAGATCAGCTTGTCGACCTTGATGGTACGGGCTTCGGCAGCACGGCGGGCTTCGGCCTGCTCGGCCTCCAGACGGCGACGTTCCAGCGCGTTGTCGCGGAACACGGCAACCGCGTGGGCCATGGCGCCGATTTCGTCATCACGCCCGTCGCCGGGGATTTGCACTTCCAGGTTCCCGGATGCCAGATCCTTCATCGCGCCGGTCATTTCAAGAACCGGGTGGGCCACCAGCACGTTCAAGGTCTGGCGCAGGATCACGATCATCAGCAGGGCGCCGAGCAGCGCGGCAACCAGGGCCGAAACCCGGAAATCCGTCAGCTGGGCAAAGGCCTTGTCCTCGTCCACGCTGACCACCAGGAACCATTCCACCCCGGGAAGGCCGCTGACGGGAATAAACGTCATCAGCTCCGTATGACGACCATCGGAAGCCGTCACAACCTCCCGCGTGATGGAAGGCGTCTGGGCCGGGTAGATATCGGCCATCTTCTTGGTGACCACATCGGGATCGGGGTGCATCAGGATGGTGCCGGCCTTGTCGACCAAAAACGCACGCCCCATCCCCCCAAAGGTAATCTCAGCAATCATTTTGGAGAGATCTTTGGTCAGGAACGAGCTCCCCACAACCCCGACCAGGGCACCATTCTGATAAACGGGCATAGAAACCGAAATAATGATGTCGGGACTGGCGGCCGATCTAAAAGGTGGCGTAATAGCCGGCCCCCCTGCCGCAGAAGCCAGCTTGTACCAAGGGCGCGTGCGTGGATCGAAGTCTGGCGCCATCTTGACCTGTGGGCGCCGGACGAAGATCCCCTCCGGATTGCCGAAGTACGTCCCGTCAAAATTTTCCAGCAGGGTAGGACGCCCCAAGGCAACACCAACGGCCTCTGCACTCGTGTCCGTATTGGCAACGTTGTCAGCAGCCAGGCGGGTCAGCAGCATACGGGCACTCAACCAATTGCTTACACTCTCGGCCGCAATATCGCCCATGTTATGTAAGTCATCTTCAATATTTTTTGTAATTGCTGCCCTTTGATAGAAATCGCTGTACAGGGAATACACCACGAACACTGCAATGACCGTGCCGATGGCAATTGACAGGATCTTGCTCATCATGCTCTTGGGGGCCGATGCAACCGGGGCATTCTCGCCCGTCTCTACGGGTTTGGTATCCTGATCGGCCTGCATGAACTGGCTCCCCCTAAAAACAACTGCCCCCCGGCGTCAGGCGCATATACGGTACAAATTTACAAGCAAGGCATTGCCGAGTCGGCCCTACACATTCCGTATGCTGTGGAAGAATTCGTCGACTCGGTTTTTGAGCATTTCGGATTGTCTTGAGAGTTCACCGGCGGCGGCGAGGACCTGGCTGGCGTTGTCTCCGGTTTCGCGGGCCCCGTTTGTGACGTTGATGACGCTTTGGGAGACTTCGTTTGTGCCGGCAGCGGCTTCGGCGACGTTACGGGCGATTTCGCGTGTTGCGGCGCCCTGCTGATCGATGGCGGTGGAAATATCGCCGGTGATGTTGTTGATTTCCTCGATCACCTTGGCGATATCGGCAATGGCGGCGGCCACATGATCGGAAACGGTCTGGATGGCCTGGATCTGGGACCCGATTTCATCGGTCGCCCGGCTGGTTTGCCCGGCCAGACTTTTCACTTCGTTGGCGACCACGGCAAAGCCTTTTCCGGCTTCACCGGCGCGGGCGGCTTCGATGGTGGCGTTCAGCGCCAGCAGGTTGGTCTGGCTGGCGATGTCGTTGATCAGGTTCACAATCTGGCTGATCTTCTGGGTGGCCTCGACCAGGGACTGCACGGTCTGGTTTGTCCGGTGGGCGGAATCCGAGGCCCGTTCGGCGATCAGGCGTGAATTCTCAACCCGGGACGCGATTTCGTTGATGGAAGCGGCCAGTTCCTCGGTGGCATGGGCTACACCCTGGACGTTGACCGAAGCTTCTTCGGTAGCGGCTGCAGCGGTGGTGGCATCGCGGGCGGACCGGTCGGCAGTTCCCGACAGGGCACCGGCGGTGGCTTCCAGCTCCGTGGCGGCAGATGTGACCGTGCCCAGCACGGTGTTCATGTCGCCGCTGAAGGCCGAGATCAGCTTGTCGACCTTGATGGTACGGGCTTCGGCAGCACGGCGGGCTTCGGCCTGCTCGGCCTCCAGACGGCGACGTTCCAGCGCGTTGTCGCGGAACACGGCAACCGCGTGGGCCATGGCGCCGATTTCGTCATCACGCCCGTCGCCGGGGATTTGCACTTCCAGGTTCCCGGATGCCAGATCCTTCATCGCGCCGGTCATTTCAAGAACCGGGTGGGCCACCAGCACGTTCAAGGTCTGGCGCAGGATCACGATCATCAGCAGGGCGCCGAGCAGCGCGGCAACCAGGGCCGAAACCCGGAAATCCGTCAGCTGGGCAAAGGCCTTGTCCTCGTCCACGCTGACCACCAGGAACCATTCCACCCCGGGAAGGCCGCTGACGGGAATAAACGTCATCAGCTCCGTATGACGACCATCGGAAGCCGTCACAACCTCCCGCGTGATGGAAGGCGTCTGGGCCGGATAGATATCGGCCATCTTCTTGGTGACCACATCGGGATCGGGGTGCATCAGGATGGTGCCGGCCTTGTCGACCAAAAACGCACGCCCCATCCCCCCAAAGGTAATTTCCCCGATCATTTTGGAGAGATCACCAATCAGGAAGTCACTGCCAATAACCCCCACAAGAGAGCCGCTCTGATAAACAGGAATAGCAATGGTAATATTCAAATCCGGCGTCGTGGCTGATTTGTAGGGGGGCGTAATCACAGGCCCCTTTTCTGTCTCGGCCTGTTTGTACCAAGGACGCTTGCGCGGGTCATACCCGGCTGGCAAATCGGTAGCCGGCGGCTGCTGGGTAAAGACTCCATGGATGTCACCCAGATAGGATGCATTGAAGCTTTCCATCAGCGTTGCACGGCCCAGTTCGGTGCTGACAGCAGCAGGACTGGCATCGGTGCGGGCAATACCATCGGCCGCCAACCGGGTCAGCAGCAGGCGGGCATTCAACCAGTTGCTGATATTCTCGGCCGCAATATCGCCCATGTGATGCAAATCCGCGTCTATACCCTTGCGAATTGCCGAACGCTGATAGAAATCGCTGTACAGGGAATACACCACAAACACAGCAATAACTGTGCCGATGGCAATCGACAGGATTTTGCTCATCATGCTCTTGGGGGCCGATGCAGCAACCGGGGCATTCTCGCCCGTCTCTACGGGTTTGCTATCCTGATCGGCCTGCATTCTTGTTCTCCTGTCCTGACATGACACCCGCACGAAAAGGAGCGGGAAGCAAAAAACGCCCACAGAGCCAGTTTGTCCACGCCATCCCCGGAAGAAGACCACAGATCCGGACAAGGCGGAATAGTATCAATTCCCTACCACAGAGCCCATCGTAACACTGGCACCATCCCGTGGACATACGGAAGGGAACAGTCGTGTCCACCTGTTCTTACTGTTTGTGCTGTAAAAGATTGCAGGGCCGGGGCATTGACCGCAAAGGGGGCTCCCGTATGTCCGCAACGGCAAGACCCGGTGTGTGACTCAGCCTGATCCCGGAATTGTGATAGACAGATGGCCGGCAAGACAAGCCCCCAGAACAAGCCACCCGAATTCCCGGTTTGACTGGAACACGACCAAGCAACCTGACGGATCATCAATATCGAGTTGATGAACCTGACGCGCCGCATGCCACAGGGCCGGAACAAGACAAGGATAGAACAGCCATGATACCCCGGCAAGGGCGGCAGACAGGGTGAAAAGGAACAGCGCCATACCATAGAACACGGCAACGGCCGGCTTTGTTCTTTCCCCCAACGCAAGCGCCGAGGAGCCGATTCCAACCATGCGATCTTCCTCGCGGTCCTGGTGGGCGTAGATTGTGTCATACCCCAGAACCCAGAAGAAGGCACCAGCATACAGGGCAAGCATGGGCCACCCCGGGGCACCGGTCACTGCAGTCCACCCGAGAAGTGCACCCCAGCTGAATGTCAGGCCCAGCCATACCTGTGGCCACATGGTCAGGCGCTTCATCAGCGGGTAGGCAAGAAACATGGGCACCGACGCCAGACCCAGAAGAATCGTGGCCGTGTTGAAGGACACAAGAATCAACAGGCCGGCCAGCATGACCAGTCCGATCAGGATCAACGCAGCCCGCACGGAAACAGCACCGGACGCCAGGGGACGGGAGCGGGTGCGCTCCACCAGGCGATCAATGTCGCGGTCAAGAACATCGTTGATCGCACACCCTGCCCCACGCATCAAAACGGCGCCCACCCAGAACAGCAGTGCTGAAGGGATGCAGTCCTGCAAGCGGACATCCACAGCAGCAGCCCCCAGGACCAGGGACCACCAGCAGGGAAACAGCAAAAGCCAGCTGCCAACCGGACGATCCAGCCGCAACAGCTTCAGGAACGGGCGCAGGGATACCGGAACCGCGCGGTCTATCCACCCGTTGACCGGCATATCGCCAGCCATATGTCGTGCATTGCTCATGGTGCCTGTTTAACAATGAAACAGCGGAACAACAATTGCTTGATGCATCTTCCCGGTTCGTGCCACTGAATGGTCTTCCTTCACGGGATGACATGTCCCGCCTGTTCCAACCGGAGATCCCATGTCCGCACGTGTGCTGTGCCGCCTGTTTGTTTCTGCCCGACTGGCAGAGAATGCGCCTGTCTTGGCTGATGCCGGACAAGCCCGTTATCTGGGGTCGGTCCTGCGGGCCCGCCCGGCGGACCGGGTGTGTCTGTTCAACGGGCAGGACGGAGACTGGCTGGCCGATATTGTGCACCTTGATCGTCAGCGCGTGGAATTACGCGCCCTGTCCTGCCTGCGCCCACAGCCGGACACCGGTATCCCGGACGTCTGGCTGCTGTTTGCCCCGGTCAAGAAAGACGGAACGGACATGATTGTCCAGAAAGCAACAGAGCTGGGTGCATCGGTCCTTTGGCCCGTCCTGACCAGCCGCACCAACAGCCAGCGCGTCAATGTCGAGCGTCTGCGGGCAACCGCGATCGAAGCGGCCGAGCAATGCGAGCGCAGCACCGTTCCCGACATGCGGATGCCGGAACGGCTGGAGTCTCTTCTGGCGGGATGGGAACACACACGGACCCTGTATGTTGCCGACGAAACCGGACGCGGGGACCCTGTTGCCACAGTCCTGGCAAGGGAGGCATCCGGGCCGGCGGCCTTTCTGACCGGCCCCGAGGGTGGCTTTGACCCCCGGGAAACAGAGTTGCTGCACCAGGCACCCTTCGTCCGCCCCGTCAGCCTTGGCCCCCGCATCCTGCGGGCCGAAACAGCCGCCATGGCCAGCCTGACCTGCTGGCAAGCCATAAACGGGGATTGGTCCCACCCCTTGATACGACCATACTGATATCATGATTGCACTGATAAAGTGCCCGCTACATTCGAGGACTCCGGAGACTGTTTTTCATGCCTATGTCTGATTCTGCCACCCCTACACCCATGTTGAGCCGGGATGATCTTGTACGCTATCTGGAAAGCGGAAGCCGCCCCGCACATGAATGGAAGATCGGAACCGAGCATGAAAAGCACGCCTTCCGACGGGATACCCATGCGCCGCTATCCTATGATGAACCCGGCGGAATCCGCGATATTCTGAAAGGGCTGGAACAGTTTGAATGGAAACCGGTCAGGGAGGGAGAGCATGTCATTGCCATGACCCGTGCAGACGGGGCCTCCATTTCCCTGGAACCGGGCGGACAGCTGGAACTGTCGGGCGCCCAACTGGAAACCCTGCACCAGACCTGCGCGGAAATTGGCACGCACCGGCAACAGATGCGGGCCGTATGCTCGGAGCTGGGGGTGGGCCTTCTGGCTCTTGGATTCCACCCGACGGCCCGCAGGGATGACATTCACTGGATGCCAAAGGGGCGCTACCGCATCATGCGGGCCTATATGCCCAAACGGGGATCCCTGGGTCTGGACATGATGCTGAGAACCTGCACCGTCCAAGTCAACCTGGACCATGGTTCCGAAGCCGACATGGTGGCCAAGATGCGGGTTGCCACCGCCCTGCAGCCTTTGGCCACCGCCCTGTGGGCCAACAGCCCGTTCACCGAGGGAAAACCCAACGGCTTCCTGAGCTGGAGGGCGCATGTATGGACCGACACGGATCCCGATCGCTGCGGCATGCCGGAGCTGGTGTTCGAGGACGGCTTCAGCTTTGAACGCTGGGCTGATTACCTGCTTGATGTGCCTATGTATTTTGTCTATCGCAAGGGCCAATACATTGATGCGTCGGGACAATCGTTCCGTGACTTCATGGCCGGGCGCCTGCCGGCCCTGCCGGGAGAATATCCGACGGAATCAGACTGGGCAGACCATATGTCTACAGCTTTTCCTGATGTCCGCCTGAAAAAGTACATCGAAATGCGCGGTGCGGATGTTGGCCCGTGGGAACGTCTGTGCGCCCTGCCCGCATTCTGGACCGGCCTGCTGTATGACAGCGACAGCCTGACTGCTGCCCTGGACCTGATACGCCCCTGGACCGCAGAGGACCGGCGGCGTCTTCTGGCCGATGTCCCGCGCCAAGCTCTGAAGGCCCGGATTGGTGGGCAGTCCCTGCAAGAAGTTGCACGGATCGTTCTGGATATCGCCCACAACGGGTTGAAGCGACGGAATCGCATGAACCAGAAGGGACAGGATGAGACAGGTTTCCTGGATCCCCTTCTTGCCATTGCCGAAAGCGGACAAACACCGGCCGAACGCCTGCTGGAGCGTTATGCCCGGAATCCCGGGGCAGGCATGGGCTGGATGTTTGAAGACAGCGGCTGTTGATGGCATTTCCGACACACTGGCCACAGAACGACACGGATAGCGGACAGCCCCGGCCAAACGGGCTATGATGTCCGGCGACAGGGGCACTGTTCTGTCGCCGCGGGGGAGTGGGAATGCCTGCCGTCCTGAAAATCCATGCCCGACTGATGGTCGGGTTTGCTGTTGTACTAGTCCTATTTATGGTTGTGGCCGCAGGATCAGTGTGGATGTTCAAGGATGTCGGGCGCCACGTTACAATTATATCCGGTGCCTCAACCAAGGCGGTGGCCGCCGTGGCCCTGGACCGCCAGATCATGGCCTTCGACAACCTGGTCACATCTTACTCCCGCTATCCGGATGAGAAAGGCCGGGCCGAAATCCTGTCCCAGAACAGTGTCCTGGACCAGAAGGTGGCCGAGCTGTGGATACAGGCCGAGAAAACCCCCGCAGCCGGTGCTGTGGATGAGCTTGCGACAACACTGCAAGCCTATCGTGCCGTTCTGACACCTGCCCTCGATCTGGTACTGCGGCGGGTAACACTGATCGCCGGCACACTGACCCCCCTGTCCGAGCAAATTCTCCAACAGGCCCGGGATGTCCGCACCCGCGCTGCCCGCCGTGGAGATACCACAACCGTCGAACTTGCCGGCCGCATGGCCGAACACGTCCTTCTGGCCCGGCAGGCTGTGGATGACTATCTCCTGACACGCAATGTGGAACGCTTTGGAACCGCATGGGAACAGCTGTTCGTGGTCGAGGAAGTCATGGCTGCCGTCCCCGAGGTACGAACCGCAGCGAATAAACCCTATGAACAATATCAAGACAGCCTGAACGAGCTGTCCGGCGTGGTCAGCGAGCTTCTGGTTCTGGAAGAGCAGCTTCACACAATCGGGGAGGCCATCACCTCCACCACCGAACGGATCAAGGAGCTGTCCCTGCAGGAAGAAAAACGTATCCAGGAGGATACGCAGGCAGCCATCACAAACAGCCTGAACGGTGCCAGTGTCTTTGTCACTGGCCTGACCCTGGCCAGCCTTGTCGTTGGAATCGGGGCCTCGTTCATGATCGGGCGCAGCATCGCCAATCCCATTCAGGCCATGACACGGACCATGCGCCTTCTGGCCGAAGGCAACAAGGACATCGAGATTCCCGGTATCGACCGGCATGATGAAATTGGTGACATGGCTTCTGCCGTGCAGATCTTTCGCGACAACGCCCGGGAGGTGGAACGGCTGAACCAGGAACGCGCCGCCAGCGCACAGCAGGCCGAAGCCCGGCGCCGGGCCTCCATGCTGGCCCTGGCTGATGACCTGGAACGCAATGTGGCAACGGTTGTGCAAACCATCTCGGATGCAGCCGGCAACATGCATATGGCCGCAGAGGAAATGACCGCCACAGCACGGGATGCCACACATCAGGCCGGGGTTGTACGTGAAACAACGCTGGAAACAGCGACCAATGTGGAAATTGTGGCTTCATCCGCCGAAGAGCTGTCAACATCCATCCGGGAAATCGGACAGCAGGTTGCCCGCTCCACCACCATTGCATCACAGGCAGTGGAGCAAGCCCAGCATGCCAATGAACAGGTTGTCAGCCTGCTGGACAGCACCGAACGCATTGGCGAGGTTGTGCGCCTGATCAGCGCGATATCAGAGAAAACAAACCTTCTGGCCCTGAATGCCACCATCGAGGCCGCCCGGGCCGGGGACATGGGCAAAGGGTTTGCCGTGGTCGCCAACGAGGTCAAGACACTGGCCAACCAGACCGAACGGGCCACAGCAGAAATTGGCCAGCAGATCCGCTCGGTCCAGGGGGCCACCCGGGATGCCGCAAAAGCCATACAGGCGATATCGGACGTTATCCGCCGGATGAGCGAGATCGCATCGGCTATCTCGGCAGCGATCGAGGAACAAGGGGCCGCAACCCACGAAATTGCCCGCAATACCCAGCAAGCATCCCACAGCACAACCACAGTACGCAACACCATCACGGCTGTAACCGATGCAACCAACAGCACCGGTGAGGCAGCCAACCGCGTTCTTCAGGACTGCACGGAGCTTGTGGAGCACATGCGCGCGCTGTCGGGCACAGTCACTGCGTTCCTGTCATCGGTACGCAGCGACAATACCGGCGGGGCCTGATACCAGATCAGGCATCCCACACACGCACCGTATCAATCAGGCGCGTTTTTCCCAGAAAGACAGCAGCAAACAGACGCAGGAACGGACCGGACTCCCCATCCGGGGGCTGCAAGGTGCGTTCATCACGCACATCCAGGTAATCAATCGGGCCAAAGCCCGCCTGCTCCAACTGACCTGCTGCAACCTCACAGGCCTGTACCGGATCGGCACCTTCACGGATAGACCGGGCTGTCTCACACAGAATCGCATAAAGACGGGGCGCTGTTTGGCGTTCAGCCGGGCCAAGATAAGCATTGCGTGAAGACAGGGCCAGGCCATCAACATCCCGCACCAGTGGTGCGGCTTCGATCGTGACCGGGATATCCAGATCCGTCACCATGCGGCGGATAACCTGCAGCTGCTGGAAATCCTTCTCTCCGAACACGGCGACATCGGGCAGGCACTGCAACAACAGCTTGGTGACCACCGTTGCCACGCCGCGAAAATGCCCGGGCCGCTGGTCGCCACACAGACCGGAAGACACGCCCGATACCTCGACAAAAGTGGAGGCACCGGGGCGGTACATGTCATCAACAGAAGGCATGAACACAACGTGCCCGCCGGCATCGGCAACCCGCACACAATCCTGCTCGGGCTGGCGGGGATAGCGGGTCAAATCCTCTCCCGGGGCGAACTGGGTTGGATTGACAAAGATCGAAACAACCACCCGGTCCGCCTTGCGCCGGGCCAGCCGAACCAGTTCCATGTGGCCAGCATGCAGGGCACCCATCGTCGGGACCAGCCCCACCCGTAACCCGTCAGCCCGCCAGTTGGCCACCTGTACACGCAGGTCGGCAACGGTATGCACAATGTTCACCATGGCCTGCACAGTCCCGTCCATCATCATTCCTGCCCACCGCTATCATGATCTTGCGCCTTCCCGGCAACGGCAAAGCAATGCTCAGGCCCCGGGAAGACACGCGCCCGGACATCAGCGGCATACCCGGCAACAGCATCGGAAAGCAAGGTCCCAAGCTCGGCATAACGCCGGACAAAACGCGGTGTGAATGTGTCAAACAGCCCCAGCATGTCTTCGGTGACCAGGATCTGGCCATCACACGCCACCGAAGCCCCGATGCCAATCACAGGAACCGGAACTTGGCCCGCAATGGTCCGTGCCAGTGGTTCCACCGCAGCCTCCAGCACCACAGAAAACGCCCCCGCTTCGGCAACGGCAAGGGCATCATCGTGGATTTGCCTGGCTTCTTCCCCGGTACGCCCCCGGGCGCGAAAGCCACCAAGCGTATTGCAGGACTGCGGCGTCAGCCCGACGTGCCCCATTACCGGAACGCCCCGTTGAACCAGGAAACGGATAGTCGGTGCCATTTCGGTCCCGCCCTCCAGCTTGACAGCAGCCGCGCCGGTCTCGGCCAGAACACGCGCCGCAGTCCGGAAAGCCTGCTCCGGGCTTTCCTGATAGGTTCCAAAGGGCAGATCCACAACCACGCAGGCACGGCGTGCCGCACCGGCAACAGCGCGGCCATGGGCAATCATGATATCAAGCGAGACCGGCAGGGTGGTTTCCATGCCATACAGGACCATACCCACAGAATCGCCCACCAGCAAAACATCGACATGGGGGTCCAGGTATCGGGCCATCGGGGCCGTATAGGCTGTCAGGCACACCAACGGGGTTCCGCCCTTGCGGGCCATGACAGCGTGGGGGGGCAAACGCTTGGTATCAGCCTGGACACTCATCCTTGGCTCCATCACAGGGGCAAACAAAACGGGCCGAAACAAAATGAGATGCCCGGCCCGGGATACAAGCCCGTTCTAGCGGTTCAGGGAAAAAGAGAAAAGCGAAAACCCCCCGATAACCGCTGTCGTAAGGGCCACAATCAGCACAAACACCCGCCCGCAGCGATTTGCTCCAGGGCTTGCATGTCCAGGAGGTCAACCTGCGTGTTGCCATTGATAGCGATCAATCCCTCTTTCTTCAGCCCGGTCAGGGTCCGGCTGACGGTTTCAATGGTCAGCCCCAGATAATCAGCAATATCCAGGCGGCTCATAGGGACGGACAACGGCGACGGTACGTCCCCCCTCTGCGTTGCGCGCCGGGACAGCATCAGCAGAAAATGAGCCACTTTCTCACGGGCACTCATGCGCCCCAACAACAGCATTTGCTCCTGGGCGAAAGACAATTCTGCAATCATGCGATTCAGAAGACGCCGCTCCAGCTCGCGCGAGCCGGCAACGACTGTATCCAGTGACAGAAGGGAAAACCGGCACAAGGTCACGGGGGACAGGGTTTCCGCCGTATACCCGTACAACCCGTTGTGACCGAAACCGAAAAAGTCACCGGGAAAGAGAAAGCCAACAATCTGCCGTCGCCCGTCGATCATCAGCTTGGACAACTTGACCGCCCCGCTGACCAGCGTGAAAATATGGTCAGTTGGGTCGCCTTCACGGAAGACTGTGGCCTGGGCCTCCATTCGCATGTCGTGCCGGATCGCCCGCAGAGCCGATGATGTCTGTGCCAAACCGGCACAAAAAGCACGCTCATCCAGGTCACAACAGGCACAGTCCATCCGCGAACCGGCGGGCACAAAAGCAGAAACAAGTGCAGAAACGGGCATTAAACGGACTCCGGACCACTGGAGCCGGGCCGCACGGGCCGGTCATGCTGCGATTCAGGAGCATCCGCAGACTCATCGTCATCGAAGAGAATACGGCTTGCCGCCCCGTCCAGATCATCGAACTGACCGGAACGCATCGACCACAGGAATGCGGCCAGCCCAAGCAAACCAAGAAACAGGGCAGCGGGGATCAACAGCAAAAGGGAATTCATTGGTCCTGTCCTTCCTGTGGACCGCTACCGTCCCTTTCCCGGCCAACGGGACAGGCGAAGGGCATTGGCGATAACCACAACCGAAGACGAGCTCATGGCAAAGGCTGCAACCAAGGGTGTTACATACCCGGCAACGGCCAGCGGGATAGTTACCACATTGTAGGCAAATGCAAGCATGAAATTCTGGCGTACCAGGGTATCAGCAAAACGCGCAACACGCAAAATCTCGACCACTGGCTCCAGTCGTTCCCCCTGGAAGACAACATCCGCAGCATTCTGGCTGATATCGGCAGCCGAAGACGGAGACAACGACACATCCGCGGCGGCCAATGCCGGGGCATCGTTCAGGCCATCACCAACCATCATAACGCGCCGTCCCATGGCCGCCAGCTCCTGCAGGCGGGCAACCTTGGCCGCCGGGCTGCAACCGGACTGCCATTGGGTTATCCCCAGAGACGCGGCAACCACGGCAACCGCTTCCGCACGGTCGCCGGACAACAGCTCGATCGCCATTCCCTGTTCCTGCAGGGCAGAAACAACGGCCACCGCATCGGGACGCACCGCATCCGTGAACAGAAAGGGCACCGGGTCAGACCCCGGACATGACAGCCAGAGTTCAGGTCCACCATGGGGGGAACGATCGGCAGGCGCATGACAGAATACAGCACTGCCCATGCGGATCTCACCCTCGGCGGTCAGCCGGCGCAACCCGGAACCGGGGATTTCTTCCACCCCGTCCACAAGGGGCCGCATGCAGTGGCGCACAAGGGCACGGGCCAAGGGATGACGGCTGGCGCCAGCCAGGGACGCAGCAATATCAAGGGTTCCGTCAGCCTGCCGGGCTTTCAGGTTTTCAGGCTCCAGGACAGGCTGGCCACAGGTCAGGGTTCCGGTCTTGTCGAAGACCACGGTATCCACACCCACGGCGCGTTCCAGAGCGGTCGGGGACTTCAGCAGGATGCCACGCCGTAACAAGCGCCCCGAGGCAATCACCTGCACCACCGGAACCGCCAGGGCCAACGCACAGGGACAGGTGATGATCAACACCGACGCCGCGGTCATCAAACTATCCTGCCACGGTTGGTCGGACAGGCTCATCCAGCCAATAAAAGTCAGGAGCGCGGCCAGATGCACAACCGGGGCATAAAAACGGGCCACCCGGTCCGCCAGCACCACATAGCGCGCGCGCCCCTGCTCTGCCACATCCATCAACCGTGAAATTTCGGCCAGCAGGGTTCCTTCCCCAACCGCTACGGCCTGTAACCGCAGCGGAGCAGTCAGGTTCAGGGTTCCGGCAAAAACCTGTTCGCCGGGGCCAACCGCGCAAGGCATGGTTTCCCCGGACAGCAGGCTGGTTTCCAGCTCCGACTGCCCGGACAGGACAAGGCCATCAACGCCTATCCGCTCGCCCGCAGCCACAAGCACCGTTGATCCTGGTCGCACGGTTTCAGGCAAAACCAAGCTTCGCCGGCCATCCGCGTGTTCCACCGTTACCGGGCGGTTTCCCAGCATGACAAGCTGACCGGCAGCAGAGCGGGCACGCCCACGGGCACGACTGTCCAGGTAGCGCCCGACAAGCAGGAAAAACAACAGGGTTACAGCCGCGTCAAAATAGGCATGGGGCCGACTGTGGGCTGTTTCCCACAGGCTGACGCCGGTTGCCAGCAACACCCCGATGGTAATCGGTACATCCATGTTGGTACGCCCGTGCCGCAGGGCTGACAGGGCCGAACGCAGAAACGGCCGGATACACCAGGCAACCGCCGGAAAGGCAAACAGGGCTGAAAGCCAGTGAAACAGGTCACGGGTCCAGACCCCCATATCCACGCCGGCCCACACTGATACCGAGAACAGCATGATATTGGCACTGGCAAAGCCGGAAATGGCAATCCCGCGCAAAAGCTCGCGCTCGGCGGTGCTGTATTCCGCCTCGACCCGCCGGGGATCATAGGGCAACAGGCGGTACCCGACCTGACAGACAGGATCCAGAAGAACCGGCGCATCCGCAGCCGCCCCCTTCCAGAGAAGGGTCAAACGGCGGGTTGTCATGTTGACACGGGCCGACACCACACCGGTCTGACGCGCCAAAACCGCTTCGATCAGCCAGACACAGGCCGCGCAGTGTATACCCTCGACCATCAGGTGCAGGACACACAGGCCCTCGGGTGTTGTGCCAACCCATGGCGTACAGTCGGGCAGGCCGGGCGCATCCTGGTCCGGACGCAGGGGACGAAGATCAGGGTCAATCTGGCGGCGCTTGTAATAGGCTTCAAGCCCCAGGCCGGACAGCAGTGCAAAAGCGGACTCACAGCCGGCACAGCAGAACGTTGTTCTCCCCTGTGCCGCATCCGGAACCGGCTGGCCACAATGCCGGCAGGCCGCCGCACCACAGCCCCCGGTCCCGGGGCCGGCAGACAGAAGCAGGGTACTTTCAGGCATGGCAACATCCGTTCCGGAAGCAGACAAACAGGTTTATCTCAGGTCAATACGCTCTATCGTGCGCCACTGGACAGAATCACCGCGCCCGGCACTGACCCGCAGCTCCCACAGGCCCGGAAGGGGAAACGCGATATCGCGGGCATAGGTACCGGGCCCGGTCGGCGGCAGCTCCACATGACGGTCAAGCCCTTCCTGGGTCGGACGCCACACAAGGACTGCAACATCCAGCCCATCCAGGGGATGCCCCTCTGCACCGGTAAACGTCATCGTGACACGGGCCGTGCGCCCTCCATCGGCAGATCCTACGGACAGGGGCTGCAGGGACAGGCTCCCGTTCCAGCCAAGACGCGCCTGCTCGGCACTGGCGGCAATCTTGTCATTGTAGCCGTTGCGACGGTTGGACGGTTCCCGGGTTTCAAACCCGTTGAAGGTCACGGTAGCCAAGGTCAGCAGAATGGCATTCACCACAAAGACCAGACCAAAGCCACCGACAAAAATCCACGGATACCACCAACCCCGGGGTCGGTTCTGCTGAACGGATGACACACTTCCTCCTGGTCATAAACGCGCTGGCACACACAGGGCGGTCAACGCTGCGGCCCGGCAAACAACGAACCACGGGACGCCGCTTCGCCCGTGTGAAGATTACGCAGGGCAAATGTAACATCGGTCGCCTTGCCCTCAAGAGCCTTTTGCGGGGCCGTGGCATAAACACGGAACGTTGCCACACTGTTGGGTTCAACCTCCAACTGAAGCTCTCCGGCTTCAATATCGGAGCCGACAACCTTCAGGGTCCCACCCTCAACGCCGCGAATGGACACCGCGTACGTATTCTTCTCGGGCCGCTTGTTGAGGATCTTGAGCGTATAGCCGTTGCGTATGCTCCCGTCCGTCAGGGTTACGAACAACGGGCTGCGTTCATGCAGAACCGTTACCTCCAGACGTGACCGGGTTGACACCCCCAGGATCATGACCAGAACCAGCACCGTTATCAAAGCAGCATAGATGATGGTACGTGGGCGAACCAGACGGTGCTTTATTGGCTCACCACGGGCACGGGCCAACTGGCGATTGGTACTGTCGTAGGTGATCAGCCAGCGCGGCAGGTCAAGGCGGTCCATCATGGAGTTACAGGCATCAACACAGAGACCGCAGCCAATACAGGCAAGCTGGCTGCCATTGCGGATGTCTATGCCGGTTGGGCAAACCTGAACGCACAAGGTACAATCCACACAGTGCCCGCGATTTTCAAACGACGTTCCCTTCTTGGCAAATCCACGCGGTTCACCACGCCATTTTTCGTAGGTCACGATCAGGCTGTCTTCGTCAAACATGGATGCCTGAAAGCGGGGCCACGGGCACATGTAGATGCACACCTGCTCCCGCGCCCAGCCAGCCAGCAGGAAACAGAAACCCGCCACAATCCCTACCGACAGGTAAACACCCCAGCCGGCATCACCAGTCAGGAAGGTTGTTGCCAGTGTCGGAACATCGTTGAAATAAGCGGCCCAACCAAAACCCGTTACGACCGATATAAGCGCCCAGATTGTGACCTTGATAGTCTTGCGGGTAAACTTTCCAACGGTCATTGGACCGCGATCCAGCTTGATCCTAGCGTTACGGTCCCCTTCCAGCCAGCGCTCGACCATAACAAAGATATCGGTGAACACGGTCTGGATACAGGCAAAGCCACACCACACCCGCCCCAGCAGGGCTGTAGCAAAGAACAGCCCCAAGGCCCCGAGAACCAGAAGACCGGTCAGATAGTAGATTTCCTGGGGCCAGATTTCCAGCCACAGCAAGTAGGCCCGCCGCCCTTCCAGATCCAGAAGAATGGCCTGATCCGGCGCATTGGGACCACGATCCCACCGTAACCAGGGGGTCAGGAAGTAAATGAGCATGAAAGCAACATTGGCCCAGTTCTTGGTGCTCCGGAACAATCCCGGCATATACTTGGGCTGGACCTTTACATGCTCCGCGTACAGGGACACTTTCTCCAGTTTCCCTGTCTTCTCCGTGCGTCCCGATCCGGAAGCATCTGTCTCTTTCTCATTCAATGTCATCGCGTTGCCCAGATTCCTTCAGGCATGAACTCACATTACAGACTCGAGGCGGGAATCCGGACCCGGCCGCACAAGCGCAACGCAGGATGAAACCCGCATCGCCCACATAGCCACCGATCCTGCACAAAGACTGACATTCCCGCATGAATCATAGGCCCGTAAGGACATTTACCAAAGTTTTACACAAACGACCCATGGCTGACCTGCCACACAACCGCCCCGATGCTGTAAAAAGGGCCACCTGCGGATGCAGGCAGCCCCTTGGTCAACACCTCACCCGAAAAAAGGTACAACCTACTGGCCGCCCCCCAGAGAGTGAACGTACACAGTCAACATCTTGATGTCCTCGTCCTTCAGGCGACCGGACCATGCTGGCATAACACCATGCTTTGGCTTGGAAATCTGGGCCTGAAGGCGCTCCATGGTCATTTCCTTGCCCGGCCCGGCATATAACCAGACACGGTTGCCCAGCGGGGGAGCTCCCATCGCCGGATTCCCGTCAGATACAGGATTGGCACCATCAGACGAATGGCAGGCCGCACAGTTCTCGGTATAGATTTTCTGTCCCGGCCCGGCGACCACCTTGCCATTGGACATATCCTTCACGTACGCAGCCACCTGCTTGATTTCATCCGTTGACAGGATGTCACCAAAAGCCAGCATCTGCGACTGCCGGGTCTCGGGGTCACGATCATAGCGGATCCCGTGCAGCAAGGTCTGCTGGATGTCCGCAAGGGTGCCACCCCAGATCCATTCATCATCGGCCAGGGTTGGATAGCCGACAGCACCGGCACCACCCGATTGATGGCAGCCGGCACAGTTGTCCTTGAACAACACACCACCACCGGCAATCGCATAGGCACGCAGCGGCGGGTTGGCATAAATCTCATCGACAGAACCCGCAGCAATGGCCGACCGTTCTTTCTGATGGGCGGCGTGGGCCGCAACCAGATCCGCTTCCACTTCACGGCGGGAACTGTATTCCCAGATACCGGGCAGAAAATCCTTCCCGACCGGGAACGAGGGGTAAACGATCCAGTACCCAATCGACCAGATAACCGTAGCGTAGAACACATACACCCACCATTTCGGGAGAGGTGTATTCAGTTCTGCGATTCCATCCCACTCATGGCCTGTTGTGTAAAGGCCCGAAATCGGGTCTTTCTCAGGGGCGCCCGCCATTGGTCCACTCCTTGTCCTCATCATCCCGCAAGGGAATCATCGCATTGCTGTCAAACCGGTCCCGGTTACGCGGCCAATAGGCATAGGCAACGATTCCCATAAAGAAAACCATCAGCCACACCCCCCAAAACTGCCGGGCAAAATCGGCAATATCCTGCAGCGTTTCCATACAGACCCTCTAGCGGTAGATATTCGCATCCGCCTTGCGGGCAGGATCGAACTGGGTAAAGTCGACCATGGTGCCCAGAACCTGAAGATAGGCAATCAGGGCATCGGCTTTGGTCAGGCGGGTTGGATCCCCGTCAAAGTCGCCGGTCACAGCCTTGGGATAACGCGCCAGAAGCCCTTCATGGTCGGCATCCGGATCAGCCTGGGCCCGGAAATCCTCCACCGCCTTGGCAAGGTCATCCTCGGTATAAGGAACGCCAACAATCCGCAGGGTCTTCAGGTGCGCCGCCGCATCATCAAACGTCAGGTTCTGGCGCGCCAGATGCGGATAACCGGGCATGATTGATTCCGGCACGACATCACGCGGATTGACCAGATGACGCAGGTGCCACTCGTTTGAATACTTTCCACCCAGGCGGGCCAGGTCAGGCCCTGTACGCTTGGACCCCCACTGGAATGGATGGTCATACTGGGACTCCGCGGCCAGGGAATAATGGCCGTAACGCTCTACCTCGTCACGGAAGGGGCGTACCTGCTGCGTATGGCAGTTATAGCACCCTTCGCTCATGTAGATGTTGCGACCCGCAAGTTCCAGCGGTGAGTAGGGACGAACCCCCTGCACCTTCTCGATGGTGGATTCCACGGAAAACAAGGGCACAACCTCGACCAAGCCACCGATGATAACCGTCAGGAAGATGCCGACCAGAAGAACAAGGACGTTTTTCTCGACCTTGCCGTGATGCTTGACAAGACTCATTTCTCTCCCCCCTGTCTCAACGCCGCACGGAGCTTGGCGCCGGAGACAGTTCCGGCATTTCATAAGGGGTTTCCTCGCGGATATCACCCTTGATGGTCCGATACATGTTCCAGGCCATGATCAGGGAACCAATGACAAACAACAGGCCACCGGTTGCACGGATCACATAGTAGGGATGCATCGCCTCTACAGTCTCGACAAAGGAGTACTGCAGGAAGCCAAGTTCATTGTAGGCACGCCACATCAGGCCCTGCATGATCCCGGAGACCCACATGGCAGAGATGTAGAGCACAATACCAATCGTGGCGATCCAGAAATGGTAGGAAACCAGACGCATGCTGTAAAGCGACTTGCGCCCCCACAAGACAGGGATCAGGTAGTACATGGCCCCAAAGGAGACAAACGCCACCCATCCCAATGCCCCGGAATGAACGTGGCCAACCGTCCAGTCGGTAAAGTGTGACAGCGAGTTCACGGCCTTGATGGACATCATCGGTCCTTCAAAGGTTGACATGCCGTAAAACGCCACCGACGTAACAAGGAAGCGCATGACCGGATCCGTCCGCAGTTTGTCCCACGCACCGGACAGGGTCATCATGCCGTTGATCATCCCCCCCCACGAAGGCATCCACAGGATAACCGACATGGTCATGCCCAGGGTCTGGGTCCAGTCCGGCAGGGATGTGTAATGGAGGTGATGCGGGCCGGCCCAGATGTAGAGAAAGATCAGGGCCCAGAAGTGCACAATCGACAGACGATAGGAATAGACCGGGCGCCCGGCACGTTTGGGCATGAAGTAATACATCATCCCCAGGAAGCCGGCTGTCAGGAAGAAACCAACCGCGTTGTGACCATACCACCACTGGATCATGGCCGATTGCACACCGGCGTACAGGGAATAAGACTTCATACCAAGGAAAGAAACCGGCACGGCCAGTCCATTCCCGAGATGCAGCATGGCCACAACAACGATGAAAGCCAGCAGGAACCAGTTGGCAACATAGATGTGCTCTTCCTGGCGCCGGATGACGGTTCCGACAAAGGCCGCCAGATACACCACCCATACAACGGTCAGAAACAGGTCAACAGGCCACTCGGGCTCGGCATACTCCTGCCCCTGGGTATAACCCAGCACATAGGACAGGGCCGCCATCACAATAAAGGCCTGATAGCCCCAGAAAATGATGTTGCCCGTGACATTCCCGCCCCAAAGCCCGGCGCGGCAGGTTCTCTGGACGATGTAAAGGGAACTGCCGATCAGGATATTTCCGCCAAAGGCAAAAATAACAGCCGACGTATGAACCGGACGCAGGCGACCGAACGTCGTCCACTCCAGATCAAGATTCAGTAATGGATACGCCAGCTGCCAGGCAATAAAATCACCAGCACAAAAGCCGACAACACCCCAGAACATCGCCGCGACGACGAACTTGCGGATAACATCCATATTATAGGCGGTGGCTGCCGCCGGAGCGCTGTGCGCCGTGGTCGCCTGGGTCATGACCCCTCCTGTACCGACCAAAACAAATACCCTGTGCAAAGCGTCAGATATCTGACGAAAACCCGTAACCCCGACAACACCACGCAGAAACGCGGCACACTCTCCGCCAGGGCATACAAACACCACACTCCCCTGTTATCCGGCATCCAGACCCGGTACTTCGCCATCCTGGTACGTAATCTCGCCACAAACACGACACATACGGGAGGCTGCAGGAGGTCTGCAAAAGATGTACACATTCCACCAGACAGATACGGTCGCGCACTATGCCCCGGACATCAGGGTTCCCCATTGATCTATATCAATTCATCAGGAATCTCAATTTTATCCTGTATGCCGGCATGGGCATTGTGCCCACCGGACAAGCTTGCGACTGCACTACCCTGCACAGAAACCTTCCGCATCTCACCCTCATAACGTCATACTAAACAATCATGCAGTACCATGAACTCGACTCCGGGAGCCGGGACGTCAAGAGGGCAAGCCGGAGTCCCTATCACGCAAAGAGAGGCAAATTCAGGCCGCAGCTTGCCTTGGCGTAAAAAACAAAACCTTGTGCTACCGGCATTGACTTTTACCCCGGTGTCCCGCTATACAGCCGCTTCTGTTTTGACATTCGGCCCCTGCAGGCCGTTCGCTGTTTGCTGCCGTAAATAAGGCAAGACATCCCGCGATTACACTGATTGACCGGAGTTTTTGTACCGTGAAGCGCACTTATCAACCCAGCAAACTGGTTCGCAAGCGCCGTCATGGCTTCCGCACCCGCATGGCCACCGTTGGCGGACGCAGGATTCTGTCTGCCCGTCGCGCCAAGGGCCGCAAGCGTCTGAGCGCCTGATCTACGGGGCGTCTGGTTCGTGCGGGCGGCAGCTGACACCTCTGTGGTGGTTAACCGCCTCAAGCGGAGACGCGATTTCCTGCGAGTCGCTGCTGAACGGCGCAAATGGGCCATGCCTGGCCTGATTGTTCAGGCTGCTGCCATGTCGGACAGGGAAAAAAAAGAAGCCGTGCGGCACTCTTCATGCCTGCCGGGCTTCTCCCTGAGTCCGGAAAATTCTGTTACCGAAGGCGTAGAAAGCGATCATACAGACACACCGCTTGGCACAACCAAGGTTTCCTTGATCCGTGTGGGTTTTACCGTATCCAAGAAAGTTGGAAACGCTGTAGCCCGCAACCGAGCCAGGCGGCGTCTTCGGGCTGTTGTGGATCGTGTCATGGCTGGACATGTCGAGCCATGGACCGACTACGTTATTATAGGGCGGGGAGCGACGGTTGACCGTCCCTTCGACCTTCTGATGGCGGACCTGAAGACAACCTTGGCCCGTGTAGCCAAGATGGCCCCGGGAAGTGCAGCACCGGCGCCCCCCCGCAAGGGCGGTCGAAAGAAGCAGACCCGTACAGAAAAAGCGGCCGCCTCTGGTCCCGACAAGGCAGCAACGCAATGAATGTTGCCCGTATCCTGAAGGGACTGATACGGGCCTATCGGCTTGGCATCTCCCCGTTCCTTCCCCCGACATGCCGCTACCTGCCAACCTGCTCTGCGTATGCGTACGAAGCCATAGCGCGGTTCGGTGCCATACGGGGCAGCTGGATGGCCCTGAAACGTATCCTGCGCTGCCACCCGCTGGGGGGAAGCGGATACGACCCCGTGCCAGAGACTCTGGACACACCGCCCAAGTGCGGCCATCTTCACCGCCACTGAATTTTCCGACTGGCACAACACCCGGACTACGTAC
Organism: Haematospirillum sp. 15-248; assembly: GCF_012102665.1. Taxonomy (NCBI): domain Bacteria; kingdom Pseudomonadati; phylum Pseudomonadota; class Alphaproteobacteria; order Rhodospirillales; family Novispirillaceae; genus Haematospirillum; species Haematospirillum sp. 15-248. The sequence goes on along the minus strand of NZ_JAAVTF010000002.1, from coordinate 17,396 downwards.
AGATGCCTGAACAAAAGAACTTCATTCTGGCCATGGTGCTGATGGTGGCAATTCTTGCCGGCTTTGAGTACTTTGCCCCCACGCCGCCGGCCCCTGTTCCGGTCCGGTCGGATGCGACCATCGATACCACACCCGGCCCTGTGGCGGCTGATCCGGGCATTGCGGCGCCAACAGGTCCACGCGACCGGAATGCCGTACTGGCGGAAGGTCAGCGCGTACGCATTGATACACCATCCCTGTCCGGTTCCTTGTCCCTGCATGGCGGGCGTATCGATGACCTGACCCTGAAGGCGTACCGGGAACAGGTGGATCCACACTCCGCAAATATTGTCCTGCTCAATCCCAAGGGATCAGAGCGTCCGCATTATGCCGAGTTTGGTTGGGTATCTGCCAACCCGGCAATCAAGGTACCCGGCCCCGATGCCCACTGGCAGTGCGAAGGGGGAACCCTGACGGAGAACACACCGGTAACCTTGGTATGGAAAAATGATCAGGGGCTGGTCTTCCGGCGTGTTGTCAGCGTGGACCCTGATTTTCTGTTCACGATTACCGACAGCGTCGAGAATACGGGCCCGGATGCCCTGACACTTTATCCCTACGGGCTGGTTTCCCGTGGCTATACGCCCCGCACAGAAGGATTTTACATCCTGCATGAAGGTCCCTTGGGCGTGCTGGACGGAACGCTGAAGGAGATCACGTACCAGGATCTCCGCGATGAGCGTCATGTCGACTATCAGTCGACCGGTGGCTGGATCGGAATTACCGACAAATACTGGCTGACGGCCATTGACCTGCCAAAGGGCGATGTGAACAAGGCACGTTTTGTCTATACCGGCGATGGGCATGACCGTTATCAGAGTGATTTCCTAGGTTCAGCCCGTACAGTAGCCCCCGGGGAAACAATCACAACGGTGACTGACTTCTTTGCCGGAGCCAAGAAGGTGGATCTTCTGGATCGTTATGCCCGTGAAAAAGGCATCGACCGGTTTGATCTTGCCATTGATTTTGGCTGGTTCTACTTCCTGACCAAGCCGTTTTTCATCGCCATCCAGTTCCTTTACGGGTTCCTTGGCAATTTCGGGCTGGCCATTCTTGCCTTTACGGTTGCCCTGCGGCTTGTGCTGTATCCGTTAGCCAACAAGTCCTACAAGGCCATGAACCGGATGAAAATACTGCAGCCCAAGGTCAAGGAACTGCAGGAGCGGTTCCAGGACGACCGTGTGCGGATGCAGCAGGAAATGATGGCCCTGTACCGGGACGAGAAAGTCAATCCGCTGGCTGGGTGCCTGCCGATCCTGATCCAGATTCCGATCTTTTTTGCCCTGTACAAGGTGCTGTTTGTTGCGCTGGAAATGCGTCACGCTCCCTTCTATGGCTTCATTACAGATCTGTCTGCACCGGACCCGACCAACCTGTTCACCCTGTTTGGCCTGATCCCGTGGAACGCGCCTTCGTTCCTGCACCTGGGAATCCTGCCCATCATCATGGGGATCACCATGTGGTTCCAGCAGAAGCTGAATCCTGCTCCGGCTGACCCGGTCCAGGCCAAGGTCATGATGTTCCTGCCGGTTCTTTTTACCTTCATGCTGGCCGGATTCCCTGCTGGTCTGGTGATTTACTGGGCTTGGAACAATATCCTGTCCATTGCCCAGCAGTGGTCAATCATGCGCCGCCATGACGAGGCTCCCGCCCATGCAGGCCGGACATGATCGTGGCTCGACACCAAAGCGGGGGACAAGCCCTTGCGTGATGCCGACAAGCCTTTTGACGACGCGGACCTGGAGAAAGGGCGCCTTCTCTTCTCCAGACCGTGCCGCTTCATGCTGGGGGTGGTATCTCTGGACAAGCTGCCGGAAGCCACCTTGCCTGAAGTCTGCATGGCCGGCCGGTCGAATGTAGGGAAATCAAGCCTGATCAACGCGCTGACCGGAACCCGCGCCTTGGCCCGCACGTCCGACACACCGGGCCGGACCCAGGAGGTCAACTTTTTCTCCCTCGATGACCGTCTGTTACTGGCTGACCTGCCCGGATACGGGTATGCACGGGCCCCGCAAGATCAGGTGAAAAAGTGGACCCGCTTGGTGAAGTCCTACCTGCGTGGTCGACCGAACCTGCGCCGCGTGTTCCTTCTGGTGGACAGCCGTCACGGTCTGAAGGACAGCGACCGGGAGATCATGTCCATGCTGGATACAGCCGCGGTCAACTACCAGATTGTTCTAACCAAAACAGACAAGCTGCGTGGCGATGCGCTGGAATCCGTAATGGCGAAGACGCAACAGGAGCTGGCAAAACATGGGGCATCCCACCCGCTGATCCTGTGTACCAGCTCGACACACTCGGAAGGGCTTGACCATGTCCGGGCTGAAATTGCCGCCATTGCCGATAACTGACAGCAAGGTCACCAGCTCTCTGTCTTCCCGTCACAATCTACACAGTCGTTAACAAGAAGGGGGCCACGGGCCAATGCATCAGCATGCTGAAAAGCTTCTGCAGCATCCGGTTGACCATGTAACGACTTGGCTGTTCGACCTAGACAACACCCTCTACCCGGGTACCAGCAGTCTGTTCCCCCAAGTAGAAGCCCGTATCCGTCATTTTGTGGCCCGGCATCTGAATCTGGATGAAGATGCCGCCCGCATTCTGCAGAAGCAGTACTACCACACATACGGAACAACCATGCGCGGCCTGATGGTTGAGCATGGCGTCGATCCACACACATTCCTCGATTATGTGCATGATATTGATCACTCGGCCCTGGTGCCTGATCCAGCGCTGAGAAGAGTACTTCTACAGCTGCCGGGCCGGCGGCTGATCTTTACGAACGGATCAGGAAAACATACGCGGGCCGTTCTGAAAGCCCTGGATCTGGAGCAGGTCTTTGAAGGGGTTTTCGATATTCATGCCGCAGAGTACTGCCCCAAACCCAACCCACAAACCTATCACCGGATGACAGCCGCATTCGGGCTTGACCCCAAGACAACGGCTTTCTTTGAGGACAGCCCGCAGAATCTGGAAACAGCGGCGGCCATGGGCATGACAACCGTTCTGGTACACTGTGGTCCCGGACTGCCCCCGCTGGCTCTGTTCCCGGAACAGGCACTGTCAGCGTACTGCCATCATATGACGGATCATCTGACCACATGGCTGGAAGCAGCCCTGCACAGCCTGAGCCGGAATCAGTAACCCCGCTTGTCAGGGGATTTCAATCTCGTCCTTGGGAATCCATCCGTTCCCTTGGGCAGACAGGATAAGCCGCCAGCCGTTTACGTGTTCCAGCAGTGTCGCCCGGTGAGGACCCTTGGCAATATTTTCCAGCACCGGACAGGTGGTGTCCGGACAGCTGCGAAGCCCAACCCGATCGCGGATACGGATGCTTTCCAGACGCGGCGCCTTGATGAACCCGGGACGAAGAACAGGCGCAAAGGGCCCGGCAGACGATGGATTCCCGCCAGGCTGGAGGATCATCGGAAAGTTACCCTGTAGACGGTGCGCCACGACCCCGCCACGCAGGGCCAGAGCGCCCAGCGCTGCATCAGGACAACGCGGCAGGGCTGCTGCCGGCAGCCGGGCCACCCATCCGGCACTTCCCAGATTGGCATGGACAAATCGGGCAACCGAAGGGGTTGGTTCGCCAACCCCGGTGGTGGCCACAACCTTTCCACACACAGTCACCAGAACATGGCTGTAACGGATACCAATCGCCGGATCACCGGCCCACCCGGACAGGAACAAGGTTGCATCAGGCGCAACGGTCCCCCCGGGATCAGCGGGCTGGCCATTGATCAAAACGCGTTCCAGATACCCTGCTTCTCCGGGGCCGATGGTCCATTCCGATACCGCATACTGGCTGTCTGGGGCCAGAACGCCGGTCAGGAGTCCTTCACCCTGTCCGGATACACTGCTGCGGGGAACCGACACTGCCGACGATGTGTCCCCCTGATTCATCGGAACAGCCCCGACAACAACAATTTGTTCATCCGCAGGCAACAGGCTGCTTTCATCCAGAACGCCGGTTATTCCGGACCAGACCCTGTCACGCAGGGATGTCAGGTCTTTCAAGGCCCGCCTGGACAGATAGAAGGTAAAGTCGTACCAGAACATCTCGGCCACGGCGGCAGCTTCCTTGCTGACCTGGGCAACCATCTGGTCAACGGGCATATCTTTCTGATGCGGAAGACCGCCGGGACGGCGGATGATCTCCAGCAAACCGACAGCTGCCACTGCTCCCAGAAGCAAGGCCGAAAAGGCCGTAAGGAAAAGGACACGTACCAATCGTCAGTCTCCTGTTCGCGGGGATAGACCTGTGGCGCTCCCCACATCCGGCCATGGCCGGCGGAACACGTGCGTCCTATCGGTCTGCCATCACAACGACCGGGGCGTCAATGCACATGCGATTCCGTTGTCTGGAGAGATCATAAACAACCCGATACAACGGGATACTGTCATACTCTAGCCGCGGGGACGGCGCATGGTGGGACCAGCGGAAAGTGTTTGGTCTGCCACGGCATATCCCCCTTTCCCGGAATGTTTGACCTTGTACATGGCATGATCCGCACGGACCATCAGATCGGCCAACGTCTCAACACCACCGGGAAGATGAACCGCGATACCAATAGACAGGCCCAGCGGGAAATCGGGACTACCGGACAGGGGAACCAGTTCGCGTGCAGACATCTCCATCAACAGGTGCGCCTTGTCGACAGCCACTTTCTGGGTTGCACCTTCCAGCCAGATGGCAAACTCGTCCCCTCCCAGCCGGGCCACAAGGTCGGTTGGACGTGTACTGCCAACCAGCATGTCACGCACGGTCAACAAGGCCGCATCACCAGCGGCATGACCGTACACATCATTTACCCTCTTGAAGTTATCAAGATCGGCAAACAAAAGAGCCGCAGACAAATTGTCACGCGCCAGCCGGTTATGCCGCCGCTCCATCTCTTCCATAAAGGCACGACGGTTGAACAACCCGGTCAGGCTGTCTGTTCGCGACAGGCGCAGAATATTTTCGTGTGCATCAATCTGTTCGTTGGCAACACCAATCTGGTCTGCAAGATCCGCCAGAAGGACACGATCGTCTTCGCACCATGAATCATGGGACTGGTCGCGGAACAGGACAACAGCCCCGTTGATCCTTTTGTGATAACGACATACCGAGGCGAGAGCATCGTAGCCTTCAACCTGCTCCTGGCAGACCAGCGACCCTGGACCAATCCGCTCCAACATCATGCGGGCCAGATTCTCGTCCGCCACACCAAAAGAGGCCCCGGGGATCATGGCCTCACGCAGGATCCTGGCTGGATCAGTCTCCGCCTCCCCCCCGACCGATGGCAAGAGCGACAACGGGGCCCGGCGGAAAATATGGCAGGAAACCGCCCCCATGCCCCGGGCCATCGTTTCAGCCGCAACATGCAGGACATTGGCCGGTATCACCTCGTCACGGAACGTACTGACGATATGGTTGAAAATCTGTTCCCGCTGGCGGGCCCGCTCCTGCTGTTCATCGCGTTCCTGCTCGCAGGTGATATCACGGCAAATACCACGCGCCCCACCCCACTGCCCATCATCGTCAAAGACCGGACGGGCAGACACATTCACACAGGCACGCCCGCCGTCTGCACGACGCATCCAGATCACGACATTGGCGACACTGCTGCGGGTTACAAAGGGGAAGTCGGCCTCTGGGTCCAGCACGAAATCAGCCATGGACCGGCCAATCAAGGATGCAGCAGGGTACCCCAATGCCCCGCGGGGACTGACAAAGACAAGGCGCCCGTCAACGCCCGTTTCCCAGGCAAAATCCGACGAAATTTCCACCAGGTCCTTGTAACGCTGACGACCGGTCGCCAGGGCAACGCGCAAACCCTGGTTCAGGGTAACAGCACGGGCAAGCACCAGAACCGTTGCCCCATCTCCCGGCAATGCTGCCAAGTCATAGGCATGGAAACCACTCGGGGTATCAATCTGGACTGATCCGAAGCACGACGTACCATGAGCCTGAACGATCGAAACCAGGGCGAGAATATCAGGTTCTGTATCAGCGCTACTGGACAACGGACATTCCGCAGAAGAAACCGAGATCAATCTGCGGTCCGGGCCATAAATCAGGACAGGCCCCGGCCAGAGAGCCGCCAGACGGGCAGACAGCCCCCCTCCTCCCGCGGACCCGGAACCGGACAATCCGCGGGGATTACCCGATGCATCCCTGTGCTCCCTGTCGTCCAAAACAGTCCCCGGACTGGCCCTGGTCGGGCTGATATACGCTGCCCGACGATGGTGTTCCTGTCACAGGAGCAGGTCAACAAAGCCCCCCCCGGTATGTGGCCATCCGTACAGGCGGTTGACGACAGAGCCACGACGGGTATGCTCCCCGGACCTGACAAGACCGACCATTGTTTCAAGGATCCGGCCCCGATGAGCACCGCCACACTTCAGACATCCCTGCAATCTGTCATTGATTCTGCCTGGGACATGCGTGACACCCTGTCACCGGCCACAACAGGCGCCATCCGCGAGGCTGTCTGCACCGCCCTGGACGAGCTGGATAACGGGACCCTGCGCGTGGCCGAAAAGCACAATGGCCAATGGGTTGTCAATGCGTGGCTGAAAAAGGCTGTCCTGCTGTCATTCCGTCTGGATCCCATGGTTGCCATTTCCGGTGCTCCCGGCGGGGCGTCGTGGTGGGACAAGGTTCCATCCAAATTCAACGCCTGGAACGAGGATGCCTTTACCAACGCCGGCTTCCGGGCGGTGCCGGGGTGTGTGGTCCGTCACTCTGCCTATATCGCCCCGGGGGTTGTCCTGATGCCCAGTTTTGTCAATGTCGGGGCACGGGTTGACAGCGGTTCCATGATCGACACCTGGGCAACGGTCGGTTCATGCGCGCAGATTGGAAAGAATGTCCATATCTCGGGCGGGGCTGGTATTGGCGGTGTTCTGGAACCCCTGCAAGCCGGACCTGTGATCATCGAAGACAACTGCTTTATCGGGGCACGCTCTGAAGTTGCCGAGGGTGTCATTGTCGAAGAAGGTGCCGTGCTGTCGATGGGGGTCTTCATCGGGGCGTCCACCAAGATTATTGATCGTGGAACCGGAGAGATTTTCATGGGCCGCGTTCCGGCCGGCTCTGTGGTTGTACCCGGAACCCTGCCGGGCAAACCCCTGCCGGACAGAACACCCGGACCCGGGCTTGCCTGTGCCGTGATCGTCAAGCGCGTGGACGCCAAAACCCGTTCCAAGGTTTCTATCAACGAGCTGCTCCGTGACTGATCCTGATCTTGCACCACAGGGAGTCAGCAGCATACAGGACCTGTGCGATCCCCTGCCCTTGGCGCAGGCCCTGTTGCGCTGCCCTTCCGTAACCCCGGATGACGCAGGGGCCCTGCACGCCCTGCAGCAGGTTCTGGAACGCATCGGCTTCACATGTACACGCCTGGTATTCTCTGAACCGGGCACACCGGATGTTGCCAACTTGTATGCCCGCCTGGGCACCCGTGGACCTCATTTCTGCTTTGCCGGACATACCGATGTTGTGCCGGCTTCGCCATCATCGGGCTGGAGCCATGCCCCCTTCGGCGGAGAGGTCGTGGACGGCGTTCTGTACGGGCGTGGCGCCGCAGACATGAAGGGAGCTATTGCCGCATTTGTTGCAGCGGTAACTCGCTTGCTGGAGCAAGGGCATCCTGCTGGCTCCATCAGCTTTCTGATCACCGGAGACGAAGAAGGCCCGGCGATTAATGGCACCCGGAAGCTTCTGGACTGGGTCTCACAGCATGACACAGCGCCAGACATGTGCCTGGTCGGGGAACCCACAAACCCTGATGCCCTGGGGGACATGATCAAGATCGGGCGGCGGGGCAGCCTGTCCGGTACACTGACCGTGCATGGAACGCAGGGACATGTGGCCTATCCGCACCGGGCCGACAACCCCCTGCCCCGGATGCTTGCACTGCTCCAGGCCCTGACAGAAACACCCCTGGACGAAGGCACGGCAGACTTCCAGCCTTCCAACCTGGAACTGACCTCCATTGATACCGGCAATACGGCAGACAATGTGATTCCGGGGCAGGTACGGGTTGTTTTCAATGTTCGTTTCAACACCTGCTATACAGCCCACTCCCTGGAAGCGGAGATCCGATCACGGCTGGCCAGGGCCTGCCCGGACCCGACACGCTATTCCCTGGAAACAGTCTGCAGTGGCGAACCGTTCCTGACGCCACAGGGTGAACTGTCTGCCCTGTTGATGGAAGCCATATCCACTCTGACAGGCCGTATGCCTGAACTCTCCACATCCGGGGGAACATCGGATGCCCGCTTCATCCGCCATCTGTGCCCCGTGGCGGAGTTCGGTCTGGTTGGACGCTCCATGCACAAGGTTGATGAACATTGCCGGGTCGATGATCTGGAAACACTGACCCAAATTTATCATCGGGTGCTGTCGCGCTTTTTCCAGATCCGTTGTCAGGCGGCAGGTACACCGTGAAACAGGAAACCGATCTCTACCGGGGTATGGTTCTGGTTCGCTCCATCTTGCGCATGGATCCACGCTGCCCTGATGATGTTGACGACAGCCCGCGGGGATTCTGGGCCTCGCTGCGGCTGGGGGCCATGGTCTTCCCGGTCTATCTGATACAAATGCTGGCAGGTCAGGCACAGGACCCTGCGGCAACCAACAGTGAGCCTGTTTTCTGGCTTGTGTTTCAGGCCCTGTTGTATGCGCTGGGGTGGCTTGTCTTTCCGGTCATCATGGATCCTGTAACCCGCATTCTGGGGTGCCATGACCGGTGGCAACGCTACATTATCAGCTTCAACTGGCTCCACCTGCCATTGGCAGCCGTCCTTCTGCCCATCGTCTTGCTGAGCACAGTGGGGGAAACGCCCATGCAGGCACTGGCACTGCCCGTGTTGATGGCAGCTGTCGCTTTTATGGGATATCACGGGTTTGTCGCACGTCGGATGCTGGGTGTGGATACAACAACCGCTGTTGGACTGGTTATCCTGGAGCTTCTGGTTTCCCTTATGGTCAACAACGGGATTCCAACCGCTCTTGGCTATTGAATGCATCCACAACCAACAAAAAAGCCTGTGCGCTACAGGATATCCCCCAGCATTGGCAGGGACATGCCAAGAGAGTAAATCGAGAACCAAGGGTTCATATCCATGCTTCCATAAGAAGCCGGCGGCGTATCCTCTACGGGAGCAGGTGCAGGGGGTGCCGCCTGCGCACTACGATCAGACTCTGAATCCGGCCCGGAGAATGGAGATGGTGGAAAGAACAAAACGCCTTCCTTGTATGAAACAGCAGGGTAGAAAAACGCCAAAAGATCACCATTAGGATCTACAGCCATAACACGATATCCTTTCCACTCTTCAAACGGACCATCCGCTTTCCAGCACAATCACCATAGAAAGCTGTTACCTCATGGCCCCTGATCCTTCGTCCCCAATGGACTGAACGGAAACCATAGGTTATTATAATATAATATGTGAAACAATCACAAGAAAGCCTGACAGGACAATGCCTGCCACTCGCACGGCTTCTATATGCCCTGGAAGATAAAATCCTGAAGAACCAAGCTGGTTATACCATAAAGGGTTACGAAGAAATCTGGTCTGGTGTCACCATCAACATCAGCAAGGGCATGAACGCCGTTACCGTCGGCTGCAGGTTCATACCAGACAGCATGCGCACGTGGCTCACACCCTGAAAGGGTGAATGCCTGGTGGCCGTTCTGGTGCACGTCGGCATCAACAGCTGTCAGATCCAGGCAATCACCCTGCTCGCGGTTGAAATCAACAATCACATCCCCGCTGTCATCAATTGAATTGTACACAAATATATCTTTCCCTTCTCCCCCGATCAGCACGTCTTCCCCTGCACCACCGTTCAGATGATCATCACCGGGCCCCGCAGACAGGATATTTGCCTGTGCATTACCGATCAGGTGGTCATCACCGGCTCCTGTGGTTACATGTACGACAGCCGGATCGACAGAACCATAAATCAACCCGGCCTTCAGATTACCCCCCCCAGTACCCGCGAACCCCAAGATCAACGGTGACAACATCATCGACCGTTCCATCAAACGACAGCTCCCGCACACCACGACGGATCGGTGACAGAACAAAGGTACTCCGCGAGAAATCGTCCCGGGATATATGCTCCACGCCTTCAAGAAAGACGGAACAGTCGGGCTGATCCACATTGCCATCCAGATCAGCATACAAGTACCCACCTGGACCACCAGGAATGGGATCAAACCACAGGGAATGCGGAGCCGCACGCGATCCGGAGAAATGAAAAACCTGATGGCCCGCTGTCCCTGTATCCGCATCCAGGCCCGAGAAATCCAGCACGTCTCCCTCTGAACGACTGAAATCTGTAACGCGGTGCCCTAGACCGGAAAAACGAAAAATAAAGGCATCGATACCGGCACCACCTGTCAGGCTGTTGATCCCCGGGCCGCCATCCAGAAGGTTGGATGCCTCATCACCGGACAAGTGATCATCGCCAGATCCACCCAGCAGGTCCTCGATACTGAACAGGCTATCCTCCTCTTGCGCACCGACAAGAGCAACTGATCTGGAAGAACCAGCAAGGCGAATGACGACAGGATCCACTTTGTCGGAATAGTCAGCCAGATCGATCCCTTCTCCCCCATCCAGGGTGTCCCGCCCGGGCCCACCCTGCAAGCGGTCGCTTCCCCTCATACCCTGCAGCAGATCGTCGCCATCATGCCCGTAGAAGACATTGGCCCGCGAATCCCCCGTCAGAACATCATCTGCAGAACCACCATGAATACCCTCAATGTTACGCAGGGTATCTTCCAGACGGTTGCCAACAAACACGCTGGCATCCTGCATCCCGTTCAAGGTTACGGAAACAGGCAGGCAGGCATCAACATAGCTGGCCAGATCCAGGCCCGGACCGCCGTCAATCGTGTCATAGCCCGGACCACCGTGGAAAACATTGTCCGCTCGATCTCCACCCAAAATGTCATCATGTGATGAACCGTGAATATTCTCGATATCAGACAGAAGGCCGTCCGGCTTTCCACCCACCAGAACCGGGGCCGGGGTTGTACCGGCCAGAAAGACAATTACCGGGGTCGCATGACGCAGGTAACTGACAGTATCACTTCCGGGACCACCATTAATGGTGTGCTCCCCCGGACCGCCATAGAACAGGTCATGCTCCTCTGTCCCGTAGTGATAGTTCACCAGCGGGGCAGGGGCAGGAACAAAGGATTCCAGGAAATCATCAAGAACTGTACGTGAAGGCCATTCTGGCCCCGTCTGTAGTAACGGTAACGGGCTATCCGTAGAAGCAGAAGAGTCCTTGGCCGGAACAGGTTTCTCGGATTTCTCTGGCACCACGGACCCGTTAACCAGAATCTGAAGTTCGGGGACAGAAGCATTGCCATCAAGATCAACCAAGAGGCGCAATCCGGAATCAGTATCGGAATGTGCAGACCAGACAGAATGGGGAGCCGGAGCTGAGCCACTGAAAACAAGATCTATCCCGGGCTGGTCATGCCCAACCACAGGAGAAGACAAAGCACGCGCGGAAGGGGTGAAGTATGAAACGGTTATAGGGCCACTCCGGAATATAGTACGAAAGCCATACTCCCCTGATAGCTTGCATGCATACAAATCAGACGTGCCCACACTATGAAGATGCCCATTCAATACATGCAAGGTCCCCATATTTCCCCCTTCGCCTCCACGACAATCATCATCCGAAAAAAGGCCGACCTTATCACAAGAGCCAGATCCCCACACGGGAACCCTTCATCTTGTGACAAACAAAAAAAAAGATCTACCCCCACATAAAGAAAGAGAGGGCAGATCCATAAAAGGAAATAAAATTCATCATATCAATAAATTATTTATTTAATTAAAATTAATATCTACATAGAATTCTATTTTTTATACATGAATCTATCTTTACCAAGATGTGATAGATAATCTGTCAGGCCCAGCATATAAAGAAAAGGGCCTGACAGCCCCGAAAGACTATACAAGCAAGAAATCGTCTGCCGACAAACTCTGAACCCCATTCAGACGCAGAAAGAATTCAGCCTGCGCATCACCGTCGACATCCGCCATCACGACAGAACCATCAGTCCCATCGTTTGTATACCAAACAGAGTATGCCGCTGCTTGACGCCCTGAAAAATCAAGACCGCGCTGGCCATCAGGGCGATGAAGATACGCACCGATCATCGCAAGATCAATCCTGTCCCCCTGCTCTGAACTGAAATCCGTAATGACGTCTCCCCCTTCGGCTATGCTGTTATAAGTGAACGTGTCTGCACCACTCCCACCGCTCAGATAATCAACCCCCAGACCACCGACCAACCGATCCTTGCCTGCACCAGAGGAGAAAATGTTGTCGCGGGGATCGCCAATCAGCACATCGTCACCTGAACCGGTGCTGACACGCGTAACGGTCGGGGCAATATGGCCGGTCATATGAGCCATAACCGCATAACCACCATCCTCTCCATCCGGAGAAAGACCCGGATAGGCAGCCTGAAGGCTATATGACAACCCCGGAAGGTCAATAAATGTAGACTGTGTATCGGAAACATCAAGGCAATCCAGCCCCTTGGAGGTAACACGGGGGCCAAATGTTCCGAAGAGGAAGTCACCCATTGCGATTGCATCAATGCCCTGCAGAACCAATGAAAACTCTGCGGTCTCCTCCTGGCCATCTGTATCAGCGAACAACCGGATACCTGTTCCATCTTCCAAAGGCTTGTACCACAGGGAATGCGCCTGCGCCTTCTGGCCGGAAAACAAGAACGGCTGGTTCCCGTCTGCCGTACTATTGGCGTCAAATTCACTGAAATCCAGCTGATCACCTTCTGTCGTACTGAAGTCGGTAATGACATCTTCTGTACGCTCGGCACGCTCATAAGCAAAAATATCAGCCCCGGCACCACCTGTCAGACGATCCGCACCGCCGAGGCCGTTAAAGAAATTATCGTACTGGTCACCAACGATAACATCGTCTCCACCACTCCCGATAACGGCTTCGATGTTGCGCACAATATCCTCGGGCTGACCATCAACCATAACAGGAGAGTCCTCATGGCTGTTGAGGGTCACAGAAACCGGCACAATACGCATTTCGTAGCTGACGGCGTCATATCCCTCACCGCCATCAATCAGGTCATGTCCAATTCCCCCAATGATCAGGTCATGCCCGGCCATCCCGTACAAGGCATCATCCCCAGCACCCCCCAGAAGCACATTGTCCTGCGCATTACCGGTGATGTAGTCGCTACGGGTCCCGCCAATCACGCCTTCTATACCGCGCACAAGGTCCTTGGGCAGGCCCCCTGCATGAACAACTGTATACAACGAATCAGGCAGGGCAACACGGATGGAAAGATCTTGGGTAGAATAATCCAGGATATCGTATCCCGGCCCACCATCGAAAACATCCATTCCCCCGCTGCCACGAAACAGGACACCAGCCCCATTCTTTTCGGCAGGATGATCGTGGCCGTTCGTACCGTAAAAGACTTCCAGCCCCTGAGACAGAGCGATACTGGGAATCAAGTCGCTCCAGAGAGAATATAGTGTCCTGTCTGCAAGATGGAATGGCACAATCGAATAATAGAAAACCTGCTCGGTACATACAGGCGCGTTCTCCTGCAAGGAAGAGGCAGAGTCAGATCCGGTATCCGTATCTGCAACCTGCACCGCGCCATCAGCATATTCCCCTGTTGTGTAGGAATGTGCGTCCTTCTCGGATATTCTTATCATGGAACACCCCCCAATAGTAATTGTCATGACTATATAACAATCATAAATACACAGCCCGGTCTACTCCTGTTTCCATAGCCCCACATCTCCACGTCCCGGAACTGGCACATCCCCTCATTCGAATAACGGGGGGAGGGGATGACCAGACAAGGAATACAAGAACGGGATCAGCTTAAAATCAGGTCTGCCCGTGACAAGCTGCTGACACCCAGAAGAAAAATGGAGAAATCTGCCTGTGCATCACCATTGTCATCAGCAAACAGTAGCGTATTGCCATTACCATCCGGCTGATACCATACGCCGTTAGCCCCGGCATTCTGGCCATGGAAGACAAAATGCTGGTCACCGGGAAGAGCTTTGTTGGCATCAACAGAAGCCAGCTTGATACGATCCCCGGCCTGACTGCTGAAATCCATAATGGTATCGCGCGAGGCTTCATCAACACCCGAATCAGAGATCAGGAAATACAAGAAGGTGTCAGCGCCGCCTCCACCGCCCAGAATATCAGCGCCTCTTCCCCCGTACAGGCTGTTGTCGTTGTAATCACCAACCAGGCGATCGTTGCCGGACCCACCCCACATGCACTCGATATTGATCAAGGTGTCTTGCGCCACTCCATTGAAGAACACGCGGGCCGGGTTCGCCCCGTCCAGGGTAACAACAATGGATTCAGAGCGATCGGCATAATCGGCAATGTCAACGCCAAGACCTCCGTCCAGGGTATCATGGCCAAGACCAGCCTTGAACCAGTCATTCCCGGCCTGTCCACGCAGGACATTATTGCCCTCATCACCGAAAATACGGTCATTCATGCCTGAACCGGTCACATTCTCGATATTGCGAATACGGTCTTCAACTTGACCACCAACGGACACATTGGCCCAAGCCGACCCAGCCAGGGTTACATCCACGCCTTTGGTGCTGTAGCTGTAATCAACGGTATCCTGCCCGGCACCACCGTCGATCTCATCCTTTCCTCCATAACCAACAAAGGTATTGTCCAGGGCATCACCAACCATAACGTCATCAGATCCGCTGCCACTGATATTCTCAATGTTACGGATCCGGTCTCCTAGCTGATTGAGCCCCACAGAAACCGTGGCCCATTGACTTCCGGCCAGGGTAACCATGATCGGGCCGGGGCTGGAGCGATAGTCCACGGTGTCTGAACCAGGGCCCCCGTCAATGGTGTCCGCGCCAAAGCCGGGAGTAAACACATTGTTGTTGCGGTCGCCGGTCAGCGTATCCCCGTAATTACCGGCAACAACATTTTCTATGTTCCGGATCTGGGTGGCCGCAGGCACACCGGCATAAAACACCTTGGACCAGCTTGATCCATTCAGGGTCAGGGAGACAGGACCTGATGCCAAGACAAGGCTGACGGTGTCAGTCCCGTCTCCTCCATCAATATTCAATGCTGTTGCCGAAGGCAGTGGAGCCAGGAAGTAGTTCTGCCACGTACCGCCGGTAAGAGTGCCAGACGGCGTAAAGGGATACTTCTGCCCACCAAAATGAACCTCGGAATTGAAAAGGTCAAAGTAGGCATAATCATCACTGTTCTTGACGGTATCAAGGACAGTATCAGGCCCCATATCAGGTCGTTGCGACAGCACAAAGTCCGAAGCAGATACGGATGAACAATTCTTCAACCTGATCGTAAAGTCATAAACAGCATCGCCCGTTGTATCAACACGCAGCACCTGATCCTTGCCATCCTGCTTTGACCAGACAGCATTCTTCGCAGGCCCTTTCGCGCTGAAGTCATAAACAAACAGGCCCTTGTTCAGGTGGGCCAGATTAATCCGGTCACCTTCAGCGGCATTAAAATCCCGTATAACCTGCTCGGCACCTGGAGTACCAGAGAGCGCAGAAGGATCATTGAAACCAAAGCGCCCAGTGTAAGCAAACGTATCAGCACCAGGACCACCGGACAGTGTGGCGTACTGCAAATCGACAGCCAACTTGTCGTCACCCTGACCCGCTGTGAAAACTTCTATGGAATGCAGATAGTCTTCCTCGACCGTACCAACCGACACAGATCCCCAGGAATCACCGCACAGGATGACCTGAAGAGGAACCGTATACTCAGAATAATCAACGGAGTCCGTTCCTTCTCCTCCCCCCAAAAAGTCATTTCCGGTCCCGCCATCCAGAACATCATCACCCTTGTCACCATACAGGGCATCATGGCCGGCTCCACCGCTCAGGACATCATTGCCCGCGTTGCCCAGCAAAATATTGTCACCGGCATTCCCTGTTATCCAGTCATGCCCGCTGCCGCCGGCAACGGCTTCGATGTGCCTCAGCGTATCTTTTTCAAGGCCATTGACACGAACCACGGCATCTTCAGCACCATCCGCCAAGGTGACAACAACAGGCCCCTGCTCTGCGCTGTAGTCCATGCTGTCACGGCCACCCTGTCCGTCAATGACATCGCGACCGCCGCTGGAACGGAACTTGTTATTAGCATCATTACCTGTCAGGTGATCGTCAGCATATCCGCCAGCCAACCCGTTATAGCCCGTTATCTCGGAAACACGAACACCACCAACCAGAACGGGAGACGGGTTGCCTGTGCCAAGCGTGAGGTTCACCGGTTCAGTGGCAAAACTCATACTGTAGACGGCATCCTCTATGCCCTCACCAAGCGGGACAACAGACTCAAGGATGAAGTCCTTTGCCAACAGGGAATGGACGTTGTTAAGGCGTACCGAAAAATCAGCCGTCGCATCGCCGCTTACATCCGCATAAACAACAACGCCCAAGCTATCTTTCACATACCAGACACCACCAGCTCCGGCTTCCGTACCGTGGAACGTCAGCGGACGATACCCACCTGATGCATCAAAGACAACCAATGCAGAAAGGTCAATGCGATCGCCATGAACACTGCTGAAGTCCATTATGGTATCGCGGTCTTGAGGTCGAGGCCCCGATTCATAGGCACTGCGATACAAAAATACGTCTGCCCCAAGGCCGCCCGTAAGACGGTCAGCTCCCATGTCACCATGCAGGCGGTCATTCCCCCCGGCACCGGAGAGCGTATCATTCCCCATTGCACCGCTAAGAACGTTGTCAGCACTGTCACCGACAAGAGTATCTGCAGCAAACCCCCCCACAACATTCTCGATATTGCTGATGGTGGCAGCGGCAACGCCATTGATGGTTACGGTCACAGGGCGTGCACGATCCAGCGTGACAGAAACAGGCCCGGCCGCATCACTGAAAACAGCGGTATCCTGCCCCTCTTTTCCATCGAGTACATCGTGGCCACCATAACCCGTAAACCGGTTATCACGGGCATCTCCGGTCAGGTGATCGTCATGGGAACTGCCAACAATATCTTTGGCTCCTTGAACACGACCAACCTCAACACCATTCACCCGAACCGGAACAGGCACGGCACCATACCCTGTTTGTCCCCCTTGCAGGGAGATCTGGACCGGTCCACCCAGCGCACTGGTCACCAATACGCCATTGGCATCCACCAAGGCTTCAACCCTCGTTGTGTCCAGAATGAGGTTTTGGGCGGATAGTGTGGTTACGCCGTTCAGGCGCACGGAGAAATCCTCTTTCGTGTCCCCGGACGTATCGGCAAAGACTGTCAACCCGGATGCATCGGG